>JAEYON010000176.1 GCA_023411645.1 Bacillota bacterium | reverse complement strand
TTCTTACATGAATCTCCCCTTTATTCATCGGAAGGGAGATATTTTCTATCCCCCTGCCGTTTTTATACTTTTTCGTGACATCAACCACTTTTAAAATCTCTCCCATTATAATCCTCCTGCTTAACGGCAGTTCTCAAACTGCTCTGTCTCAATTATTGTAATTGATGAAGGATCTACATTTACTTCATCAGGTACTGTAGTGTTAATATTTGAAAGTGCCACGCTGCAATCGACTTCTATAACATGAGCGGTGCCATCTTTAGCAGTACCAGAAAATCTCATAGAAAGATCAATATTCTTTGGCTGATTTTTTTCATCGACTGAGAGAGATATATTGATTACTTCAAGAACTCTATTGCTAGTGATTTCCGCCAAATCCTCGCAATCCATCATTCCGCCAATTTCATCCTGAAGCTCTTCAGGTAGATTCAACATAACAGCGTCATCTTGATGTCTCGTATCATCGCGAAATTCTGCAATTGAAAACAGAGTCTGAACAAGCACAGGCATATTACTCTTGTCTAACGTGAGGGAAAATGTGCGAAGACCATTTGACTCAACCAGTGCAATCTGGTCCTTCAAGTCCCCCATTATCGCATCCATCAGGCTTTCTTGCAGTTGCTGATTATCATTCATATCTTCTGTGCCCCTACGCCTTGAGAATTGATCTTCATCATAAGAACAGTTCTCAGCAGATGTCGTCTGGTACCAATTTTCCGAACCATTCAAATGAAACAAGACAGTATCATTCTTGCTATAGACCTCGAAAACATTTTCTACACCTTGCTTCGTTACTTGAAACTGCCCGCTCTTGTTTTTCTTGTCATCCGCGGTTTTTATGTCGCCTGTGAAACGTAATACATTCTCACCGTTATCTGTAATATCCATTTCCATGTGAAGTGTCATGCTGTCGATCTCAACACGCTCTGCGCGGTACTCACGCATCAGCATTTTTAACTCCCCATACGCATTGTTGGATGCATAGCTTGTCAGGACCGCAGTAACCAATAATATTACGCTTAGCAGAACCACCGCTCCGATTTTTAAATACTTCCTGTTTTTCATAATCTTTCACACTCCTAATTTATTATGGCATTTTTGCCACTGAAATCAGTGTACAGAGTAAGTTCAAAGAAGTATTAAAGCATTTATTAAGAATTGATAAAGTTTTTTCACGGATCCGGAACCTGTGTGACTGTTCCAAGGAGCATCTATCGGGATTGTGTTTATTTGCCTATTTATGATAAAATCGACCTGAGCGCGTTGTTTCGAAACTGGCGGAACTATCCTTTTGCAAGAAAGGTAAGCCAAGCGCATTGGCAACGATGCGTTATCGTGAAATTATTAAGAATTTATCATGAATGGAGATGCAGATAATGGAGAAAAGGAAATTCGGAAAAACCGGTCTGGAAACATCCATTTTGGGATTCGGTGGTTTTCATCTTCTGGAGATACCAGTAAAGGATGCCGGGTTTTTACTGAATACATATCTGGATGCAGGCGGAAATTACATAGAAACTGCAGCATCTTATGGCAATGGGGAATCAGAGCTCAAGATTGGTAAATCGGTTTGCGGCAGAAGGCAGGAGTTCATTCTGGCCACCAAGACCGGAGAGCGTAGGAAAGAAGGCTTTATTGCCAGCCTTGACCGCAGTCTTGCTCATCTTAATACAGATCATGTGGATCTGATACTGATGCACGCAGTAGGAACCATGGAGGAGCTCGAAACCATTTTGGGACCGGGCGGGGCCATGGAGGGATATGAGGAAGCCAGACGCCATGGAAAAGCAAGGTTTGTCGGAATTTCCATGCATGGGCAGCCCGATGTGCTCATTGCGGCTTTAAAAAGATATCCCTTTGATGCAGTGATGTCAACCATCAATTATTATGACCGCTTTAATTTTCCTGAGATAGAGGATGAGCTGATACCCTTGGCACAGGAAAAGGGCTCTGCCATTATACTGATGAAACCGCTGGCAGACGGCTTACTCTGGAAATCGGCTCCCCAGGCTTTCAAATATGCGCTTAGCCAGCCTGTATCCGTCGTGGTGACAGGGATAAACAACGCGGATATGTTACAGAGGGATTTATGCTATGTAAATGAATTTTCTCCTATTACAGACACGGAGAAAGAGGAGCTCTATAAAAATGCGCCTGAATTGGGTAACTATGTGTGCAGACAGTGCAAGCTTTGCGATATCTGTCCGGAAGGGGTACCTATACCTGAAATTTTCCGTTACGAAGGATATTTTGACAGACAGATGGCAAGCGGAATAATAAATGATGCCGCAGAATACTCCTTAAGGGAGAGACTTCGCTTCTGGTTTGGAAACAAGGGATTGGCAGCGGATAGATATGCTTCCTTGAGCGTAAAAGCGGACCAATGCACAAAGTGCGGAGTATGCATGTCCACATGTCCCTATGGGATCAATATTATTCGCAAGCTGGAGATAGCAGATTACAAGCTTGCCGGGAAGAAAATATACTAAATATGGTATCCCAAAGCTTCCATCGTAAATAATAAAAAGTAGGGTACTGCTTTATGCAGGTCATCTGGCAGCTCCCTTTTTCTTCACTGCCTCAATGAACTCCTCAATTGAATTGATCTCATAGTCAAACTCCATACCGTCGCCATTCATGCAATCTTTGCTGTGCGTATCCGAACCGGTCGTTTGAAACAGCGAATGCTCCTTCGCAAGCGCAAACGCCCGCTCATCGAATTTAGGATCCTCATTTCTGGCATTTCGTACCTCAATGGCGTCCACATACTCCGGATATAGCCTTATTTCCCTTATGTACCAGGCCTCTCTGAACGGATGCGCCTGTGAAATAAAGCCGCCGTGCTGCCTAGCGATGGTTAGATATTTTTCTATAGGCCAGGAGAGCATATCGGGGTAGGATAGTAAAAAGTCCTTTCCGAGTCCGTAGGTAAGGAATTCAATACCGCGGTCTGCATATTCCCAACCGAAAAAAACTGATATCGGCAGATTTCTCGCTTCTTTCAATGCATTTTCATACCCGGCGCAAAACCTTTCGATACGTTCCTCCCAGGGCAGATTCCTAGGTACGGTTGTATTTCCGTTAAGAAAATGGTCTGTGATAATAATCCCCGAGTAGCCCGCTTCATAATGCGCACGCACCATCTGCGCTCCTGTGCTCTCTGCACATGCGCTTCCTTCCTTGGTATGCAGATGTGTTTCGTATTTGAATTTCCTTACAGAAAAATTAGTCTTGTCCATAAATTGTCCGGTACTATCGCGATGCTCCACATCTTCTTAAGCGCTATTCTCCCATATCGGGGTCGTCTGCAGTCCCGGACCGGCCATGCTTTACGTGATCCATGCCCTGACTGTACAGTTGAAGAATGTGTTCATCATCCAGTGAATAATAGACCGATTTGCCTTCCTTTCTATATTTTACAAGCCTCATATTCCTCATCAGCCTAAGCTGATGAGAAACTGCAGACTGCGTCATATCGATTGTCTCAGCTATGTCGCATACGCACATTTCACAGCATGAAAGGGCAAAAATAATCTTGATTCTAGTATGATCTCCAAGTACCTTAAATACTTCGGCAAGTCTCAGCGCTTCCTCATCCCCGATCATACAGGACTTCACTCTTGAGACCTTTTCCGGATCGATCTTCAGTTCCTGACATCTGTCACAGGCTCCGCCTTTCATATACATCTCCACGCTTCCGGCTGGTTTGTGTTTTAGAATCCGATCTTTGCTTTATACTTTCATTATATTTTGAATGTGGACAATAGTCAAACAAACATGGCCAAAATTCTGGTTGCTGTAACCTCAGGCAATTGGTATATTAAATATATTAACTACAGGAGAAAAGCATCATGGTTGTTATTTGCATTCTGATCTTTATAGCACTTGTATTTATATATATGACCTTTGAGACCACCTGGCTGAAAGTAGAAAGGCTGGACTTTTCCCGCAGCGGAACCGGTCTTCGAATAATGCATCTGACGGATCTTCACGTCTATATGACAGGGATATCTGCGCAAAAAATCCGAAAGGTAGTTAAGGAAGAAAATCCTGATGTCATTCTTTTGACCGGTGATTACATCAATACACCTGTGCATGCAATGGATTTTTTAAAATATTTGGGGATCATCTCCAAGGGCTACCGTACCATTCTGTGCCTTGGCAATCATGATATTAAAGCCTTTGGCGGCAACATCGCCGGACTGGATAATTTTATCGCAGAAATTGAAGCTCTGAACGTGGAAGTTCTTAGAAATAAAACTGTGATTGTGGAAAAGTGCGGTAAAAAATATAACATTATCGGGATCGACGACCTGCGGTTCGGCTGTCCTGATATTGAAAAGGCTATGATTGGTTGTATCCCCGGTGCTCCGAAGATCGCGATAACACACAATCCGGATTTAGCGCTGAGTATCCCCGGGAAAATTGTAGATTACATGTTTGCCGGCCATTTTCACGGCGGTCAGATATGGATGCCCTTTAACTTTGAATTCTTAATGCTTCGAAACGATCAGCTCTGCAAAATGGGTATAACAAGGGGCCTGAAAAGGATCAATGATATCAAAGTCTATCTGAATAGAGGCACCGGGAACGGGGTCTTGCCGCTGCGCTTCCTGTCACGCCCCGAGGTGCTGATTTGTACAATTCCTTAAAAATCACAACCTTCAATACACAAAAAGAGTGCCGATCAGTATTGTCGGCACCCAATGCAACATCACTTCTTTAATCGTTTCTCCAGCCTTGCCTTCTCCTCCTCATATCCCGGTTTCCCAAGGAGCGCGAACATGTTCTTCTTGTAAGCCTCTACTCCCGGCTGATCAAACGGATTGACACCCAGAAGAAACCCACTGATTCCGCAGGCCTTTTCGAAGAAATAGACAACGTTTCCAAACCAGTAGCTGCTCATTTCAGGGATATTGACTACCATATTAGGCACTCCGCCGTCAGTATGTGCAAGAATGGTCCCCTGCATTGCCTTTTTATTCACCATGTCGATATTTTTGCCCGCAAGGAAGTTCAAACCATCAAGGTTATCCTTCTCCTCTTTAATGTTCATATTTTTCCTCGGCTGCTCAATGTTCAGCACAGTCTCAAATATATTGCGCAAGCCATCCTGGATGTACTGTCCCATAGAGTGAAGATCCGTAGTGAAATCCACGCCGGCAGGGAAAATGCCCTTTTGATCCTTTCCTTCACTTTCTCCGTAGAGCTGCTTCCACCATTCGGTGAAGAAATGCATTGAGGGCTCGTAGTTGACCATGATCTCTGTAGTTTTGCCTTTTTCATAAAGTGCATTCCTGACAGCCGCATATTGATAGCATTCGTTGGTGGCCACAGAAGGGTCACTGTATAACTCTTGTGCATCGGCGGCGCCCTTCATCATTTCATCAATATTGATCCCTGCCACTGCGATAGGAAGAAGTCCAACGGGTGTTAAAACTGAATATCTTCCTCCAACATCATCGGGAATTATAAAGCTCTCGTAATTCTCTTCATCCGACAATTTTTTAAGCGCTCCCCTGGCTTTGTCCGTAGTAGCATAGATCCTCTTTGAGGCTTCAGCTTTCCCGTATTTTTTCTCCATGTATTCCCTGAATACTCTGAAAGCAAGGGCAGGTTCGGTAGTTGTGCCGGATTTGGAGATAACGTTCACTGAAATATCCTTGTCTTTTAAAAGCTCCAACAGCTCTGTAATATATGTCGAGCTGATGCTGTTGCCAACAAAGTAAATCTCCGGAGCGCCTCTGTCCGCCTTTGGCAGCAGGTTGTAAAAGGAGTGGGTCAACGCCTCTATCGCAGCTCTTGCTCCAAGATAGGACCCGCCTATTCCAATTACAACTAAGGCGTCGGAATCTGCCCTGATTTTTTCGGCAGCTGCCTTGATCCTGGTAAATTCAGCCTTGTCATAAGTCTTTGGCAAATCAACCCAGCCAAGATAATCGCTTCCTGCACCTGTTTTATTGTGCAGCATTTCGTGCGCTGCCTTTATAAATGGAGATAGATATGATATCTCTGTTTCCTTGACAAACGATAAAGCATTTGTATAATCCAGACCAATTCTATGCATAGTTAAACCTCCTGTATCGAATAGCTTCTATATCCAACTATTGTCTAGGCAATTATACCAAATTGCTAATTTCTAATCAATAAATTCAACATCTTACAGTGTATTATTTGCGAATCCGTAAAAAATAATGATGAAAAAATATTTAAAAGAAGGAGTGATACCATGTCAAGGCCGAAAACGCCGCTTGTACCAGAAAAAAGAGAAGCATTGAACAGATTCAAGATGGAATGTGCAAAGGAAATAGGCATGGAACAGTTTGTTAAAGAAAACAACGATCATTATAAGGGAAATCTGACGGCTGCACAGAACGGACACGAGGGCGGTCCAATTGGCGGACAGATGGTCAAGAAAATGATCGCACAAGCCGAGCAGCAAATGAAATAATGCTTTACTCCAGATGAAAAAAAGGGACTGTCCCTAACCAGATTTTATCTGATTTGAGACATCCCTTTTTTTACGGCATTAACACATCCTTCTTACTTTAAAGGCACTAAACCTGATCTCACGTTCCTCTTCTATCCTTATCTCAGTTGTGCGTTTAGTTTTTCGGACAATGCTTTAATGATGTCCGCCATTGCCTTTCCAACCTCTTCGTCGGTCAATGTCCGATCCGCAGACCTGAACAGAATGGAATACGCAACACTCTTCTTTCCATCCGGTACCTGTTTGCCTTTATATACGTCAAACAATCTGACTTCCTCCAGGATCTTTCCACCCTTTAAAATTATCTGGTTCTCGATCTGCTTTACAGGAACACTATCATCCACAAGCATCGCGATATCCCGCGTTACGGCCGGGAACCTCGGCAGCGGCTTATATTCGGGTTTTAAAACAGCGTTGTTAATGAGCGGCTCGATATCAATCATGGCAATATAGTTCCTCTGCGCCGCTTCAAATTTCTCTGAGACAGCAGGATGAACCTCTCCAATGATACCGCAATCTGTGCTGTTAATAATCAATTTAGCTGTTCGCCCGGGATGGAAGGATGGATTGTCATAGACAGCTTCTAAGCTGAATTCTTTAATACCAAGTACAGACATCAGTTCCTCTATTGCTCCCGACAAATCAAAGAAGTCGACATTGCCGCCATACATTCCAAGCGTCAGCACTTGTTTTTCATTGGGCAGCTCTGTCAGAGGCAGGCTCTTGGGCAGATAAACATGGGACATTTCGAAGAGCGCAGCTTTCTCTACCCTCCTGTTATAGTTGGTAGCGAGCACCCCCAGCATGTCAGGCAGCGTTGTTGTCCTCATAATACTGTAGTCCTCCCCCAGCGGGTTGGTAATAACAACCGTCCTGCGCAGCTCGCTGTCCGCAGGCAGATTAATCTTATCAAATACCTTTGGGCTGGTGAAAGAGTAAGTATATATCTCTGAAAGGCCGCAGGATCGCATCGTCTCGGCAATGATCTGCTCAAGCTTCTGTTTATAAGTTCTTCCGCCAATCGTTGCTGCCTTACCTTCCAGCAGTGTAGCCTTTATATTGTTATAGTCATAGAATCTGGCCACTTCCTCCGCCAGATCCGCTTCACATTCCAGATCAGGTCTGAAGGTTGGGACGGTAACCGTTCCGGCCGTATCATTTACCTCTATCTCAAGTCTGGCAAAAATATTTTTCATCACATCCGCATCAATGTCCGTACCCAGCAGAGTATTGATTTGTACGGGATTAAACGGGATCGTTCTTCTTTTTGCTTTGACGGGATAACAATCTACGATTCCTTTGCAGACTACACCCGCACCAAGCTCTTCAACCAATTGAGCGGCGCGGTTGATCGCGTCAATCACATTCTCCGGGTCAAGACCCTTCTCAAAACGTCCGGACGCCTCTGTCCTCATGCCTAGCTTCTTCGCGGTCAGTCGTACAGAAGTGCCGTTGAAGTTAGCAGATTCAAACAGGATAGTCTTTGTTTCAGGAGTGATTTCACTATTGGCTCCGCCCATTACACCAGCCACCGCAACGGGACGGTCAGCATCTGCGATCACCAGCATGGAACTATCCAGTTCTCTGTCCTGTCCATCCAGTGTCTGCATTTTTTCACCATTTGCGGCCCTTCTGACAATGATCTTATGCCCTCCGAGATTCTCCAGGTCAAAAGCATGCATTGGCTGTCCGTATTCGAGCATGACATAATTGGTTATGTCAACGATATTGCTAATCGGTCTGACACCCGCAGCCTTCAGACGCTCCTGCATCCATGCCGGAGACGGCTCAATTTTCACATTTCTTACAATTCTGGCAGCATAGCGGTTGCATAACTCCGGAGCCTGAATCTCAACAGTCGCCTGCCCTTCAATAAGATCTCCAAGCTCATTCACACGAATCTCCGGTTTTTTGAAATCGGTACCGAAGGTGGCTGCGGATTCTCTTGCCAGCCCCAAAATGCTGAAGCAGTCGGGCCTGTTGGAGGTGATTTCGAACTCAACGACAGTATCATTCAGTCCCAGAATTTCTTTAATGTCCGTACCGGGGACACAGTCCTCCTCCAATATAAATATTCCATCCTCTGCGGCATTTGGGAAGTCTTCCTTTGTAACGCCAAGCTCGGAGATTGAGCACATCATACCGCAGGATTCCACGCCTCTAAGCTTGCCCTTCTTGATCTTCTTTCCGCCCGGCAGGCTGGAACCGTCCAATGCGACAGGAATCAAGTCGTTTACTTTGATGTTGGTTGCGCCGGTGACGATTTGAATTGTCTCATTGCCTGCATCTACCTTGGTCACCAGAAGCCGGTCAGCATCCGGGTGTTTTTCCACGGAAAGGATTCTTCCGACCACCACCCTATCGATTTCCTCTCCCAACGTCTCGAACCCCTCAACCTTTGACCCCGAGAGCGTCAGCGCATCGGCGTATTTCTTGACATCAGCCTTTATATCTGTAAAATCCTTCAACCATTTTAATGGCAGTTTCATATTAGTATCTCCCTTCATTAATTCATTGTCACATCTGTCCTAATTAAAACTGTTTCAGGAATCTCATGTCATTTTCATACAAATGCCTGAGATCATCAATATTAAACCGTCCCATGGTGGTTCTTTCTACACCGAGACCAAATGCAAAGCCGCTGAACTCATTTGGATCGATCCCGCAGTTCTGAAGGACCTTCGGGTGTACCATTCCTGCGCCGAGAATCTCAATCCAGCCTTCATTCTTGCATATCCTGCAGCCTTTTCCGCCGCAAGCCCAGCAGCTTACATCCACTTCCGCGCTTGGTTCCGTAAACTGGAAATGATGCGGTCTCAGCCTTATTTTCGTTTCTTCTCCGAAGAGTCTGCGTGCAAATAATTGAAGCGTTCCTATCAAATCTCCCATTGTGACGCCCCGGTCTACCACCAGACCCTCTACCTGATTGAAAATAGGTGAATGGGTGGCATCTACAGCATCAGAACGATAGACCCTGCCTGGGCAGATGATCTTAATCGGAGGTTTCATCTGTTCCATGACTCTAATCTGTACAGGCGAGGTTTGGCTGCGCAGCAGCATCTTTTCATTGATATAAAATGTATCCTGCTCGTCCCTGGCAGGATGCCCGTCAGGAATATTCAATGCCTCGAAGTTGTAGTAGTCCAGCTCGACTTCAGGCCCCTCTGCGATCTCATAGCCCAAAGAAATAAACACATCCTTTATTTCATCGAGTACGATGCTCAGCGGGTGTTTCTTCCCGATAAAACGTCTCTTTCCCGGGATTGTCACATCAATTGCTTCTGATTGCAGCTTCTGCTCCCGTTCTTTATTCTGCAGGCTTTTCACAGCCTCCTCCAGCTTGCCTTCCACATAATTTCTGACATCGTTGGCCAGCTGACCAATAATTGGTCTCTCCTGCGCAGACAGTGCGCCCATACCTCTCAGAACCGCTGTCAGTTCACCTTTCTTGCCCAAAAACTGAAGTCGCAGGTTTTCAAGATCTGCTAAAGATTTTACTTCATTTAGCTTTTTGTCCGCTTCCAGCTTTATGTTGTTCAACTGTTCTTTCATAAACGCTCCTCCTTTATATATTAAGGCTATAAAAAATATGAAAGCCTCCATCCCCAGAAAGGGACGAAGGCTGAACTCCGCGGTACCACCCGAATTCCCGCGTTTAGGCGGGCTCTTGTATGCAACTTGCTTATCCTGCCTGGAGCAATTATTGTGTCTTGATCCAAAGCTCAGATACGGTCTATTGCATCCTGTACAGTAACGGTCAGGCACCGGCATCTCCTACTGTTGTTATAAAACCATAATAGATGATGATCCATAACAATTTCAGGATGCAGCTTCTGAGGGAACTTCGCCGGTTTTTGCAGTAGAGTCGCTTCCAGCCTAAGGCAACCCCTCTCTTGAAATGCTCTATCGGTTACTTTCCTCATTCATCGCTTTGCTTTATTTATATTGTTTCTACCGCAACAAGCTGGTTAAGCTGTGGTGCAATCATTATTTCATAGTATTATACCACAATATCTTACAAAAATACAATATGTGAACTGTTTCAAATATTTGCAATTTCGCTGTGCTTTGGTTTATAATTATTTGGTACTGCAACGAAAACTACACAATTATCTTTGTTTTATCAAGGTGTTAAAGAACAAATTGGAGGTTTGCCATGAATAGCATGCTAAAAAAAGCTCTAATAAATTTCGTACTTCCACTCGTTGTGATTGTGATTGCCTGGAGCAATATCTGGCTTGGGATAGTAGCAATATTGCTTTATCTTGCCTTACAGCTTTATCTTTTCAGACCGATGCTATTTAACATGATCGGCGGCCGAAAATACTCCCTCGGACTAACGGAGGAAGCATTGGACTGGTTTCAAAGAGCATATAAAACAAAAAAGGCAAGCCCAAGGATTATAGTATCATATGGCTACCTTTTACTGAAGAGCGGACAGCTTGATAAGGCCGAAGAGGTTCTGCAGCAGGTATTAAAGAGCAGTGCAGCGCCCGGGGACATTACTTATACCAAGTCCATATTTGCTCTCGTCCTGTGGAAAAAGGGAGAACTTGACGCAGCGACCGACATGCTGCTGGAGGTCATTCAGACATACAAGACCACCTCCGTCTATGGAAGCCTCGGTTACCTTCTTATACTGAAGGGGGATCTTGAAAAGGCTCTGGAGTTTAATTTGGAAGCATACGATTATAATTCATCAGATAAAGTCATACAGGACAATCTGGGTCAGAATTATTACTTACTTGATATGTATGATAAGTCCAGAGAAATCTATGAAGCGCTGATGGACAAAGAACCGGCCTTCCCCGAACCGTATTACAACTATGGGCTTTTGCTTGAGAAGCTCGGGGAACCGGAAAAGGCTCTGGAAAGTATGAAGAAAGCACTTGAGTATAAGTTTTCATATTTGAGCACCATTCGCAAAGAAGACGTGGAGGCGAAAATTCGGGAGGCCACTTGAAAAAAAGTAATACCTCAAAATATTACAAGCTTATGGAATACCTGCGTGATGAGATGCTTACAGGTCACATCATGCCGGGCGAAAAGATTCCCTCAGAAAATGAGTTGGCAAATAAATTCTCATTGAGCCGGCATACCGTCAGAAAATCAATTGCACTGCTTGCCAATGAAGGCTTGCTATACACTGAGCACGGACGAGGCACATTCAGCTCGGGTATACTTCGAAAAAGCAAAGACTCCAGAAACATCGGTGTCATAACCACTTACATCTCAGAGTACATTTTCCCTCAGGTTATCGATGGGATTGATGAGGTGTTATCCCATTACGGTTACAGCATTATTCTTAAAAATACGGGAAACGACTTCTTTAAGGAAGTTGCCTGTCTGAAGGACATTCTTGGCAAAGATATCGCCGGTCTGATCGTGGAGCCGACCCGAAGTGCATTGTATACCCAGAACATCAAATACTACGAAACCCTTGACAGCTATAATATTCCTTACGTATTCATACATGGCTGCTATGAACAGCTTGGCCGGAAGCCATGCGTCCTGTTGGATGATACAGGCGGGATGTACGACCTTGTTATGTATCTTGTAAAAACCGGACATCGCAATATCTGCGGTATTTTTAAGGCTGATGATGTACAGGGTCTGAACAGGCATAAAGGATATGTGAAAGCATTATCAGAAAGTGGTCTTGTCTATGATCCGGAAAAGGTGATCTGGTTTCATACCGAAGACCGTGCCACAAAGCCGTTTGCTGCATTGCAGACAATCATATCCGGAGGATCGGAAATTGATGCTGTCACCTGTTATAATGATGAAATTGCCTGCGAAACAGTCAGGCTGCTGACAGGAATGGCTCGGAAGGTGCCTCAGGAAATCTCAGTCACAGGCTTTGATGATTCCTATCTTGCAGAGTCCGGACCTGTGAAGCTCACTACTGTCCGGCATCCAAAAAAGGATCTCGGCCGTGAAGCGGCGTCAATGGTACTGCAGCTCATCTCCGCAGGCAAAGCCGGCACAATCGCAAGCGGGGACGTTTCTCCCAATTATCCGGAAGAACCGACGGTCCGGGTGTTTAAACCTGAATTGGTGCTGCGTGATTCCACATCAGAAAAAAGGTAGGTCCCGGCAGCAAAAGATTCAGTCACAGATTTATCCCTCCGTATCGGGCTGTTTGATGAAGAAATGGGAATAGCCCGCACAAATCATCAACATTACTCCTGATATCAGAAACAACATCTGCATTCCTCCAATAGTTAGAGTGGCAAGCTGCAATCCAAGACTATCAAAAATGCCAAGCAGCAGCGAACCTGCCAGAGTGCCAAAGAAACCCATCAGGCCGCCCAAGGCTGCGTTAAAGCCCGTGTAAACAGTTCTTCCCTCCTCAGGCGAGTAGATATATTGAATGTTGAAGGTCGATATACCAATGCCGGCCCAAGCAGCTCCACTGACAATATGCAGAAGCGGTACCAAAATAAGGGCTGTTGAATGGCTCACAAAAACCCAGGAAAAATGGACAATCCCCAGAAGCATAATGGAATATTCCAACACAAAGTTCCATGATTTTTTATCGGCGATCCTTCCCCAAACACGTACAAGAATTACATTTACAAACGTTGATAACATACCCATGAACATGATATAGGTATACTCCAGCCTCAGTCCCGTGACCATATAGACGGAAAAAAACGGTCCGCCGACCTGAATACCAATATTGTAAAGGACAAAAAATATGATAATCTTTCTGAACCCTGAATTTTTTACAGGTATAGAAATGATCTGCTTGAGCGAATACGTTTTCCTGTTTCTTTTCACAATAGGCTCTTTTATTTGAGACCAAAAAGCCGCATTGCCAAAGGAAAAAAGCAATATTACCGAAAATACCACCACGAAACCGCCGTATTCATTGCCTGCATCCCTGAATCCATCCAGAACTCTGCCAAGAATTAGTGAAACAATTATACCTACAGCAAGCAGGAAAGATTCTCTTTTACTAAAATACCTTCCCCGTATGTTCGTCGGGGTAAGGTCGATCAGGATAGCACTGCTTGCCGGATTACCAAAGGCAATCGACATATATGCCAGCAGGTAAAAACTTCCCAGTAGGAACAGTCTTGGTGCGGCGTTCGCTGAAATCAGCGGAATAATCACCATCAGTCCCAGAATAAATCTATGCAGAAAATTCAGAAGAAGAACTTGCAGCTTCCTTTTATCTCTTTTCTCAAAATAAATCGGCGAGAAGAGCGACATCACACCCGCAAGTACAGGCATAGCTCCAATAATCCCGTTGAATGCATCATCCGCACCCAAAAAGCTTGCATATCCAGCAAGAAAGGCTCCACTGGTCAGGTTGAAAACAGTCCTCGCAGTGCAGCCTTCAAATATGGACATTTTTCGGCTATATTCGTAATCTTTCCCGGTTAATGGTTCTGTATTGTAAAAAGTATTCTGCAGCGTTGTACGAATATTCATATTTGACCCGTTTCACATCAGGTGCCTACCAGCACCATAATGTCACATTGTAATATACTCTCACACTACCAATATACACTACTGCCCATCCTTATGTAAATGGGCACTTTAACTGAAATCATACTTCGCCTCTGGCCTCGGCTTTAATCTTTTTAAGTCTTTTCATGATATCATTTTCCCCTCTGCCAAAATATTCGTGCAGCAGCTTGTATTCGGCATAGAGCTTCTTGTAAGCTTCCGCATTGGCAGCATTCGGTTTGTAATAAGCTTCTTTGACCTTGGACATATTTTTCGCCGCTTCAAAAATGCTGTCATAGCCACCCAATGCTTTACCCGCCGCAAACGCGCCGAACATAGCCGACCCAAGAGCCACGGCTTGCGGTGAATCTGAGATTCTGATCTCCCTGTTTGTCACATCCGCATAAATTTGCATCATCATTTCATCCTTTTCGGCAATACCGCCGCATGCGTACAATTCATCAATCCCGACGCCGCTTTTTTCAAAGGTTTCAATGATCATGTTTGTTCCATATGCAGTAGCTTCAATCAAAGCACGGTAAATCTCTTCCGGCTTTGTCTGAAGCGTACATCCTATAATGAGACCTGTCAGATCAAAATCCACCAGCACCGAGCGGTTACCGTTCCACCAATCCAGCACAATCAAGCCGCTCTCCCCCACCTTCAGTTGAGTCGCCTTTTCACGCAAAAGCTTATGTATGGAAATGTCTCTACTCTTAGCTTCATCCGCATAATCCGCAGGAACACAATTCTCAACGAACCACTGGAAGTGGTCGCCCACGCAGGATTGGCCAGCCTCATATCCAAAAAATCCTGGCAATATACCGTCTTCCACAACGCCACAGATTCCGGGCACAATTTTTTCCTCATTACCCAAAACCATATGGCAGGTGGAGGTGCCCATAATCATCAGCATCTTGCCCGGCTGTGTGATCCCCAGTGACGGTACTGCAACGTGTGCATCAACATTGGCGATACCAATAGCAG
>JAEYON010000143.1 GCA_023411645.1 Bacillota bacterium | reverse complement strand
CCTCCTTGACATAGGCATAAGCAGAGTTTGTCAAGCCCTTGGTCTGAGCCAGTAATTCATACACTTCACGAGGGGTCATCTCTGTATTGGTTTCAGTATCATAATACCAGCTGATATCATAATCTCTTGTTTCAAAAACATCCGTAACACTATCCTTGATATATGAGCAGAAGGAACTTGCAGAGATAAACAGAACTATGCTCATAAACAGAGATACGACAGTGGTTCTGTACCTTTTCCTGCTGCGTCTGAAGTACTTCCGGGCAAGAACACCCTCAAGCCCGAATAGTCTGTAAGTGAGCTTTGATGTACGTATATCCTTCGTCTTTACAGAAATATCGTTTGTCTGCCGTATTGCTTCAATCGCTGTAATACGTGTCGCACGCCTCGAAGGAATCCATGCCGAAATTAAAACAGTTATCAGTGCAAACAGCCCCGCTGTCATAACTGTCCAGAGGTTCACATGGAGTGAAAGTGAATAAGGTACTTCACCGGAGTAGAGGGATGAAAATCTCTGTCCGACATACAAAAAAGTCACACCGATACCCGCTATTCCCGAAAGTATACCGATTGGTATACCTATTATACTTACAAACACAGCCTCAAATAATACACTTTTCCTGATTTGCTTTTGAGTAGCACCGACAGATGACAGAAGCCCTATTTGTTTTGTCCTTTCACTTACGGAGATTGAAAAGGCATTAAAAATAAGCGAAACAGAGCCGGCCATTATCAGTAAGATAAGAATGGCTGCCAGGCTGTAAAGAACCGCATAAAAGGTTGGATACTTTGCTACGCCGCTATACATAAGCACATCATCATTGTATGAGCTGCCGCCGAAGCCCTCTTTTTGCTCCTCCGCCCACATAAAGTCATATATACCGGCAGGCTTCTTAAGCTTAAAATATACGTCATAGACCTTGCCTTCCCGTTCGATGCCATCCATAACCGTAATAGCAGTATAGCCCGGAGAAGACGGGTCCTCAAAGCTCGGGCGTTCATAGAATCCGACTACTGTATAGTTACGGGTTTCATGAATTTCCAGCTTCTCCTGAACCACCCCTTTTTGATCCTTCATGTACATATTTTGCTGATTGAGTACTGTATTCTCATACTTCCGTACACCGATATCCAGAGTAATCCTTTCTCCTATAGAAAACGCTGTCCCTCCATTTTTCAGCAAATGATCCGGTAATATGATCTCATCTGTCTTCTCCGGAAGTCTCCCCCCTGTGATGTAAACAGGCATCATCGTATTAAAATTACTGTCAGCGCCAATAATGTAAATATAAGGCGAGTATTCATATTTTGGGTTAGGCAGAGCCGCATAACCAATATTCTCACACTCCGCAACCTTCATTACCTCCTGATTACTTTTCAGCTCCGCGGTTTTATCTGTCCCCGCATCATAAAGGCATCCATGCCAATCGCCATAATTATACACCGCCACGCCAAGGATATAGCCCTGAAGACTAGTTATAAAGGCTGTCACAGCAGTCAACATTGCTGCAGACAAAATAATACCGATTATTGTGACAAGTGTGCGTGTTTTATTCCTCGAAAGTGTTTTCAACGTGACTTTGGAGAAAATATTCATATCCGTTTCACCTCGTCACGTGTAATTCTTCCGTCCTCGATTGCTATTATGCGGTCAGCCTGCAATGCAATATTTTCATCGTGGGTAATAACAATAAGGGTTTGATTATATTTCTGATTTGACATTTTCAATAGCTCAACAATTTCGTGGCTGCTTTTGGAATCAAGGTTTCCGGTAGGTTCGTCAGCCAGAACAACAGCCGGTGCGTTCATCAGTGCTCTTCCTATGGAAACACGCTGCTGCTGTCCTCCCGAAAGCTGATTTGGAAGGTGCTTTTCTCTCCCTTTCAGACCCAGGAAGCTAATGAGCTCATCCAAGCGTTTTTCATTGACCTTCCTGCCGTCCATAAGAACAGGAAGTGTAATATTCTCGTTAACATCCAGAACAGGAATGAGATTGTAAAACTGATAGATCAGCCCTACCTGTCTCCGACGGAAAATTGCAAGCTGCTCGTCATTCTGAGCATAGACATCATGCCCATCCATGTATACCTTTCCGGATGTCGGCTTGTCCACTCCGCCAAGTATGTGCAAAAGAGTTGATTTACCTGAGCCTGAAGGCCCGATTATAGCAATAAATTCTCCTTTTTTCACAGTAAAGCTCACATCATCCAGTGCCCTAACTATGTTATCGGCTGTACCATATGTTTTTGTCAGATTTTCGATTTTTAGTATATCCATCATTATCCTCCGCTAATATCAATGAAACCATCATAACGCGGACAGGTGACACTTGCGTGACTTTTTTATTACAGAAACGTCACTTATACGATGCTTTTATAAAACCTTAACGTGAATTTTGCTCCGCCGCCCTTTACATTTTCAGCTTTTATCGTGCCATTTTGCTCTGAAATAATCATCCGCGCAAGAGCTAACCCTATTCCGTAATTCTGACCTGCAGATTTTTTACCGCGATAGAAGCGTTCAAATAGATGAGGCAAGTCATCTTTTTCAATCCCGCTTCCATTGTCAGATATGATTATTTCTGTAAAAAGGGCATTCTCTGATGCGTCAATTTTTATGATGCCGCCTTCAGGTGTATATTCCACACAGTTCTTAAGTACATTTTCAACTGCTTCGGCAGTCCACGAAAGATCGCCTGAAAAAGTTTCACTGCCGTCAAGGTTTATACACAGCTGCTGATCCCTCAGCTCCATCGGTATTATTAGCGGTTCTGAAGCTTTATTAATCAGATCTGCTACTGAAACGTTTTCCTTTAGAAATTCAACTGTACCGGCATCAAGTCTGGATATTTTCAAAAGAGTAGATACAAGCCGGTCAATATGTCCCAGGTGCTTCATCATATCCTGGGTAAGCCTCATACGGCGTTCAGATGTTAGTTCAGGCTTCAGCAATAATGCAGCAATTAAGTTGACAGAAGTAAGCGGGGTCCTTATTTGATGGGAAATGTCGGCCATAGAATCAGCAAGATATTGTTTATCCTTCTTTAGATTTTCAGACTGTTCCCGCATCCGAACCGTCATCTTGTATATCTCACTGCTGAGTATAGCTAGTTCCCCTTCTGCATATTCATTAAAGTCAAGAGATTCCTGACCGTGTAGAATCCTGTCTATATCACTGCTCAGGTCAGATATTCTTTTATACCTCTTGCGGTCGGTGAAAAAGTGAATCAATGTAAGTACAAGACTCACGCATATTGCCAGAATACCACAGTCTGTACCTATTGCAAACCCGATGAAGGCTGCTATAGCGCCAAGTATAAGATGAAGCAGCATATCTTTTTTAAACCACGGGTTCTTAAAAACGCTCATTTATTCGCCTACCTTATACCCAATGCCACGGACTGTTTTGATAATGGAAGGATTCTGCGGATCGTCACCGATCTTTTCGCGTAGCCGTTTAATATATACTGTCAGCGTATTATCATTCACAAACTCTCCCGCAATATCCCAGATTTCCTCCAGCAGCTTGCTCCTCGAAAGTACGGTACCTCTGTTATTGAAAAATATCAACAATAAACGGTATTCGAGTGCCGAGAGGAAAATTTCAGTACCATTTTTCATTACCGTTCCTTTTACAGCATCCACTCGAATGCCGTCAAGCTCCATAACAGGCTGTACCCTCCCGGCACGCCTAAGGACATTTTTTATACGCGACACCAGCTCTCTGGGCCTGAACGGCTTTCCAATATAGTCATCAGCACCCATATCCAAGCCGGTAACAACGCTGTATTCATCACCGGAAGCGGTGAGAAAAATCACGGGGATATTTGTGTTAGCCTTTGCAGCTGAACATACGGCAAATCCGTTTCCATCCGCTAATGATATGTCCACAAGCAACAGGTCATATGAATTATTCTCTATTTTTTGAATCGCAGCAGCTTGCCCGTTGACGGAGTCTACTGAAAAGCCCTCACTTTTAAGGAATTCCGTCAGATTATCAACGATGCTCACGTCATCTTCAACAAGCAATATCTTTGTCATTCTTCACCTCATACTCATATTCAAACCAAGACTGATATTTATCCTGTCAGTATCATTTATGACTTTTTTGTTGCCCTCAGTTACATCTTGGACAAATGAGTGTAAACATAGATATGGTACACCTTTTAAGCAAAGCCATCAGGCCTTTTTTGTTTTATTTGACGATATTCAAACGGTTCCGACATATCATCACTAAATGTATTGAGTTCTAAAACGTAATATTTTACATCATGCCAAGAACCGAGCTTATACCCAATATTCGGTAACGTTGCCACTAATGAAAATCCCATTTTTTGATGAAAAGTCTCACTTCCTTCATTCGGGCAGCCAAGAACCGCAAACGCCTTTACATATCCCTGCTGCTTCAAAGCAGGAAGAAGATATTTATATAACAATTTGCCTACGCCTTTTTGCGAGCAACCATTCTTCACATAAATTGAAGTTTCACATACCCACTGATATGCTATACGTTCCTTAAACTTATGTGCGTAAGCGTAACCGATTATGTCACCATCATCTTCGCAAACAAAGAAAGGGAATTTTCCTGAAATATCAGCTATTCTCTCTGCAAATTCCTCGGCCGACGGCGCGACATACTCAAATGAATAAGGAAAATTATCTACATAATATTTGTAGATGTCAGATAGTGCATGGGCATCATTAATATTTACTTCACGAATAATCATATTCATCGACTCCCTTCATCTTCTCTCGCTATCCTCAAATACTTTTCCACTCCTTCAACAAGCTCACCAAATTAACTTTTCGCTTGTGCCAAAACCGCTTTCATGGAGTCTATGACGTAAGCTATATCATCTCTGGTTACCCAGTAGTGTGTAACATATCTCATTACACCATTCTCTTCACCGCTGATGACAATTCCTCTCTTAAACATCTCATCAACAAATTTATTCATATCCAACCCCGGATAGTTCATTTCAAAAAACACCATATTAATCTGGACGCTCTCTGGATCAACTTTGATTCCTGGGATTTTTGAAAGCTCCTGAGCAAGAAAGTATGCATTATCATGATCATCAGTAAGCCTACCGGTCATTTTTTCAAGCGCGACCAGCCCTGCCGCAGCTAAAATGCCTGACTGGCGAAGACCCCCGCCCATCAGCTTCCTGCCTTTCCTTGCCCGATCAATGAACTCCCTGTTTCCTGCAAGCATGGAACCAACCGGCGCACACAGACCTTTTGAGAGGCAGAACATGACCGAATCACAATAGCGGGTAATTGCTCCCGCCTCAACCTTCAGAAAACTTGCTGCATTAAAGAGCCTCGCCCCATCAAGATGAACCGGTATATTGTGCTTTCTTCCAACATCATATATTGCTGACATATTGTCAAGTGTAACGACTCTTCCATTTGCCAGTGCATTTTCAACACAGATCAGTCCGGTATTCGGAAGATGAATGTCTTCTCCTCTGATTTTCGATTCTATTTCGGAAGCATTCAATCGCCCGTTTTCACCTTTCAAAGTTCTTAGCTGAACCCCGGCGATAACAGCTGCTGCGCCTACTTCATGCTGAACAATATGGCAATCTTCTCCTAGAATAACCTCTGACCCTCTCCTGCAATGGGTAAGCAGCGCCAACTGGTTTCCAAAGGTGCCGCTGGGTACAAAAAGTGCGGCTTCTTTTCCAGCTTTTTGGGCCGCGTACTCTTCCAATTTGTTTACGGTAGGATCATCTCTGTATACATCATCACCAACTTCTGCGATATACATAGCATCGCGCATCTCCTGAGTCGGTTTTGTAACCGTATCGCTTCTCAAATCAATAATTTTCATGTCCTTGACTCCTTTTATTCATATTGCTCTTAGAGCATTTCTGCCCCATCTGAACACCTGCACATACAATAGATTTGTTTGTTTCAATCATATCAATACCGAAATCTATTTACAACCTGCACACTTATGATTTGTCATTCGTTAGATCCCCATTTCCATTGACGGGTATGGTATCACCCAAATAGGTCGGCTGCGGCTTTAGGATTGTATAAAATACATCCTTCGCCCTTGCCAGAATTTCACGCATTTCACGGTTGAACTGTCCACTGTAATTTTTCGGAGCCGCAGGAACACCATAAGCGTCCAGACCCAGCTTTTCTGCAATATACAGCGCACGGTACAGATGATATTCCTGTGTCACAATTACTATTTTCCGGGCCAGGAAGACATCCCTCGCTCGATAAAGGCTTTCATAGGTGGAGAAACCAGCATGATCCATAAACACACTCTGCGAAGGAATCCCGGTATCGATAGCAAACTGTTTCATAACATTGACTTCATCATAATTCACCTGGCCATGATCTCCGCTCATAAGCAGCCGATCGGATACGCCCAGGTTGTAAAGCTCGATCCCTCTCTGCAGACGATCCTCCAGCAGATTGCTCGGCGTTTCGTTGTATCGGACCTTTGCTCCAAGCACAAGAATGCAATCCGCTTTCAACTGCGAAGCTTCCTGTACGCTGAGCAGCCTTTCACT
>JAEYON010000180.1 GCA_023411645.1 Bacillota bacterium | reverse complement strand
AATTAGTCCTGATGTACTTCCAATAATCAATCAGAAACGCCGGAAAACCGCCCAGTTCACGGGAGAACGCTTGCTTGAGCTCTTCAAAATTTCCATCTGTCTGCAGAAAAACCGGCTCACTTTTCGCTTGATCATTTATATTTGCCGGATACCAAAATTGAACGATGAGTTCTCTTTTATCTCCCTCTGAATCTGTCAGCAGTTCATCTCTGGCTGCGTCCACAAAATGAAACGTTTCGGTCCCTGCAGCGTATGGCCCCTCAGGCTTCGGCAAGCTGAAAACAGGGAGCAACAGGGATAAACTAACAGATATAATGAATAAAACCGCCAGGACACTATACAGGCAATACCTCAACAGGTTTCGTATCTTTCCGGTACGCCGTCTTTCAAATAAGGTCTTTTGATTACTGCGCAGCAGTGCAGTTAAGGTAAGAAGAACGAGTAAAGCATATATAAGGAACATCTGCCATCGATATCCCTCTAATAAAAAATGTATAACCAGGAATAGATAGCTTACTGCCGCAAGAATAATTGCTGTTTTTATGCTGCTGATTTTTCTAAAGCACAGTGATAGCAGCAGTACAGCACATGCCAGAGCTAAGAGTATCTCAAAGATTCTCATTGAGGGCCTCCTTTATTGCTTGTTTCTACTTAACCATCAGCGGGCAATGGTTTAATTCTGGTTGTATAGAAATGCTTCAGGAAGATAACAGTAAGTGCAACCGAGGCGATCTCTGCCAGTGGGAATGCCCACCAAATTGCGTTGAGTCCTCCGGCTCTGGACAGCAGGTAGGCCGCAGGCAACAGAATAAGTAATTGTCGTGTGATTGAGACGAACATACTTGGCATTCCACTCCCTAATGCCATAAATACAGCGCTCGATACAATACAGAATCCTGCAAATACAAAACAGATGCTGATAGTCCTCAGGGCAGGTATGCCTATGGCGAGCATATCAGGCGATGCATTGAACATAGACAGGAGCTGACCGGGGAATATTTGAAAAATTGCTGTCCCGACCAGCATGATGGTGATTGCATATATCATGGCCAACCGAATGGTTTTTGTAATCCTTTTTTTGTTTCGCGCCCCATAGTTATAGGAAATAATTGGAATTACTCCGTTATTCATACCGAAAATCGGCATGAATACGAATCCCTGTAACCTGAAATATACACCGAATACTGCGGATGCTGTGGAAGTAAACGACATCAGGATCTTGTTAAGACCGAAGTTCATGACAGAGCCTATTGCGATCATGATTGCGGATGGAACACCAACAGAATAAATCCGTTTAATGATTTGGAAATCCAGGCGGAACCCCCTGATTTTAAATGTGATTTCCTTATTTATTGTTAAATTAAATATTATAGCAAGGATTGTAGCGAGAATCTGGCCAATTACGGTTGCCAGCGCGGCTCCGGCCACTTCCATTCTGGGAAAGCCATAGTATCCAAATATCATGATTGGGTCTAGAATTATATTGACAACAGCTCCAAAAGCCTGTGTAATCATAGCGAAAAATGTTTTGCCTGTAGACTGCAGCAGCCGCTCAAATGTAAGCTGTCCAAAAACACCAAAAGAAAAGATTGAGCATATCCTCAGGTAGTCAGTACCATAATTGATAATCTCCTCAATATCGGTCTGGGACTGGAAGAAGTAGCGAACAAAGAACAAACCGAACAGTGCAAATAGGGCAGAGCTGGCAAAGATGAGGAGAATGCCATGGTTGGCTGTTTTATTGACCCGTTCACTGTTTTTCTCCCCAAGGCTTCTCGATAAAAGAGAGTTTATACCGACACCGGTTCCTGAACCAATCGCTATCATAAGATTCTGTACCGGAAAAGCCAGAGATACGGCTGTTAAAGCGTTTTCACCGAGTTGGGATACGAATATGCTGTCTACTATATTATAGAGCGCCTGAACAAGCATAGAAAGCATCATGGGGATTGACATGGATATCAGCAGGCTGCTGATGTGCATCACACCCATTTTGTTTTCTTTCAAAGCCGGTTGTATTTCATTTACGATTTGTGCAGTTTCTTTACCATTGTAATCAGCCATTTATGAGGTCCTTTCCTGTTCCAAAACCGCTTTACTGCGGATAGCTGAATACTATTATAATGATTATCTGCACATTTGCATAGTATTTTGCGATAATTGTCAAAAGGGAGCGAATGCTCTCTTTACATATATAGGTTTTTGACTATTTATCCTAATGAGATGCTTCAGCTTCTTCCTTCGTTTTGTGGACCGTACCGTGCGGATGCTTGGGCGGAGCATATATGGAGTATAGTTTTATTGGCATGCAGCCTGTATTGATCAAGTTGTGCCACTTGCCGGCAGGTATTATAAACGCATAACCCTCGCGCACGTGAGCCTGAAAATTCAACTGGTCTTTCCTGTCTCCCATCATAACAAGTCCCTGGCCCTGTTCGATGCGCAAGAATTGATCGTTGTCGGGGTGAATTTCCAGACCAATGTCTTCTCCGACATTAATACTCATCAACGTTAGCTGCAGATGTTTCCCCGTCCATAGGGCGGTACGGAACGTATTATTTTGCTTCGTAGCGGCTTCAATATTTACTGCGAACGGTTCCGGCCCATAATCCATTAATGGAATAGGCGCGTTTGCTTTAACCTGACCGGCATAGGGGTTATACATAGGCAAATTTGTAAAATAAGGGCACTGATACATGATATAGGGGTTATACATACTGCTCATTCCTTTCTTCGGCTTACAATATGATATGATTTATGTTAAGCAAT
>JAEYON010000127.1 GCA_023411645.1 Bacillota bacterium | reverse complement strand
GGCTGCAAGGTGAATCAATATGAGACTGAGGCAATGGCAGAGGCCTTTGAAGATGCAGGCTATAAGCAGGTCGGCTTTGATGAGACGGCGGATGTTTATATAATAAATACCTGTACGGTTACCGGTCTGAGCTCCAGAAAATCACGCCAGGCAATTCGCAGGGCAAGACAGATGAATAGCGAGGCCATAATTGCGGCGGTGGGCTGCTACCCGCAGACAGCCCGGGAGGAAGTAGAGGGACTTCCGGAGGTGGACATCGTAGCAGGTACGGCTGACAGGCTAAAAATCCATGAATATGTGGAAGCTTTCAGAGAAGGAAAGCTTCAAAGAGGAAAAGAGAAAATATCCGCAGTTGAAAACATCATGAAGAAACATACCTTCGAGGATCTTAAAATAGACAGGTATACGGACAGAACAAGAGCTTTTCTCAAAGTGCAGGAGGGGTGCAGCCAATTCTGTTCCTATTGTATAATCCCTTATGCCAGAGGGCCCATTCGGAGCAGACCGTCAGAAGAGGTGCTCCGGGAGGTGGGCAAGCTGGTTGAGGCCGGATTTAAAGAGGTAGTGCTGACGGGGATCCACATTGCTTCCTATGGAAAGGATCTTGGGAATATTAGGCTGATGGAGCTTCTCAGGATGATTCATGATGTAGAAGGTGTTGAAAGGATAAGGATTGGCTCTATTGAGCCGACACTGGTGACAGAGGAGTTTGCTGCGGAGGCAGCCCGGATGGAGAAGCTGTGTCCCCACTATCACATTTCTTTACAGAGCGGTTGTGACGAGACGCTTGCAAGAATGAACCGACGATATACAACACAGCAGTATAAAACAGCCGTAGATCTGCTGAGAGAGCGGATACCGGATGTAGCTGTGACAACGGATGTCATGGTGGGCTTCCCGGGTGAAACAGATGAGGAATTTGATAAGACGGTACGCTTCCTGGAAGATATCCGTTTTGCTAAGATGCATGTTTTTAAGTTTTCTTCGAGAAAGGGGACGCCTGCCGCCGGTTTTCAAGGACAGGTAGCCAGCAAGGTAAAGGAAGCAAGGAGCATGAAGGTGATAGAACTGTCTAACCGTTGTGCCCATGACTTTCACAGCAGGTTTATCGGAAGAGAAATGCCTGTACTGTATGAACAGGAGGTTAAAGGCAAGAAAGGAATGTATGAAGGACTTACTCCAAATTACATAAGGGTTTTGTCGGCTGGAGATAATAGCCTTGTGGGAAATATTGCTGCAACCAGGCTGATTAAGGTGGAAAATGATTATATTTTAGGGGATTGCATAAAGTTTCCTCTTGTATTATGATATTGATATCAAACATGTGTTTTGTCGATGGTTGAAATTTTTGAAGTGTGCTTACAGGCAGGAGAGTGTTGATAATGGCTAACAGCGGAACCATGATGTTCAAGATGGACAAGGACAGGGAGAATGAAGCCCGGGATATACTTTTTACCGTATACGAGGCATTGAATGAGAAGGGATACAATCCGATCAATCAGCTCGTAGGCTATATCCTTTCAGGGGATCCTACGTACATTACCAACCATCAGAATGCCAGGAGTGTTATCAGAAGGCTCGAACGGGATGAATTACTTGAGGAGATTGTAAGGTTCTATCTGGAGAATAAAAAATAAAAGCAACCCCGACAAATGTTCGGGGTTTATTATTGACTTTAATGTGATTTGAGCTTAACCGGCTTTTTGCGGCAAAATCAATTACTGACTGACTTGAGGACGTATGCAATATATTGAGCTTGGAAAAACAGGAATAACAGTATCGAGGATGTGCTTCGGGGCACTGATCATAGGCCCCCTGCAGACCAATCTAAAGCCGGAGGAAGGTGCGCGGGTCATCAGGGCGGCGCTGGAGCGAGGGGTCAGCTTTATTGATACGGCTGAGCTCTATGGGACCTACGACCACATCAAGGAAGCACTGAAGGGATTGAATAAAAGACCGGTGGTTGCGACAAAGTCCTATGCCTGGAATGCCAAAGATGCCGCCCACAGTGTTGAGAAAGCCAGGAGAGGGCTGGATGCGGATGTTCTGGATATTTTCTTGATGCATGAGCAAGAGAGCAGACTGACGTTGCGTGGACATCGTGAGGCATTGGAATTCTATCTTAACGAACGTGAAAAGGGCAGGATAAAAGCTGTGGGAGTATCAACCCACAATGTTGAGGTGGTCAGCGCAATTTGTGAGATGCCGGAAATTGATGTAGTCCACCCTTTGGTTAACAAATCTGGGATTGGTATTGGTGACGGCACCATTGACGATATGCTGGAAGCTGTCAGCAAGGCATGGGAATGCGGAAAAGGAGTTTACAGCATGAAACCGCTTGGTGGCGGTAATTTACTTCATTCCTATGAGGAGTGTATGGATTTTGTGTTGAATTTGCCGTTTATTCATTCCGTAGCCATAGGTATGCAAAATATTGACGAGGTGGAAATGAATGTGCTTCGGTTTGAAGGTGAAGAAATTCCTGAAAGACTGATAAAATCGGCGGCCATCAGGGAGAAGCACATTCATATTGATTATTGGTGCGAATCCTGCGGAAAGTGCATTGAGCGCTGCGGACAGGGCGCGCTGTCAGTGGTTGACGGGAAGGTGGCAGCTGACAGGGACAAATGTGTTTTGTGCGGTTATTGCGGCAGCGTATGCCCGCAGTTTGCCATTAAGATATGTTGATGATGCTTTTGGGAGGTTTTTATGCGAATAATGGGCATAGATTTTGGGGACAGTAGAATTGGGGTCGCTGTAAGCGATCCGATGGGATGGACGGCGCAGGGACTTGAGACGATTTCATGGAAGGGTTCGATGGAAAAACCTGCTGAAAAAATAAAGCAGCTTGCAGAGCAGTACCAAGCTGAGAAATTTGTGATCGGACTTCCCAAAAATATGAACGGAACGATCGGACCCAGCGGTGAAAAGGCGATTGCTTTTGGAGAGCTTCTTTCGGACATGACAGGAATTGAAGTTGTAAGTTGGGATGAGAGGCTGACAACGGTTGCCGCTAACCGAATCATGCATGAGGTGGGGATGAAGACATCAAAGAAGAAAGGATCAGTCGACAGGATTGCGGCTGTATTAATATTGCAGGGATATCTTGACAGTAGGGCAAAATAAGGGTATGGTATTTATGACAAAGGAAGGGAGGTTTTTTAATGGAAGACGAAAGAGATGATATAGTTATATTGGTGGATGAAAATGGCGATGAAGTCGAATTTGAACACATTGATACAATCAATATGAATGATAACGAATATGTTGTTCTGGCTCCTTTGGAGGAAGAAGAGGATGATGATTCGGAGGACGAGGAGATCATTATACTGAAGGTTGAGCACGGTGATGATGGCGAAGATTCTTTTGTGACGATAGACGATGATGACGAACTGGAAGAGGTCTTCAACGAATTTCAGAGCAGAATGGAAGAAGAATTTGGTTCTGAGGAGGACTGAGTACCAATCCATAAGAACGGATCATTATGCGTAAACAATCCCGAGGGCTTCAGCAAGAGCGCCTTCGGGGTTTTAATTTTTTGTTTTATCCTTTTTTATTAGCATTCTCTGCTCGTGATAGATGAACTTGATCAGGGCTTCCTTACTCTTCATGGAGATTTCCGTAAAGTACATTCCAAGCTCATAACTCTTCACCTTCCTGAGTTCTCCAGCGGTGCTTCTCAGAATGAGACATTTGGCGCTGATGTTCATCTCCGTAGAAAGCTCAAGATCGATCTTTATTTCTGTGTGTTTTGGGATATCAATCTCAGAAATGATGCAAAGGCCGGAACCGCTGATATTTTTTGTGTAGGCTTTGACAGGATTTTTCATATCTGCAGTTGGAAGCCACATCAGCACATCTAAGACAATTTCCAGTCTGTAATTCATTCTGCGCTGAATCTTCTCGATTTCACTATTAGGTTCAATTAGCAAGACGGCAACATTGTCCCGAAATTCCTTTGACTTTACTCTTGCTGTAAATTCGAACAGTCCTTGTCTGCCATGAATAAATGTCAAATGAATAAGCGTACCGTCCGGGATATATACAAGCCGTGCTTCATATATTGGCGCTGAAATATAAAGCAGAGTATCGTCCTGATGCTCCAGCAGCTGACTGACATATGTGCTACCCACTTTCTCTCCGCTAATGTCAATCAGTTCCAGCTCAAGTCTTGTGCCTAACTTGATTTCGTTTAGGTTCATAAATGGTCGCTCCTGTTTATACTTGTAAAGCCTTACCACTGACGTTAACATAGCACAACTCTATTATATCTGTATTTGAACATTTTTCCAAGTAAATTATTTTTATATTCCCCATAAAAGGATTTCAGGCAGTTTACTAGAATTATATATCATTAAAGAAGTAAAGCTCTCATACAGCTTATTTCTTCTTGGTTTATACACAGGAGGATTTTCATGCGTAAAGTAGTTCTGTTTTATTTAGTGCTGAGTCTGATGACAATATTTTTTACTGGCTGCGGATCCGAAGAAGTTGAGGAAGAAGCCTTGCCGGCAGTGGCAGAGGAGACTGTCCTCCCGGAGCCTGCAACAACACAGGAAGTAACACCGGAGCCGACGGAAGCAGCGGATTCAATCAAGCCCATTGAGGACGATTATTCCATTCCAAAGACCGGTATCCGGCCGTTTGCAGTCATGATTGACAATGAGGGCACGAGAGTGTTGCCACAGGGAGGCTTGAATCAGGCGCAGATCGTTTATGAAGTAATTGTTGAAGGCGGCCTGACCAGGCTGATGCCGGTATTTTGGGGCACAGAGCCGGAAATGATCGGGCCTGTCAGAAGCGCCAGAGATTATTTCCTTGATTACAGTATGGAATATGACGCTATATATGTACATTACGGCGGAAGTCCCCAGGCAGGGAGGGATATCCCGAAATTTAAGATTAATGAGATTGACGGGCTGTATTTAGGACCGGATGTCTTTTGGGACCTGACGAATGACAGAAGGAATTGGCAGGATTCCTACACTTCAATGGAAAAGCTGAAGGCGTACGCCCTGAAAAAGAAATTTAATGAAACGGCAGCTGTAGAGTTTCCGTTTACATACAATCTGACGGACGCAACTCCAGGAGCGGGAAGTACCGCTTCGGTGATTACGCTGAAGTATCCATCGATGACCTCAAAATATGAATATGACAGATCTACAGGCCTTTACAAGCGTTTTCGCTACGGCAAGGAGCATATGGAGAGAGTTTCTGAAAAGCAGTTGGAAGCAAAAAACATCATTGTGCAGTTTGTACCCAATTACGACATAAAGGGGGATTCGGCCGGTCGCCAGGAGATGAACACAATTGGCTCCGGAAAGGGTTATTTCATAACCAACGGTATGGCGATCGACCTGAAATGGTCCAAGGAATCCAGGAGAGCACAGACAAAATACTCGGATGAGGCAGGCAACCCGATACTGCTAAACCGTGGTCAGACCTGGATACAGATTATGCCGGTGAATGCGAAGGTGACTATTGAGTAAAATTATCGGTGTAAGACTCTGAAAAGAACCCCGCTCAGTATTTCAAGCATGGCATCGATGTCATGCTTTGTCACGATCAGAGGAGGCATAAAGCGAATAGTTGAAGGCTGAGGGGAATTTAGAATTAACCCGTCTTTCAGGCATTCTGAAACAATGTCCTTTCCGATGGGCTCGGCCAGATCAAACGCAATCAGCAGCCCAATCCCTCTGATATTTGAAATGGGACACTCCTCAGACAGCTCCTTAAGCCGCTCTTTAAGGTAATCTCCCATGATGGCTGCTCTTTGCGGAAGCTGCTTTTGCAGGAGCTCCTTTATAACAGCAAGACCGACAGCCATGGCCAAAGGCTGTCCGGTATAGGTGCCTCCCTGATCTCCGGTATCAAACAGATTAAATTTTTCCTTTGTCAGCATGGCACCCAATGGAAAGCCTCCGCCGATTCCTTTTGCCAGGGTCATGATATCCGGCTCGATCCCAAAGTGCTCATAGGCAAACAGCTTGCCAATCCGCCCAAACCCTGTTTGCACTTCATCAAAGATCAGAAGAATACTCTTATCGGTACAAAGCCTTCGCAGCGCCTTAATATATGCTTCATCGGCTACATTTACACCGCCCTCGCCCTGTACCGGCTCAAGCATGATTGCGCAGGTGCCGGAATTGACTGCCGCGGCCGCAGCATCAATGTCATTAAAAGGAACATGGATAAATCCGGGAACCTTTGGCTCAAACAGCGTCTCCCAATGTTTTTTGCCTGTGGCAGACATCGTGGCAAGGGTACGCCCATGGAAGCTGCCATTTGTCGTTATGATCTCAAATGCGCCGTCAAGCTTCTTCGCACCATATTTTCTGGCCAGCTTGATCGCTCCTTCGTTGGCTTCGGCACCTGTACTGGTGAAAAACACCCGGTCAAAGCAGGAATGATCAGTGAGTAGATTTGCCAGTTGAATCATTGGTACGTTATAAAAGGTGGGACTGGCGTTAACCAGCTTGGCAGCCTGCTCAGACAATGCAAGTGTAATTGCATCAGGGCTGTGCCCTAAGCAGTTCACTGCCCAGCCGCCGATAAAGTCAAGGTACTTTTTGCCGTCTGTATCCCACAGGTACATTCCCTTTCCTTTTTCCATAACAATATCAGGTCTTAATGCTGTGAATAAGATGTCCCGCCGGGCCTGCTCCAGCAAATGATTAGTGTATGAATTCTTCATTGGCTACACCTCCGTTGGCAGATTATATAACAGTTCGGTCTGTAATGAGGAAACATGCCGTATCACTTGTTTCGAGCTGAAGACTGTGCAGACCACCCTTCCTGTATTGCGTATAATTATACACAATAATGAATAAATATGCAATACATATATAAAATATTCATTAGCTTTGCATTGAAAATAATTCCATAGGGGAGCTATGAACAAAACATAGAATATAAGTTTTCAGCGTGCAGACAGACATCCGGTATGGTAAAATATAAATGGAAATATTTATTAATAATATTATATAAAATGGAGGACTAAGATATGAAGCAAAAGTATGACCCAATAAGCAAAAAATGCGCGGCCATGCTTCACGGGGGAGACTACAACCCTGATCAGTGGATGGATACGCCGGAGATCTGGGATGAGGATATGAGACTGATGAAGCTCTCCGGTTGCAATGTCATGTCGGTGGGCATTTTCTCCTGGTCCTCCCTTGAGCCGGAAGAAGGCAGGTTTGAGTTTGGATGGCTGGATACGATCATGGACAAACTGGCAGAAAATAATGCCTATGCTATCCTTGCTACACCGACTGGCGCAAAGCCGGCATGGATGTCACAAAAATATCCGGAAATACTGCGTGTTCAGGAAAACAGGCATAGAAACCTTCATGGGCAGAGGCACAATCATTGCTTCACATCACCCGTCTATCGTGAAAAAGCCGCCATTATCAACCGCAAGCTTGCGGAGCGTTATAAGGATCACCCAGCCCTTCTGGCATGGCATATTTCCAATGAATATGGCGGTGAGTGCCACTGTGAGCTATGTCAGGAAGCCTTCCGCGATTGGTTGCGCAAAAAGTATAACAACGATCTGAAACAGTTAAACCACGCCTGGTGGACGGGTTTCTGGAGCCACCGGTTCAATGACTGGTCACAACTGGAATCGCCTTCACCGCATGGTGAAAACCAGATACACGGGCATAACCTTGATTGGAAGCGTTTTGTGACCGATCAGACCGTTGACTTTTATAAAAATGAAATTAAGCCGCTCAGAGAACTGACGCCGGATATCCCGATTACTACAAACTTCATGGGAACTTATCCCGGTTTAAATTACTGGAAATTTGCCGGGGAAGTGGATGTAGTATCCTGGGACAATTATCCGATGTGGCATAATGATCATCAGAGAACATGGGAGTTAGCGGCAAATATCTCCTTTATTCATGACATTAACCGTTCATTGAAAGGCGGGAAGCCCTTTATGCTGATGGAGAGCACGCCGAGCCATGTGAACTGGCAGCAGGTTTGTAAACTGAAAAAACCCGGTATGCATCTGTTATCATCGTTGCAGGCGGTTGCACACGGTTCTGATACCGTGCAGTACTTTCAGTGGAGAAAGAGCCGCGGTGCTTCAGAGAAGCTTCATGGGGCTGTAGTGGATCACTGCGGGCACGAGAACACTCGTGTATTTGCAGACGTAGCCGAGGTCGGAGGAGTATTGAAGAAGCTGGACGGCCTTGTGGGTACTACTGTGCAGCCGGAGGTCGCAGTCATTTATGATTGGGAAAACCGTTGGGCGATAGAGGATGCACAGGGTTTTTCGAAGGACAGAAAAAAGTATGAGCAGACATGCATGGAGCATTACAGGACATTCTGGAACAAAGGCATTCCTGTGGATGTAATCGATATGGATTGCGATTTTTCTAGCTACAGGCTGTTGATTGCGCCGATGCTTTACATGGTAAGACCGGGCGTAGCCGAGCGGGTAGAGACCTTTGTTAAAAACGGAGGTACTTTTGTCACTACCTATGCCACCGGATATGTGGATGAAAATGATCTGTGCTTCCTGGGAGGCTTTCCTGGGCCGCTGCGCAAAGTGACCGGGATATGGGCCGAGGAAATCGACAGTCTTTATCCGGGGGACAGCAACGGCATTATAATGTCGGCTGACGGCAAAATGATGGACGATAGTATGCCGGGTCTGCAGGGAGAGTACCGGGCAGTAGATTTCTGCGAACTGATTCATGCGGAAACAGCGCAAACATTGGGCGTATACAGTCAGGATTTTTATGCCGGAAGACCGGCGCTGACCGTAAACACCTTTGGAGCGGGAAGAGCCTGGTATATGGCCTCAAGATTTGATGAAAGCTTTCTATCAGACTTTTATACCAGCCTGATCTTAAAGCTGAAGCTGAAACGGGTGCTTGATACTGAGCTTCCCACTGGTGTTACGGCTCAGGTCAGATCCGATGGTATAAGCGAATATATATTTGTAATGAATTTTTCTGAAGAAACAAAGACGGTGGATATAGGAGCAAATATATCACAGGAAGAGCTTCTGACTGGTGAATCAAATCCGGTGCAAGTGACGCTCAAGCCATATGGAGTTGCGGTTCTAAAAAGGGCAGTGATTGCGTAGAGACTCTTCCGGCGGCGGCGTTGCCGCCGCCGGGCTCAATTAATTAGCACCACTGAGTATTTCTGTTGGGATTTATCGCGCGATCAACTGTTCCTCACTAAGCATCCATTCCCCGTCCGTATTTTTGGCTAGGGTCTGTGTCAATCTGACGAAATGCAGCAATACCGCGGCTGCAATAGATATAGTTACAAAAGCTGGTTTTAATAAGTTCATGATCGGTGAGACATGCCAATTAAAGCATTGGTTGGATAAGCTTCTGGATTGTATGGTTCGTGACAATCCTGTTAAGGCGCAGCTTATGCCAAACATTATTCTCTAGCTGAACACAGCCTGCTTTCAGCGATAAAATTGGCAAAGGCTGCGAAAAGTGTTCAAGTACTCTGCGGTGCTCTTTTTCACATTACCAGGCTTTAGTATCGGTGTTTGGATCTTTTGAGATCCTCTGGTAAAACAGGCTTTCCATCCGGTAACAAATCCCTTAATAGCATATGCATCTCATCAAATCTTTTAGAATATATCCGAATGCGCTTGTTT
>JAEYON010000132.1 GCA_023411645.1 Bacillota bacterium | reverse complement strand
TCAAGAGCAGGAAATGATCAATCAAAGGATTGGAAGCGGCCTGGGATGTAAAAACAGTTTTAAAGACAAAAATGGTTGTGGCTTCAGTGATGCGTGCGGAAAATGTGAGCTGCAAAGGACGCTGGCTGAAATTAGCAGCTCGAGAGAAACCATGTTGGGGATAGAGACTCATTACAAATTATTAGTAGATGGCATTGAAAAAGATCTTTGGTTTAAGATAAATTCCGTACCGGTAACAATTGATGAAAAAAATCATGTAATGTTGGTTATCGATGATATAACAAAAGATAAGCAGATTCAGGAAGAAATGGAGAGGGCAAAGGAGAATGCTGAAGCTACAAACCTTGCAAAAAGTGAATTTCTGGCTAATATGAGCCATGAGATACGTACACCGCTCAACGGCATGCTGGGAATGATAGACTTAACCTTGCTTAATGGTTTGACAGATGAACAGAAGGACAACCTTTTTATAGCGAAGGGCTGTGCCTCTACACTTCTAAATCTTATAAACGATATTTTGGATTTATCCAGAATTGAAGCAAGAAAGGTAACATTGGAAAATATCGGTTTTAGCTTTATTGAGCTAATGGAGCAGACAATAAAACCTCACAGTATAAAAGCCCAGGGAAAAGGACTTGAGCTGATATACCAGCTTGATCCGCGAATACCTCAGGTTGTTAATGGTGATCCACACAGACTAAAGCAGGTGCTTAATAACCTTCTTGGAAATGCGGTTAAATTTACAGATATAGGTGAGATAAACCTTTTAGCCAGTTTGAAAAGTAGTACGGATGAATATGTGGAGCTTGAATTTAAAATTTCGGATACAGGTGTTGGAATAGATTCTAGTTATATAGAGAAGTTATTTGACACCTTCAGTCAAGCTGACAACTCGATTACAAGGAAGTATGGCGGATCAGGTCTTGGACTGGCAATCTCAAGGCAGCTTGTGAAAATGATGGACGGTGACATTTGGGTGGAGAGTAAAAAGGGGGAGGGAAGTACCTTTTACTTTACTGTGAAAATGGATATAGGGAGGGTAGTGTCAAGTACAAAGAATGATATTACGGCTATTCCCAGGACAAAACATCCGCTCAGAATACTGCTGGCGGAAGATGATAGAATAAATCAGATTGTAATAAGCCGAATTATAAAGGAGGGCGGACATTTTGTAGAAACCGTAGATAATGGTGTCGAGGCACTGGAAGCAATAAGTACTAAGAGCTTTGATGTAGTATTAATGGATATACAGATGCCAGATATGGATGGAATTGAAGCTGTTGGAAGAGTACGGAAGAGTGAGATGGGTACAAAGAGGCACATCCCCATCATAGCGCTTACTGCGTACGCCCTTCAGGGTGACAGGGAAAAGTATTTATCGGCGGGTATGGATGATTACATTGCTAAACCAGTTCAGATGAATAGATTATTGGAAATGATTGAGAAGGCTGCGAAAAAAACAAAAGAAAAAAAGCGGGACAGAGCATTTAGGGAAAATGAGTACGACCATGATTATGACAACTTAAAAAATGAGGATTTAATGATCGAACACAACAATAAAAATAAAAAAATAATTAATAGCATATCCATGAATTCGGAGCTTTTAAAGGATGCTCTTCAAAAGGAGGATTTACCTCTCGTAGAAAAGTATGCACATGAAATAAAGGAGCTAGCCTCCTATATAAGTGCAGCTTCCATAAAAAGCGCAATATTCAGAGTAGAGCTTGCTGCCAGAAGAGAAAGCATAGGTGCAGCTACTGAGCACTTTAGCCATTTTATAACCGAGCTTGATAAATATAAAAGGCAGTCAGACGGAAGTGCAATCTAAATTTTGAAAGGGGTTATATATATGAGGATTTTAATCGCTGAAGATGATCTCGCCAGCAGGAAGTTTATGTTAAAGCTTTTATCTGCATATGGAGAATGCGACCTTACCATAGATGGAATGGAGGCATTGGAAGCATTTATGATGGCCTGGGATGAAGGCAGACCATATGATTTAATTTTTTTGGACATCATGATGCCCACCCTAGACGGTGAAAAGACACTTAAAATGATCAGGGATATTGAAAAGCAAAAAGGGATCAATGATTCAGGTCGTGTAAAAATCATCATGACAACAGCGCTTAATGATACAGACAGAGTTACTAAGGCCTTTGAGATTGGGTGTGAAGCTTACGCTTCAAAGCCAATCAACACAGAAAAGCTGGTTGAGGTAATTAAGAAGCTTGGCTTGATTCAATAAGCCTGGAATTGAACGGCTCAGACCTTACATATCAATATTAAATATTAATGTCTGGATTAAGTGAATGAGAATTCAGCTAAAGTTCAGATAACAAACAATTGCACTTCAGTTTAGTGGCCTAGAATTATATCGTTCCAAGAAAGGAGTGATAAAAATGAAAGAACCCCGAGGCAGACATGAGCTGAAGCATTATATAAACTATGCGGACATATTACAGCTTAGATCAAGGCTTCCATTTGTCGCCGGCATCGACAAAAATGCGGTGGAGGGAAATGGCTATCGGGTTAAAAGTCTCTACTTTGACAATTGCAATGATAAAGCGTTAAGAGAAAAGATTGACGGAGTAAATGATCGGGAAAAGTTCCGCTTGCGCCTTTATAACGATGACACATCCTTTATCCGCCTTGAAAAAAAGAGAAAAAGAAATGGAATTTGTTTTAAGGAGAGTACAATTATATCGGCGGATGAATGCATACGATTGCTTGACGGTGACCTTGCGGTACTGAAAGAAAACGGGAATTACCTGTGCCTGGAGCTATATGCCAAAATGCATTACCAGCAGCTTCGAGCCAAAAATATCGTAGATTATCAGCGGGAGGCTTTTATCTACCCAATAGGAAATGTACGAGTTACCTTGGATTATGATATTCGAACAGGCAACAATATCCATGACTTTTTGAAACCTAAACCCATTTCTGTACCAATTTCGGGAGTTTATATTCTCGAAGTAAAATATGACAGCTTTTTACCTGAGATAATCCGTGGTATGGTGTCTCTTTCTAGTAGAAGAAGCACTGCGTTTTCCAAATACGCAGCAGCAAGAATTATATAAGTTGGAGGGATATGTAATGACATTTAATGACATTTTTAAATCTAGCTTTTTAGAAAAGGCAGCAGAATTTTCTGTTTTAGACGTAGCAATAGCAATGCTGCTGAGCTTTGCTATTGGATTATTCATTTTTTATGTTTATAAAAAGACATTTGCAGGAGTAATGTACTCTGCATCCTTCGGGGTTTCTATTATGGCTATGACGTTGATTACAACACTTATTATTCTTGCTGTGACATCAAATATTATCTTGTCACTTGGTATGGTAGGCGCCTTGTCCATCGTCCGATTTAGAACTGCTGTAAAGGAACCTCTCGACATTGCTTTTCTGTTTTGGGCGATCTCGGCAGGTATTGTAGTAGGTGCTGGACTTATCCCTCTTGCGGTAATTGGTACAGTTTTCATAGGCATCATTCTTCTAGTATTTGTGAACAAGAAAAGTAATGATACGCCATATGTAGTGGTGATAAATCTTGATAATGACGAAGCAGAAAGCAAATGCATGGAACTAATAAAGGCAAAAACTAAGAAAAGCTTGATTAAGGCAAAGACGGTTACTCGAAACGGCATTGAGCTTACTGTTGAAGTGCGGCTATTGGATATGTCGGCAAAGCTTCTTAATGAATTACTTAAGGTAAACGGTGTGAACAATGCTTGTCTTGTAAGCTACAATGGCGAATACACCGTTTAATAGGCTAAGATTCGGGGTGAAAACATGATACAAAGTAAAAAAATAAATATAATTGTTGCAATAGCTGTGGTTTTTGCCTTGATAACAAGTATTGCTATAGTGCTAATAGGAAATACTCACAATGAAAACGGCGGTATGAAAACTGAGACAGAATACGCAACTAAGATTTTTGGCGCTGATATTATATCTATTGAGATTATTGCAGATGAAAATGATTGGCAAGAAATGCTCGATAATGCCACAAGCGAACAATATATCATGGCTGATGTGGTGGTAAATGGTACGAAAATTCAAAATGTAGGTGTTCGTCCAAAGGGCAACTCCAGCTTAACCCAGGTGGCAAGCTCCGATAGCGATAGATATAGTTTTCGGCTGCAATTTGACGAATACATCAAGGGTCAGACGTGTTTTGGACTTGACAGCCTTGTGATAAATAATATGCTGGGAGATAACACTTACATGAAGGAGTATGTTTCCTACGAGCTAATGCAGGAAATCGGTGTAGATACGCCTTACTTTGGGTTTGCCGATATCAAAGTGAATGGCGAAGGCTGGGGACTTTATCTTGCAGTGGAAACTTATAACGACAGCTATGAAGCAAGAACGTTCGGCACAACCGAAGGTATGCTGTACAATGTAAAAAGCATGGATATGGGCGGCTTTAATAAAGATAATTTTAGCTTTCCACAAGGCAATGCAAAGCCACCGGCAGACGGGAAAGCAGGAGCTTTTCCAGGCGGTATGCAACCGCCGCCGAATTGGCAAGGCGAGCAAACACAGCCCAACACACAGACAGAACCAATTCCTTCTCCCACAACTCAGCCTGCCCGTCAAAACGGCGCAAGACAAATGGAGATGCCCGGCAGTAATTTCGGTGGTCCCATGGGTGGAAGAGGAAGCAATGGCGGCAGTTTAGAATATACAACGGACGATATTTCATCATATAGTGCTATCTTTGATAATGTTGTAGGTAAAGGCGATGACAGCGATTTCAAGCGTGTTATTACTGCATTAAAGGCATTGTCTACGGGAGAAAACCTGGAAACCTATTTTGATATTGACCAAATTTTACGATATCTCGCAGCTCATACCATTGTGGTGAATCTTGACAGTTATTCATCAAGCATGGCGCAGAATTACTACATCTACGAGAATAATGGCAAGGTTACAATCCTGCCATGGGACTACAATTTGGCATGGGGTGGGTTTCAGAACGGAAGTGCATCCTCTGTTATTAATTTTCCAATTGACTCTCCTGTAAGCGGTGTGGAAATGAGCTCCCGACCTCTTCTTGAAAAGCTGTTTTCTAATCAGGAGTACTTGGAAAGATACCATGACTATCTTCAAGAGTTAATGACAAGCTATTTCTCAGATGGTAAATGGGAAGAGAAAATTACACAGCTTGATGCGCGTATTTCCGATTATGTTAAAAATGACAACACAGCCTTTTGCACTTTTGAAGAACATAAAACGGCAGTTGAAGCTTTCAAAACGCTTGGTAATCTACGCTGCCAGAGCATACAAGGTCAGCTTGACGGGATGGTTCCGTCTACCACAGCAGAGCAGGCAGCAAACCCGGATAAGCTTATTTCAGCCGGTGATTTAAGCCTTTCCTCGCTTGGCAGCATGATGGGCGGTGGAAAACGAGGTAATATGGAAGGCAGACCGATTAACCGGACAATGATTGGTCCGGACAAAGGTGATACAGCACTGCCTTTCGGAGAGAAAGCAACGCGCGGTTCAAATACCACTGGAAGCTTACTGATTTATTTAGGCTTATTTGCATTTGTTTTGCTCGCAGCATTCTTTGCAGCAAGGAAGAAAAGAAATTATTAGTCGATTATTATTCAGCTAAAGTTCAGATAACTTGCATCCTAGCTTTGTATGGGGTAGAATTTTTTCAAAAAGGAGGGTTATCCATGGCAAAAATGCTTATTTGTGATGATGAAGATGGCTTAAGAGCCGTTATAAAACGATATGCCTTGTTTGAGGGGCACGAGGTTTTCGAAGCCTGCGACGGAGTGGAAGCAGTTGAGCTATGTAAAACCCAAACCTTCGACATTATTATAATGGATGTTATGATGCCGGAGCTTGATGGGTTCTCAGCGGTGAAGGAAATCCGCAAAACTGCTGATACTCCGGTTATTATGCTTTCTGCCCGTGGTGAGGAATACGATAAGGTTTTAGGCTTTGAAGTTGGGGTGGACGACTATGTGGTAAAACCCTTTTCGTCAAAAGAGATCATGCTTAGAGTAAACGCAATTCTCAGACGAGTAAAAACATCACAGCCCGCCAAGGAACAGGATGGGCATATCATTTTTGAAAAAGATGGTTTTATGGCAGATTTAACTGCCTACAAGGTGTTTATTGACGGAGTACAGATAGATATCGCTCCAAAAGAATATGATCTTTTATTTTTTCTAATTCGCAACAAAAATATCGCCATACCTAGAGAAAAGATACTTACCGAGGTATGGGGATATGATTATTTTGGAGATGACCGTACCCTTGATACCCACATGAAATTACTTCGAAAGCACATGGGAAATTATGCAGGGTTGATAACAACTGTTAGAGGATTGGGGTATCGTTTTGATGGATAGATTAAAATTAAAATGGAAAATCTTCATTGTCCTTCTGGCATTTTGCGGGTTTTTGCTCTTTATACTCTGGCTACTTCAAACGGTCTTCTTAAATGACATGTATAAAATGATAAGGCGGAATGAGCTCCATAAAGCAGTGGCTCTTGTTGAAGAAAATATCAACAATCCTGATATTGATGAGATTCTCTATAGCCTTAATGCAGATAAAGGCATTATGGTAGTGACTACAAGAGAATTTGTACAGCCGCGCATTCCAGCCCCAGATGACCGGAGCGGTATACATCCTGAGACAATTACAGAGACGAAAGAGTTTACTTTGTCAGACGGACAAGTGATTTCACTTACCTTTCATGCTATGATTACACCTGTAAACGCAACGGTGTCAACCCTGCAGATGCAGTTATATATTATTACATCTATAATGATCTTGGCCTCTGTCGGTATTGCATTAGTTCTCTCAGATGTAATAGCAAAGCCGCTTGTACGTCTGAATGACGGGGCTAAAAAACTCTCGAGAGGTAACTACAATGCAGATTTTAACGCAAGCGGATATTTAGAGGTAAAAGAGCTTTCCGATACCCTCAATTCTACTGCAATCGAGCTTTCAAGGGTTGATGAGCTGCGGAGGGAACTTATCGCAAATATTTCGCACGATTTAAGAACGCCTCTTGCTTTAATTTATAGCTATGCCGAAATGATGCAGGACTTTCCGGATGAAATTACTACTAAACAGGTGCAGACCATTATGTCGGAAACCAGGAGGCTTTCATCTCTTGTAAATGATATTCTCGATGTTTCAAGGTTCGAAACTGGAACAATGGAGCTTCAAATGAATAATTATAACCTCACTGAAAGCATTGAAGAGACAGTTTTAAGGCTTTCAGAGCTTTTGAGAAATGACGGCTATTCTATTGTATTCGAGCATTCTGAAGATGCATATGTCAAAGCGGATGAAGCGAAAATCACGCAGGCTTTATACAATTTGCTTACGAACGCTGTTAATTACAGTACATGTGACAAGCACATTGTTGTGAGACAAAAAAGGATGCGAAATGGTGTGCGAATCGAAGTCCATGATAATGGCGAAGGCATTGAGCCAGATAAAATACCTTATATTTGGGACAGGTATTATAAAGTTGATAAAAAGCATAAGCGGGCAATAACAGGAACAGGGCTTGGTCTTTCCATCGTCAAAAAGATTTTTGAGCTGCACAATGCGGACTATGGTGTTGAATCAGAACTGGGAAAAGGCTCGCTGTTTTGGTTTCAGTTAGAGTTAGCTAGAGAGAACCTTGATCAGACATAGGAAGTATTCTATCGTATTTAAGACATATTTATAAGTACTTATTGACTTTTAATTACAGTTTAGTTTATTATAAAAGTACTTACAGACTGCTCATATGAAGAGCAGTTTTTCAGCGCACTATGCGAATGAATAATTATGGATTCATTCATCCGCGGATATCAGGAGGGAGGGGGAAATACTGCAATATGAAGATGTAGAGGACAATATCTATTGTATGGATACGGATATTTCATTTCGAATACATGGTGAAAATGCCGGGCAGGCTTTAAATAAAGTAAAAGCTGAGCTCTCCCGACTGGAGAATAAACTGAGCCGCTTTATACAGGACAGTGAGGTCAGCAGAATTAATTGGCTCTTGTTAATTTCCATGATTTGATCTTGAATTCAAAGGATAAAACAGCCGCTCTTAGAAATGAGGGACAGTCCATTGATTTAGGTGGTATAGGAAAAGGCTATGCCGGAGACCGTTGTATTAATATACTTCAGGATAGCGGCAATTCCTCTGGGTTTGTCAATATCGGAGGAAATGTATCGACTCTTGGAAAGTCGCTATTAAAATGATGAACTCAAAGACAAAACAAACATATAATGCTATACTATATGTACTGAAAAAACAATCAGATAACCTGTTCGGTTGATGACTGGACACATAATAGGAGTAGTATATCATGA
>JAEYON010000125.1 GCA_023411645.1 Bacillota bacterium | reverse complement strand
CCAGAGCCGGAGGACTCAACGCAATTTGGTGGGCATTCCCGCTGGCAGAGATCGCCTCGGTTGCACTTACTGTTATCTTCCTGAAGCATTTCTATACAACCAGGATTAAACCATTGCCCGCTGATGATTAAGTAGAAACAAGCAATAAAGGAGGCCTCAATGCAAGTCGGCTGCGAATACCTCATGGATTGGCGGCGATATGACCCTCAAGCCAGTCGGCAAACTGTTTCGCTGTCCTCGGAGACCGTCCGTTGTAGCGCATTTCCCATCTGAGCGCTTCACGGTGTACAAACTCCTTTTCTGCCTGTATACCTCTATTTGCAATGATACCGTCAACAATCTCAAGATACTTCCTCTGATCCGGTGATGAAAACACCACTGTCATACCGAAACGGTCAGATAACGACAGCTTTTCCTGGATGGTATCCGCAGCCCGTACTTCATCGTCTGCATTACTTGAAACAAGTCCTGCCCGGTCACTGAACCGTTCTTTTATCAGGTGCTTCCGGTTAGAGGTGGCATAGATCAGCACATTAGGAGGCCTGCTTTCCAATCCGCCTTCCAATACTGCCTTCAGCGCGGTATAATTCTCTTCATTGTCCTCAAAGGCAAGATCATCCACAAAAAGAATATACTTAAGGCTTCTGCCTGCAAGCTGCCCAATGATAACAGGGAAGTCCGTCAGAAGCAACTTGGGTACTTCTATCATCCGAAGACCTTTACTGTGGTACTCATTTACCAGGGCTTTGACCGTTGAAGACTTGCCGGTCCCCCTATCCCCATAAAGCAATATGTTATTAGCAGGATACCCCTCCAGAAAGTGCGTCGTGTTCTCAATAATTCTTTCCCTTTCAAGCTCATAGGAAATTAACTGGGAAAAAGTGATAGGGTCGGGAGATTTCACCCCGTCAAAATAGCCTCTCCCATCCTTTCTTCTCCAGATAAATGCCCTATACTGTGAAAAAATGCCACTGCCCCGGCGATGATGATATTCCGCCAGCTCTGTCGCACAGTCAGCCCAGCAGTCGCTTTGCGATATGTTCCTATATACTTTTGAAGAATCGCTGATAATAGTATTGCTTCCCATGGAAGAGTTAGTTTCCGAAGTCTCCGAAACAGAACAGCCCAACGAAGCCTCAGTAACTTTGTATTCTGAACTGTGTTCGGGGAATGCGGGAAGGCTTGCTACCGCGTCTTCCAGCCATCCATCTGCCGCACAATTATCAATGATCCACTTTTTTATCGTATCGGATTTTATCCCTGCAATTATCTGCAGCCGCCTCAGATCCTCTTTTACAGTCGCTTCTACAGATCCTTTCAGACATGCGGCTCCCTGCTTCTCCGCCTCAAGAGAAAATGCGTTTTCCGTATGGATTGTTTTCTCGATTACTGCAGCTTTCACATTTACATCAGCCTCATAGAGCATCCGGCACATCGAACTGTAGGAAGCAACAGAACGGAATACTTCGGGATGATCCGAACTCAAATGTTCCAGCAAGAATCGCAGTTCGGCCAGGATTGGATCCTGAAGAAGCTGCCTGTAAATAACCAGAGATTCCAGTGCAAAACGTGCCTGTAGGAGATCAGTCTGCTCCTTATTATTTTTCAATTGCTCCTTGTCAAAAACAGCCTGCCCCATATCAATATCGCCCTTTCTATGGCCTGACAAATTCCTTCATATCAAATGAAAACTATCCTTGCCAACCGCCCGGCAGCCTTCCATCCAATCCGCCCAGGCCACTTTGTGTACATCCACGTTACCGTTTCAGCCCTTCGACTGTGTTTTCCGCTTCATTCTGCGTATCAGATCCTTCGCTTCATTGTCAACCCGGTTGGATTCGATTATCTTCTGAAGCGCCTTGTTATAGGTGAAGTCGTCAAGCTCATTTTGCTGCAGATAGGCCATCGTCCTCTCCGGGAATTTCACATAACATACGGATAAAGCCCACGCCACTGCCATTTTTACATAATAGCCCTCATGTTCAATACCATCAAGCAACCTAAATACTCGGTCAATGTATTCCTCTTCTATGAAGTAATCCATCATCATTACCACTGCAAAGCGCAGGTCAAACTCCTGTTCCGAAGACAAGTACGGCTGCAGAAACTCCCAGACACGCTCCTTATTCTTCTTCACGAATTTGAGACCGGCACAAAAGCTGTCGCAGACCGACCAGTTTTTGATCTTTGGCACAAAAGCAGCGATCAGCCCAAGCCTTTCCTCGAAATCTGTTTTGACGAGTCCGATGACATGACCCTGGAGCATGATCTCTTCAAAATACTCATCCTGCGCGGCAGCTAAATACCCCCTCCAGTCGCCCTGCGCGATTTCCTTTGCCATATTGCGGATCAAAGGCAATCGTACTCCCAGAATCACTGCATCACCGGGTATAAGTGCCGAAGTGAACTTCCGGTATTCATCCTCTGCCAGACTTTTCAGCTTTGCTTTGATGTTTTTCGCTGAACTATACATAAGCCTCTCGCAACAGTTTAATTTCAGCAGCATAGCCCTCCAGCTCATTTGGTGTTTCCAGGTAAAATGGCAAGTGCCGCAGCTCCGAATGATTGATAATTCGGGTCAGGGCCTCAATTCCAAGAGCCCCCTGCCCAAGCTTCTCATGACGATCCTTGTGGCTTTCAAAAGCATTTTTACTGTCATTGAGGTGTATTGCCAAAAGTCGATCAAGGCCTATCACCTTATCAAATTTCAGCAGCACACCGTCCAGATCCTTAACGATATCATATCCGGCATCATACACATGGCATGTATCAAGGCAGACGCCCAGCTTCTCCTTCAGTTCCACCCTGTCTATAATTTCCCGAAGCTCTTCGAATCTGCTTCCGACCTCACTCCCCTTGCCCGACATCGTCTCAAGCAGCACCCTTGTAGTCTGCTCTGGAGTAAGAATCCTGTTCAACAATTCCGAAATCTGCTCGATCCCCGCCTCTATGCCCTGTCCCACATGGCTTCCGGGGTGAAAATTATAATAGTTGTTCGGCGTATACTCCATTCGCCTTAAATCATCCGACATCGCCTCAAAAGTAAAATCCTTTACCCTTTGATCTGCTGAACAGGGATTTAAGGTATACGGTGCATGTGCCATAATGGTAGTAAAGTGATTTTCCCCGGCAAGAACTAAAAAATCCGCTACATCCTGCGGATCGATGTTCTTTGCTCTTCCGCCTCTCGGATTTCTTGTAAAAAACTGAAAAGTATTGGCTCCAATCTCCAGAGCTTCCTTTCCCATATGAAGGTATCCGCTTGATGCGGACAAATGGCAACCTATATTCAGCATACCATGCTCCTCGTCATTTGTTCGTTATGTTCTTCCTCTCCAAAGTCAGCAGCCTTTCCTTCTTGTCAAGGCCACCGCCATACCCCACAAGCTTTCCGCTTGCTCCGATGACCCGGTGACAGGGCACGATGATAGCAATACGGTTTCTGTTATTCGCCATGCCCACAGCTCTACAGGCCTTAGGATTTCCGATGCTATGCGCAATCTCTCCATAGCTTCGGGTTTCTCCGTAGGGAATGGTCTGAAGAGCCTTCCAGACAGCCACCTGGAACGCAGTACCCTCTAATGCCAGCGGCAGATCAAATTCCCTGCGTGTACCGTCGAAATACTCCTTAAGCTGCGCCGCCGCTTCCTTCAGCAGGGGGGTCTCACCCGCCTCTGCCTGCTGCAAATTTACCTTGCATGAATCGGACTTGTCCGCAAACCATAGGTCGGTAATCGCTTTTCCATTCTCTGCAATGCCGATCCTGCCGTTGTTCGTATCATAAAAGCAGATGCTTTTCAATAGATCATCTCCAACAATAGAGTATACTCAAAAATAATATTCTATAATAATATTATCACAAAAGACACAAACAGGACATCTATAACTACCTCACTTCTGTGCGGCTGCGGCTTTACTTTCCTCCCATAGCATTTCCATAATATTCTTCTTTGCATCAATATACTCGGGAAGCACCATTACCTGATGATTTCTCGGATAAGGAATATCTATGTTCAACTTGGCCCTGATCGTCCCGGGCCTTCGGGACATCACGTAAATATTGCTTGCGAGCATGACAGCTTCATCAATATCATGGGTAATGAACAAAACAGTCGTTTTTTCCTTCTCCCATACGGAAATCAGCAGCTCCTGCATCACGACCCTGGTCTGCGCATCCAACGCACCAAACGGCTCATCCATCAGCAGTACCTCCGGCTTGTTAGCCAGCGCACGAGCAATTGCCACACGTTGTTTCATTCCTCCAGACAATGCCTTTGGAAGCATATTCTCAAAGCCGGACAACCCCACCAGCTCAATATAGTGCCGGGCAATATCAGTACGTTCAGCCGCCGGAATCCCTTTGATTCTCAGACCGAATTCCACGTTCTTTTGCACAGTAAGCCAGGGAAATAGCGTATAGGTTTGAAAAACCATCCCTCTGTCAGCACCCGGCCCCTTGATTTCCTCACTTCCATTAATGTACACAGTTCCTGAGGTTGCCTTCTCCAATCCGGCGACAATGTTCAGAAGCGTTGATTTTCCACAGCCGCTTGGACCGACAATAACAGCAAATTCATTTTCATCTATTCTCAAGTTAATGCCGCACAATGCATCAACATCCTGTACTGCTGCGTCACAAGCGCCAAAGGTTTTGCAAACATTAACCAAACTCAGCTTCTCCATATCAGCCACCCACCTTTTCACGCCAGGGTACAAGAAGTCCTGTCAGCCATTTAAACAGGCAGTCGGTTATCAGGCCAATCACCCCGATCAGGATCAGCCCGGCAAATATCTGATCTGTGGCAAGAAAGCGCTGTGCCTTCAGGACCATATAGCCCAGTCCCGAGTTGGCCGCAACCAGCTCTGCCACCACAAGATACGTCCATGCCCAGCCCACAGTTATCCTGAAGCTGTCCATGATTCCCGGCAGGGATGCAGGTATCAGAACCATTCGATAGGTTTGCCATTTGCTTGCACCAAGCGTTGACGATGCGCGAAGCAGATCCTTTTGCACGCCGGACACCACATCGGCCACCATCAGAACCAATTGAAAAAATGTCCCCAAAAATATGATAACAAATTTCTGAAGGTCTCCAATGCCGAAATAGAGCAGCGTAAGTGGTACCAGTGCAACCACGGGCAAATAGCGGGCGAAATCCACAGCCGGCTCAAAAAGGGCCTCAGCCTTTTTCGAGGTCGCAATCAGCAAGCCCAGCGGAACTGCTGCAATCACAGCAAACACCCAGCCCACCATAACACGGTATATACTCGCCAAAGAGTAGCTCAGCAGAATATTATTCCAATACATGTCCATAAATGCGCCGATCACAGCGCCGGGCGTGGGCAGAAACACCTTCTGTACCAACCCGCTGTATGAAAGGCTGCTCCAGAGAGCTATCAGAATCACAAACGAAAGAACAGACAGCTTTTTGTTCGAAAAATTCCGTTTTTCCTTGATCTTTGTATTAGCTTTTAACGCAGTATCCATTGAGTCAGCTTTTAACTTTGTGTCCATTTTATTTGGAGGCCTCTTTCACAAATTTATCAGTAATCAGCTTGTCTGCATCAATATCATTATCAATGATACCCTTTTCCTTCCAGAATCCGCTTGCCCTGTTTGCCAGTTCATAGATGCTGTCTGCGTTATTCCGATCAAAGAAGGCCTTGTTCTCCTCTCTGCCAAAGAAAGACACGCCGCTTGCCATATCTGCAATCTCCTGTTCATCAAGGCCCAGCGCGGCAGCCATTATTTTATTACCCTCATCAGGATTCTCCCTGTAGAAATCAATAGCATCGAACCATGCTTTAGTAAGCCCGGTAACAATGTCTGGATTTTTCTTGACAAAGTCTTCTCTTAGCGTAACAACATCAACGATGGTGTTGGGAAAATCCTTACTGCTGACAAGAACATGACCGCCTTCTCTTTCAGAAGCATTGGACAGCCAGGGTTCCCAGGAAACAGCAGCATCCAGCTTGCCTGCAACAAAAGCTGCACCCGCGTCTCCGGCGCTCATTTCCTGTATGTTCACATCACTTTCATCAACACCGTATTTCTCAAGCACAGTAAGGAAAAAGAAATAGGAGGTAGAGGATTTGTCAAGACCAATGGTTGCACCCTTCAGATCCTCAACACTTGTGATCTCTTTCTTTGCTATTATTCCATCACCGCCGGAGGATTCGTCCATTGCAAAGACGAAGATTTCAGGGGTACCCTTAGCATAATGGATTACTTCCCTGTCAAGCACATTCCCTAAACCCTGAATGCTATTGGAATACAAAGCCGCAGCATACTGTGATTCGTCCTCTATCACAGTCAATGTCGGATTTACATCATATTTTTCAAAGTAACCTTTTTCTTTTGCAATGTACAGCGGCGCATACCCGATCCAGGTAGCGTGGGCGATGGTGAATTCCACATCTTTTCCGCCGGTGCCGGATAGACTGCAGCCTGTCAGTGACGTGAGTGTAAAAATAGCGATGAATAAAACAGCTATTATTCTCTTATACATTTTTAGTCCCCCTAAATATAATTTTCTTGGTAATATTTATTTTTTTCGATATATACTGACACTATTCTACATCATTAATGCATCACTTGTCTACGGTACTACTTTATTTAATTAAAGCAATGTAGCAAAAATAAAAACAGCCCACTTATATGGCTTCTTGGAAATTACTCAGATAAGCTCAACGATATGATTCGCTTCTCCATAAGGTCTCCGCACCCGACGATACCGGTTCTGATCAAATCATTCTTCGACATACAACATCTCCAAAAATTCTATTGTATTATGTATCATCCACATTATACCACAAATCCTTTTCTCATTGACATCGACCCACAACTATTGTAAAATAGTGAAGCGGCGCAGAAAGTGCCGTATATTGAATGACCCGGTCATACGGAGAGATGGCTGAGCTGGTCTAAGGCGCACGACTGGAAATCGTGTGAACGCTAATACCGTTCCGAGAGTTCGAATCTCTCTCTCTCCGCCACTTTGTAAGGGTTTGGGGTTTGCCAGTTAATGGCGAACCCCAAATTTTTTGATTTTTCTAATGAGTTTTCTAATAAGCTTATAAATTTTCTGCTTTTCCAAATAACTGATTTATCTTTTGTGCGGCATTCTTTTTCATTTCAATATCAATATGACTGTAAATGTTTGCCGTTACCGATATATCCGAATGCCCTAACCAAACTTGAATTTCCTTCAGGGATAACCCCAATTTTAGTAAATAGCTTGCAGTACTATGCCTTAAGTCGTGAAATCGAATCGGCGGTAAATCATTGTTTGTAATAATTCTTTTGAATGTGTGATTTAGTGTTGTAATATTCACAGGCCTTCCATCGGTATACTTGCACACATAATCATTTTTTGAATACTTGTTACCAAACAACAATTTATCTTCTAGTTGCTTAACCTTTAAGGTTTTGAGATATTCTGCTACTTTTGGGATTAGAGGTAATACTCTCAAACTGGATTCTGATTTTGGTTTCTTTTCCACGTCTGTGCAAACCCTTGTTCTAGTGTTGCATACAGTTAATGTTTCTTCCTTGAAGTCAATATCTTTCCACCTTAAACCTAAAGCTTCCCCACGCCTAAAACCATAATGTACTGTTAGGAATACAGCCGTTTCAATGCTTGTACCTTTTGTCTTTTCTAATAATGCTTCTAATTTTTCAACCGTATAGTATTGTGCAGAGTATTTTACCAGCTTTGGCAGAGTTACATTCTTTATCGGATTAGATGAAATCAAATCCATCTTTACAGCATAATCAAGTGCTTTTTTTATATTAGCATGATGTTTCTTCAAAAAGTTAGCTGATAATCCGCCTTTTCCATCTACTCTACCACTTTTATATTTATCATCAAAATACTTCTGCAAATGAATTGGTTTTAGCTCTTGAAGCTTAATACCCTTTTCCTTGAAATACGGAGAAATATGAGTTTTAATATTTGTCGTATATCCATCCCAAGTCGTTACCTCTATCTGGTTTTTAATGGTATTATCAAGCCAATCTAACATGAAATCAGAAAAGGTTATTTTGCTGGGGTTGATATATGTCTCATTCTCCTTCTGGGTTAGAATTTCCCTAAGTACCTTTGCCGCTTCTCCTTTCTCTTCACATTTCGTATTAATCCATTTGTACTTCCACATTCCGCAGGCATCCTTTTCGCCTATTACCGCATAATAGACATTCCCTTTTTTCTGTAGACTTCCATTCATATTGATATAGCTCCTTTCAATAATTCAATTGAGCTATACCTTCCATTATTCCTCTTCAGTATAATAGAAGGTAACTCTGTTTTCAATAAATTCCTAGTTTAGTTGAATGAAGTCAATCACATATCTTTTGGGAATCTTATATGATTTGCCAATACGAATAGATTTTATATTACCACCGTTCAGTAATTCATAGGCTTTGTTCTTACCTATCTTAAGCATCTTGCACAAGTCGTCTACATTTACGACATCATCATAATTATCGAACATTAGACC
>JAEYON010000121.1 GCA_023411645.1 Bacillota bacterium | reverse complement strand
TTGTCAGTTCAAGAGAAACTCCTGTTTTCTCCTCGAGCATCTCGCAACGGATAACCGCGGCATCATTGCATGCATCCTTGACGTATTCTGCATTGCTTCCATAAACATCCGTAAATATTGTAGTTTCTAGATGCTGTGTCTTGATATCTCCGTTGATGAATTTGTTTTTAATTTCAGTCAGTTTTGCCAAGTTCATCATTAAGCCTCCTTTGAATGTATTAAAAGAAATTTATGCCTTAAGGCGCTAAACATTCTACTCACATCTACGGTGTAACAGTGTGCTCAACGTCTGGGCATACTCGCCCGCAGAATTAATTTTTTCCTGATCTATTCCAGTCTCAATACCCATCCTGTGGAACATTTCCACAAGGATCTCAGTCTGACAATTTCCCTTTGCACCCGGTGCGTACGGACACCCGCCAAGTCCGCCGGCTGCTCCGTCAAATATCGTGATGCCTGCCTGCAGCGATGCTAAATTATTGGCGAATTCCATGCCATTATACTTGTGATAGTGTACTGCAAGGCTCGCCTTGGTAAGCTTTTCCTTGATCATCTTTGGAATCTCATATGCACTGATCGGGTTAGCCATACCGGTAGTGTCGCCTAAAGATATCTCATAGGAACCATAGCTCTCAAGTGCAAGGGCTGTCTCAAGTGCAAGCTCCGGCGCCATATCTCCCTCCATTGGACAGCCAAACACGGTTGCAATATAGGAGCGAACCTTAACGCCGTTCTCCCTTGCCGTCTTGTTGATCTTCTCAATTTCCTTAAGCGAATCTGCCCTGGACATATTCAGGTTCTTCTTGTTATGGCTTTCGCTGGTGCTCATAATGGTTACAACCTCTTTCAAACCGCATTCTATTGCGATCTCCAGACCGCGCAGATTAGGAATGAGCGCATTGTACACAACACCCTCTTTACGCCTGATCCCTGCGACCACTGCTTTGGCATCCGCCATTTGCGGCACCCATTTAGGGTGGACAAATGAGGTTACCTCAATTCTCTGACAACCTGCATCAGTCAACCTATTAACCAGTTCGATTTTTTTCTCCGTCGGAATGAATTCCGGCTCAGGCTGAAGTCCGTCCCTCGGTCCCACCTCAAAAATGGAAACTCGCTTAGGAAATGCTTCTTTCTTCATATTCATTCACCCTCTTTTCTGTGTTTCAAGAATTTATCCAGCAAATTACGGAATTAATATTGCGCGTCCGTTATAATTATCAAAATTATCCAGCGCTTTCTGGTACTCCGTCATTGGCATCACCTCTCCGACATATGCGTTAAGGTTTATTTTCCCGCTATTTACAAGCCGCATCAGGACCTCCCATGTCTTGAACATGTGTCTTCCATACAGGCCCTTCAGGATAAGCTCACGATACACCACCCTGTACATATAATTCGGAATGACCAGATCACCCGATACCATTCCTACATGTACCAGCGTCCCTGCCGTAGCTAGTGAATCAATCGCCTGGTTGAGTACCTTCATATGTCCGGTAAAATCTACCACGCAGTCGATGCCTTGTCCATTCGTCTGCTCCATGACAACTTTCACCAGATCTTCTTTCATTCCGTTCACCGCAACATCTGCACCAACCTTCAGGCTATATGCAAGCCTGCTTTCATTCACATCAAGTGAAATTACCTTGACCGCGCCAAGGATCTTTGCAAGCTCACATGCCATCAGTCCAATCGTACCAACACCAAGTATAGCAATATTCTTCCCGCTTGGTTCAGCCTTTTGCAGCGCGTGCAACGCGGTTCCCAGCGGCTCCAGCAGTGACATATGTACAAAGTCGGCATCGTCGGCCAGCTTAATTGCCGAAATTTCCGGCAGTCGGATATATTCAGCAAAGCACCCGTCCACGTTTCTGCCAAGCACGCCCATATGATTTGAACAGATATGCTGATTGTCTGTTCTGCATTCATGACAGTAGCCGCATGGGATATGAGTTTCGCCCGCTACACGGTCACCAATTTTAAAGTTCTTTACCAGTTTTCCGACCGCTGCCACTTCGCCCGAAAATTCATGTCCAAGTGTAAACGGTAATTTGTAGTTTGCGGATGCCACCAGATCGGTCCACTCAAATACTTCAACATCCGACTTACACATTGCAGCCGCCTTCACCTTAACCAAAAGATCGTGCTCGCCAATCTCAGGGACAGGTGTCTCAACAAATTCAGCGCCCTTGTTGGGCTTCATTTTCCTTAATGCTATCATTTTCTCTCACCCTCAACTCATATTTATTTGTTTAACTGCCCTGCCCAGCAGCAGTGTCTTTCTTTCCTCACGTCCTTATCTCATAATAATATCTGTGTAGTTGCTTGAAAGCTCAGTGCCGCTGCTGTCAGACAGCTTCATTTTAACTGTATACTCACCTGAAGCATTATTGGGAATTAGTCTACGATTTTAGAAACAGCTTATTTACCTTCTCAGGTGTCATGCACCTTTCAAAATTACATCCTGTTACTTCTATCAATATGTACGGCCTCATCGACTTTCTTGGTAGTTCCGGAAATTGCCCTTGTTGAGCATACGGATGCCTCAACAAACTGATTAGTCAAAAAACTGATGTGATTAAATTATAAAAAACTTCTATGCAAAAGTCAACGATATTATAATTTATAATTTATATTTTTCATTCATAGCTTCACATTCTGCCACCTCGTTTTTACGTCGCACCCATTAATATGCAAGCTTTTGCAGTACTTTTTTAAAAAATGATTTGATAAGTAAAATATAAAATGTTACAATTAATATATTATAAATTATAAATTTTATTCTTATAGAATCGTTTTGCTTTACTTTACTAACTTTTTGTGGTATTTTGAAAAATAATAAATTATTAAGGATGTGCACCAAATAGATGACTAATAATTACATTCTAACAGATTATGCGTATACATCAATTTTGGATATGATATTGTCGTCAGAAATAAAGCCTGGAGACAGGATTAGAGAAGATCTTTTGGCAGAAAAATTTGGAATCAGCCGAACTCCTGTAAGAGAAGCAATAAATCAGCTGGTTCAGAACGGGTTTGTTGTCAACATTAAAAGGAAAGGATTATATTGTGTCAGTATTACCAAATCTGAACTTCTAGATTTAATTGATCTTCGTACTGCTCTAGAGTCCATGTCATTTGAGAAATGCATTGACCTTGCTACCGATAGCGACATAGAGTATATTAAAGGAATTATTAAAGATTTTAACCAAAAATATAATCAAATCCTGCGTACGTCAGATAATAACAGCAGCAAAGAGATCGCGCAGCTTCATAACACATATGATGTGAAATTCCATGTGAGCATAGCAAATATTTCAAAATCCACCAGGCTGATAAAGTATATCACTGAAGTCGAGAATACCTTACTTATCGCCAGGCAGCGTATTTACAGAAATACGAATGAAGGAAAATCAATCGTACTTCTATCATGGAAGCAGCATGAATTGATGGTTGAATCCATTGAGGCTAAAGACAAGGCTGCTGCTATCGAAATGCTCCATTCACATCTGAAGCTCATGAAGGATACACAGGCCGATATAGATGAGTCCGACCTGACAGACGGGGATGATAAAATAGAAGATATTGTATCTGAAAAAGCAGCCGCATTATAGGTGTAAATAATATAATCCTTCCTGCAGAAAGCAAATTCCCCACACGGGCGACCTACGTGCCGCTCATGTGGGGAATTTGCTTTGTTATAATTTTTATGCCTGTGGCAATTCCTATTTATTTGCCTTTGCTTCTTCTACTGCCGCCATTGCACGCTTTCTTAGTCCTTCGCCGGATATCGGCGGAGAAAATATGCAAAAAACAGTCAACAGCTCGTCTCCATTGTTTTCAATACAGTGTTCTTCATTCTTATCGGCAACGATCATGGTTCCGGGCACGAACTCAACCCATTCGCCATCTATCTTTGCACGAGCCTTTCCACTTAAGCAGTACATTGCCTCCATGGCGTCCGGATGGCTGTGTGCGTCTATCTTGCTGCCCGGCTCCCACTGTGTAAAATGAACTGAAAACGGAAGCTCACGATCAACAATGTCGGATGTCATTAGCGGAGTCATCACTCTCTTAAACGGCTCCGGAACATGAATCCCGTTTTTCTCATCATATTTAAAATACATTCCGCATCACACTACCCTTTCACAAGTTTGGCATAGAGACCCCAGTCACGGTCATCAGGCTTCGCAGGAAGTTTGCACATTCCTGTTCTGTCAACCTGAACAGTTTTCACGTTCTCATCTTCAGACCAAATACCATTTCGCGGGTCAAACCATTTTATCTCATACTCAGAGTATTTCTTCAAACCCCGCAAACTGCACTGAGGACACCCAACTTCAAAATAAACGAGCATTTCTGACCTGTCCGCCAGTTGAGCGCAATACGCCCAACCCTTGTGCCCCAATGGTTCTCCATACTTGTTTGGAGTAACGAGCTCGGCTTCAGGGGTAAGATCCCTGTACCTATCGCCTATTATGCTGATAAAATCCTTCACATATTGAACCTGAGCACCTGATTGATATTTCAGTGCATCCCACATTTTAAAGACAGACTCCGGCTCATTATTTGCATTCCACATACCTTCGCATCCGTAAATGTAGCCTGCAAGACCTCCTGAAAGAAGACATCCATATAGACAGGATCGATTACGAATATTCGCTTCTTCGCTGTCTCCGATTACTATGATCTGATCTTTTCCGCAGCCGAATTCTCCTCCGGGATAATACGGTTCGCCATTGAGCCCAGGGACAGGAGGATCCTGATGGAATATATCAGTCAGGAACCAGAAATAATCATGCTCCCTTCCGTATGTGTTGCCTATTTGATGCATATCAATCCATTTGTTCTCATCAGCTTTGCCAAAGTTCGCCAACGATGTTCCATGGGGGTTACAGCTCAGCAGCGTGCCAAATGGCGGCTTTCCGTATTTTTCGACCATCATGTTGATGGCTTCATTATACTCTTCGCCCGGTATCGACATCTGATCATAGTCATAGTGTATCGGACTCAGCACGCAGTTATTAGCCTGGTAACGTGTAAAGACATATTGCATGAGCCTGATATATACCTGTGGCCATGGGTGGAATTTTTTCATAGCAGTACTGCAATCGCGCCTCATTGTCTCAAGAAATACAGTAACGCCGTTTTCATTGAGCCAGTTGATTTTGCGGTCAACGTACTTGAAATATTCAGGGTTTATTCGCTCCATATCCGGATATACTTTCCCGTACCCAGGAACCTTTCCGGGGAATTCAAAGGGGAGGCCTCCCTCATTGCGCATTTCCTTGATGCCGTCATAAGGTGTATACGCCGGATTCTTCCAGCCGCTGCGAAGGAAAAGACCCGGTTCAGGTTCAACCTGACTTGGGTAACCGTCATCCTGCCAACCCGGTAAGCATGCTATGGAAGCAATGAAGTTAAACCCCTGGTTGATGCGGTAGCGAACAATATCCTTAAATCCCATTCCCGGTCCAAGATCCCTTGGCTCATCATCATCGAACCAGGGAAATCTATCTGTGAAAATTGCCCATTGTGTGTCCCCAAGCAGGTAAACTGGAGTTCCGTCAGAATACTGTAGTGCATGTCCGTTTTCAGAAGCAATTACAATACCTCGTCTGCAAGCATTTTCAGCCTTTTCAGCCTCTGTCCAGTCTACTGCCTCGAATTCTCCCTTTTTCCCGCAGAGGCCATCGTCGCTGACATTCGCTCCGGTAATATAAGACCATTTACCTACGCAAACAGCTGTCATACGGATTCTAAAGACGTCTCCGCCGTCCCAGAAGCCGTAGACCCTTTTGGAAAAGCCGGGCCCTTTTAGATCAGCCCATACATCTACAGTCATATAAGGATTTTCATATTGATTCTTGGCATGCAGCTCTATCTCTACTATTTCCCACACATGTCTATCTAAGGGCATAGAATATCATCCCACCTTTTCCGTACAAATTCTGCGCGGATTATTTTCTATTTGCTTCTTGACAAGGACTCGTCAGGAGCCATTCCGGCATTTTCATAATGCTTTGCTCTTACCTTTTCATCTACTTCGAGCTGGTATCTTGCAAACTTCAAGACGTCTTCCGCACGTTCTCTTGGTATAACCAGTACGCCGTCATCGTCAGCACAGATTACATCGCCGGGCTTTACAGGAACACCTCCGCAGGTGATTGGAATATTGACTCCGCCGTTGACTGCTCTTCCATAGACATGTTTAAAAGTTCTGTGCGTACAGAAAACATTTACACCTTCCAGGTTGGATTCATAGGAGTCTCTGCATGCACCACCGTCAATAACTGCCCCTGCTGTCCCAAGGTTCTTGTGTGCAAAACCTATTTCTGATCCCCAAAGTCCGCCGACAGCGCCTTTCATATCAACAACCACAACCATGTCCTTAGCTGTTTCTTCAGTGATGCCTTTGTTAAATGTATACGTGTCTGCACACCAATCACTGAGTTCTTTATCCCACTCTTCAACTGTCTCGCACACCTTGACATTCTTGTGTGACGGAAGAAGCTTGACTGTATAGGCAAAACCCTTGAATTCAATACCAGGACGGATAGGACGCATGTTTTCGTTCATAGAACCATAATCCACAAGTCCTAGGGCGTCCATAGCATCTGATAAATCAGCGTTCCTATACTTCCTGATTTCTTTGATGAGTTGTTCATTAGTCATGTTTCTTTCCTCCTAGATTTTTTGTTTGTTATATTCAGCTCAGGCTTTCGCTTGCGAGAGCCTTACGCATGATTACAGTAATAAGCATTGATATGATAAAGATAATGACTGCTATGACACTACCTCCGCCATAGTTAAAGTTCTTAAACGCTGTTACAAAAAGATGCATTGGCAGTACCTCAGTAGCATGATTCGGGCCGCCGCTGGTCATCATATAAACAAGGTCGAATGCCCTCAATGCCCCTGTAAGCTGCAGTATTATTACCATCTTTATCGTTTCCTGGGACATTGGTATGATCATGTGCCTTATCATTTTCCAGCCTTTAGCACCATCTATTGTCGCACTTTCGATCACCTCTCCCGGAATGCTCATAAAGCCCGAGTTAAACAGAATGATCTGGACACCGCAGGCGCTCCATACAGAGGCTAGAATAATGGCCATAAGCGCAAGATTCGGCATCGCCAGTGGGGAGACGTAATATTGCCCAAGTCCGAGAGCACCCATCAGCGGTTTAAGTATGCCCATAGAAGGGCTGAAAATTTTGCTCCATATAAATCCGACAGCTACGCTTGGAAGTATGTTTGGCATGAAGAAAAACACCTTGAAAACTTTATATCCGCGAAGCTGCAAATAAACGAGATACCCAAGAAAGAAGCCTATAACAACCTGCAAAACCGTAGTACCAAGCATAAAAATCATTGAATTCTTCATTGATTTCCAGAACAATGACGAAGCAAACGTTGTCCTATAGTTTTCCAGCCCCACAAATTTTTTGTTTGCAACATTTGTCCAGTTGTAGGTGCTCAGTACGCCTGACTCAAATACGGGATATATCACGAAATATGTGTATACTAAAAGGCCAGGTATCAAAAAGAGTAAAATTGTTAAAATATTTTTTTTAGTGACCTTCACAGCTCAGTCCTCCTTTATCAGCCCTTGATTGCGCCAGCAATCATGCCTTTTTCGATTTTGTTGGATGCAAAAGCATAGAAAACAATTGCAGGTACAATGGCTATCATAACCCCGGCGGCAAGCTTCGTATATTCTGAGGTATACTCCGTAAGGAAGCTCATAAGGCCTGAAGGCAGTGTTTTCTTTGTTGTTTCATTCATAACAAGCATTGAAACGAGCAGCTCGTTCCAGCATGCGAGAACAGCAAGCACAGATATAGTCACGATGCCATCCTTAGATAGTGGCATTGTTACTCTAAAAAACAATTTCCATGCCGAACAGCCGTCTATGGCGGCACATTCATCGAGCTCCTTTGGAAGGACCCGGATAAAACTTTCCATAATGAATATGGAAACCGGAATACGAAACGCACCATAAATGAGACCCAGCATCGGCAAACTGTTATATGCGTTCATGTTCCCAACCATCATATAAATAGGAATGATAGCCGAGTGGATCGGAATCATCATTCCGGCAATAGCAAAATAATATATTAGCCTGTTTCCCTTAAAGTTAAATCTTGCAAGAACAAAACTGACCGGACAAACTGTTACAATAGTAATGATGATTGCAACTATCGTTGAAAATACACTGTTGCGCAAGTAGATGCCGATCCGTGATTTGACCCATGCTTCAACATAGTTCGAAAACATGTATTTCTGTGGGAGCCCCCATGTGTTGTAGGAAAGATCCTGTTGAGTTTTTAATGACGTAAATAAAAGCCATATAAGCGGAATCAAAACTATTAGCGAAAAGATACCGAGCACAGTATAAATAGCAACTAGTGTTTTTTTACTCACTATAGCCAAATGCGGACTTGGATCGGGTGTGTTTCTCGATTTGTTATTAAATCTAAGTTTAAATATATTTGCCATTTTGCTACCTCGCCAGTATTGATACCGGGCGGTATTGAATACCGCCCGATAACATAATCATCCTCTTTTGGACCTTCTCTTACTTCTTTAAGCTGGCAACATAATCTTCTGCTGCTTTCTGAACTTCAGCTACTGCCTGCTCAACTGTATATTCGCCTGTGATCAGCCCCGGCATTGCGGTTCCTTTTATAGCAAGATCAATCGCAGGAGCGGCGATAGCATCCATAGATGGAATGAATGAGGTTGCCTGTTTTGACGCTTCAATACACTTAAGCATGAGAGACGATACCTTAGACTGGTCATAGTCGCACTCTCCGCAGTACAGATATCCGCCATTTTCAACAAGCTTCACATTGAAAGCAGGGCTGGCAATACCTTTTACAAGCGCAACTGCAACTTCCTCTTTTGCCGGTGTAAGTCCGGAAGCTACATAATATCCTACAATAGCTCCGCCTACATTATTTGTAGCATCTCCGCCCGGACGGTCAGTCATTGCCGGGAAGTTAACTCTGTCAAGCTTATCCACGAACTCTGCACCGCCTGCAGATATGAAGTTACCTACCTTCCAGGCTCCCTCATAATACATTGCGACTTCACCGCGGGCAAACGCTTCGTCAGCTTCGGTTGCTGTCATTCCCATTGTTCCCGGATAATAAGCCTTATGGTCAACAAGTTCCTTAAACTTTGTCATAGCTGCGACAAATCCATAATCGGGATTATCCCACTGGTCGAGAGCGTTGCCAATTGTAAGCTCTTTAAAGTTATCCAATCCGGCCGATCTTGAAAGAAGCGCTGATGCAAGCCAAGCAAAACGGCTTTCGGAACCACCTGTTGCAAGAGGGTATATACCCTTATTTGACGCATTGATCGTGTCGCACAGTGCAATAAGTTCATCCCATGTAGTTGGAGCTTTCCAACCATTCTCCTTAAACATTTCAGCATTATAGTAAAGTGAGTCAAAGCTTAGCTCTGCAGGGCAGATTAATATCTTGCCATCGGCTGTCGTTACATTGTTCCAGATATCGTCTGAGAAATATCCCTTAAGCTCTGCATCCTTGGAAATAACATTAGCCCAGTCAAGTATTTGACTTGTTTTCATGTATTCTCTTGCATATGAAACCGGTATCCATCCGGCATCCGGAGGAGTTCCCGCGGCAAATTCAACAGAAAGCTTAGTTCTAAGCTCTGCTGATGCAAGTCCCTCAAAGTTAATATTAACATTGGAGTTTTCACTCATCATCTGATTTGCTAAAGCGGCAATCTGATCATATGCGATTGAGCCTGCTGTCGCTGCAGATACAATTCTCAAATCAACTTTCTCCGTAACCTCTGTTTTTGCTGCGTCGGTTACTTTTTCAGGCGTTTTTTCAACAACAGCAGTAGTGTCATTTGCTGCGTTGTTACCTGTGTCCGCTTTGTTTCCACAACCTGCAAATACACCAACTATCATTAGGCATGCAAGCATAAGTGTGATAAATCTTTTCATCCTTTTTAATCCTCCTTTTTAATTATTCAATCCGCTAATAGCGGTTGAAAGCTTTTCAGAACTTGTCTGTTAGAATAGCTATGTTATTTTCGTCCTTCACCCGTTTCAATGAAATACCCTCTACTTCAAGCAATGTAATCTCAACAAGATACAATACGGTAGTACCGTGCTCCAGATGACCTGTATAGGGTGATTTGGGGTCTGATATTACCATGTGGAAATGAGGATGTCCGTCAATTACAATGCCTTGTAGTGATGCCAGCTCAAGCGGGCTTTCAATGGTAACGAATTCGTCCACCGGCTCACGCTCCATCCCGGTAACTCTGTGAAAAACGGCCTTCTGCAGGGAGCCGATAGCACTGGTTATTATTGCATTCTTAATTCCCATTTCTTTTAAGGTTCCTTCTATGCTTTCCAGCAGCAGCTCACCACGTTGTAAATTAATTACTACTACCCGTCCTGTACCCTTCCCCTGAAAACTAACGATAATAACCACCTCCAACTACTTAAGAATTTGATGTGAATTTGAAATGTATTGATACGATTGCGTGCAATTCAAGTATAGTGATTTAACAATGAGATATAAATGATGAATTTTTTTAAATCCTATATTATTTTCATCAGTCTTAGGGAATTTCTCATCTATTTTTTACAATTTTCAAAATTAATATAATTATTTTAATATTTATTGCACTATAACATCATGTTAATATATTCAATTGACTCAATACCATCGTTATATTTATAATTAATCTGTTAGAGATCAGTTATGAATTGACTAAAAACCTTCCAGGCCTTTATTTCTGCCGCAGATAATGTATAAGTAAAAACAGCGTTGTTCAAAGGGGATAAAGGGGGCGCTAACGTTGAAAAGGCTGTACACTTTAAAAAGTAAATTAATTGCATATTTTTCTATTCTCCTTTTCGCCACCTCTTTTGCAATATGCATATTTTACTCAGTATATATGCGTAATACAACAGAGGATAACCTTATTAAAAACTCTTTGAACAATTCAGAATATATGCTAAGTAATGTTGATAATGTACTGCTCCAGTGTGAGTCATTTTCAGATTGGATCTTTCTCAACAGAAGCTTCTCGAATGTATTGCTTCGTGATTACAGCAATCCGATTTTCAATTATAATTCAGAAATATACAACGCAAAAAATGACCTTATGCAAGGAATCGCAAGCACTTCTGTAAAAAACTATATTACAGGGATTGTACTGCATGGAGATAACGGTGTCACAATCAAATACGGTGTTGATGCCGACTATATTGACATCCCCGGTCTTGAAGACATGGATTGGTTTGCGATCGGAAAGAATAAAGCCGCAGTTACCTGGCAGGGAATCAAAAAAAACGCAGCTTCAAAAACAACTGACAAATATGTCATTCCGCTTGTCCGATCCATTGTATTTATCGATAACAACAAGCACGTAGGCTGGCAATACATTAATTTTTCACCTTCACTGATTTCAGATACACTGAACAAATATAATGTAAGCAGCGGGGACTATATTTTCCTGCTGGACGGCAATATGCAGTGTGTTTACGCAAGTGCTCCTAACTATGTGGGCCGTGACATGAGCTGTCTTTCAGAAATAGTGAGTAAGGAACAGAAATTTACCATGTACGACTTCAACGGAGAGAAAATGCAGGCTGTTTATTCCAGGTCTGATTATTCCGGCTTCAGCTTGGTTTATATGTTAAATTACAAGGTAATACAGCAGCAAAATACAACGATCACAAGGATGATGTTTGTTATCATTGCCATTACGATCACCATCAGCGTACTTATGACGCTGTTCCTTACCACCAACCTGACTAATCCTTTGTCGAAGGTCATCAGCAGAGTAAAGGGTATTGCTATGAAGGAATACAGTCCTGTTCCCGAGATTGAAGGTGAGGATGAAATAGGTTTACTTGGTAAGGAAATAAATATACTGGGCTCCAGAGTAAAACAGCTTATAAATGATGCAAAGGAAAATGAAAAGGCTAAAAAAGACCTTGAGTTTAAGGTACTGCAAAACCAGATCAATCCACATTTCATATACAACGTACTTAATTCTATCAAGATTATGTCTGAAGTACAGAAATCTAACGGAATATATAATACGGTTACAGCGCTGGGTGAGCTCCTGCGCGAAACATCAAAAGACACATCGGATGAAATCACGCTCCGCCACGAGTTATTCCTTATAGAAAAATATGTAGATATTCAAAGGATTAGAATGATGGGGCTTATAAAGGTTGAATATCAAGTAGACGAGAAATTGCTCGACTATAAAATACTGAAATTCCTGCTTCAGCCTATTGTTGAAAATTCCATAATACATGGCCTTTGTGACAAAAAGGGCATGGGTATCATAATCATCTCCGCAGAGGATACAAAAGAAGACATTATCGAAATCTCCATTATGGATAATGGTATTGGTATGTCTGAGAAAAAGCTTGAGCAAATTATGCTCGGTGAGGAAGGCTCGAGACCAGTTTCCAAGTATAGCAGTATAGGGCTGCTGAATGTATCCGACAGAATCAAGCTGACATATGGGGAACACTATGGCCTTAAAATATCAAGCGTGGAAAATAAATATACAAAGGTAATAGTTACCCTCCCAAAGAGACGGTAAAAATGAACACATAATATATCTTTTAGACAGGAGGTTATACTTTTGAACATTACCCTTCAAGAAAAAGCTGAATTGGACGGGCTGTGTAAAAAGTTCCGGATAGATGTTATCCGTGTGTTGTACGACAAGCAAACAGGACATCCTGGCGGTTCTCTGTCTGTCTGTGAGATTCTCACAACGCTTTACTTTCATACGGCAAATGTGGATCCCACGAATCCCGGGGCTCCTGAAAGAGACAGAATCATTTTATGTAAAGGCCATGCAGCTCCAATGCTGTACCGAGTACTTGCCGAGAAAGGATTTTTCCCCGTAGATGAAATGAATACGCTTAGGGACTTTAATACCAGACTTCAGGGACATCCCTGTGCTTTGGCACTACCTGGGGTGGAGCTTTCCACGGGTCCTCTTGGGACAGGCCTGTCCGCAGCACTCGGCATGGCTCTGTCACTTCGTCTTGACAGATCCAATGCCCATGTATATGCCATCCTTGGTGATGGAGAACTCAATGAAGGAACCGTCTGGGAAGCATGTATGAGCGCCTCAAAGTTCAAAGCAGACAATTTGACTGCTATCCTTGACTGGAATGGTGTACAGCTTGACGGAACCTCGGAAGAAATCATGCCAATGGGCGACATTGAAGCTAAATTCCGCGCTTTTGGCTGGGAATGCTTCACTTGTGACGGTCATAATACAGGCGCATTGTGCGAAGCATATGAAGCAGCGAGGCAGGTAAAAGGCAAGCCGTCTATTGTACTTGCGAAAACAGTAAAGGGAAAAGGCGTGTCTTTTATGGAGGGCAAAAGCACATGGCACGGCAGTCCAATCGGGGACGCGTCTTTTAAAACTGCCCTGAGAGAACTGGGAGGTGCTGAATAATGGCAAAGTCGATACGCGAAGCTTATGGCGACGCTTTAGCTAAATATGGGAAGGATAACAACAAAGTCGTCGTACTTGACGCTGACGTCAGCAGTTCAACAAAAAGTAGTATCTTTGCATCTGCCTGCCCGGAGAGGTTTTTCAATGTTGGAATAGCGGAGTCAAATATGGCAGCAATGGCTGCCGGATTTGCCTCAACGGGGAAAGTACCGTTTGTTAATACTTTCGCAACGTTTATCACCAGCCTCTCACTGCTCTCTGCAAGAACATTTGCAAGCTATTCAAGACTTGGAATCAAATTTGCAGGCGCGTACGGTGGTCTTTCGGATGCTTTCGACGGTCCAAGCCACCATTCCATAGACGATCTGGCCGTAATGCAAGCTCTGCCTAACTTTAAGGTATATGTGGCAAGTGATGAAACTGTAACAGACTGGATTGTCAAAAACGCAATACAGGATTCATCCCCCATGTATATCAGATTGTCAAGAGATGTCTTCCCCGCACTTTATAAAAAGGATGAAATTTTTGAAGATGGGAAGGGTAAATTACTAAAAGACGGCAAGGATGTCGTTATCGTATCGTGCGGCATAATGTCCGGTAAAGCCCTCCAAGCGGCTGAAATGCTTGCAGCGAAAGGCATAGATGCGGCAATAATAGACATGTTCTGTATAAAACCGCTTGACAGAGCTCTCATACTTGATTACGCTAGTAAGACAGGAGCCGTGGTAACAGCCGAAGAGCATTCCATCATTGGCGGTTTGGGAGCTGCGGTAGCACAAGCACTTTGCTCTGCAAACACTTGCGTACCTGTAGGATTTGTTGGAATCAACGATTGTCATTCCGAGTGCGGGCCATATAGCGATCTTTTGAGTCATTATGGCCTCGACTCAAATGCTATCGCTGCAAAAGCAATTGAAACAGTATCAAAAAAGCAACTAAAATAAACCAGGATCAGGAGGAGAAGAAGAATTATGAAAGAATCAATTCACAAATATTTCAAAGTGGGGCTTATTTCCTTTATGGCTTATCCGTCTACTATACGCGGCGAAGATCCGAATGTCGTCGAGCTGCTAAAAAAAATTGCTGTAGATGACTATTTTGACGCAGTGGAGGTAACCTGGATCAAGGATGACGAGCTTCGCAGCGAAGCTGCAAAGCTTCTTGAAGTATCCCATCTAACAGTTTGCTATGGAGCTCAGCCCCGTCTGCTTACAACAGGACTTAATGCCAACGATGTAAATGAAGAGGGGCGTGCCAAAGCTGAGGCAACACTAATAGAAGCAATTGATGAAGCCGCTCAGTTAGGTGCAAAGGGAATAGCATTCCTTTCCGGAAAGTGGGAAGAAGCCACAAAAGATCTGGCATACGAACAGCTTCTAAAGACCACTAGAAATTTGTGTGCATATGCAAAAACAAAAGGGATGATGGTTGAGCTTGAAGTCTTTGATTATGATATTGCAAAGAAATCCCTGATCGGTCCTGCTCCGTATGCAGCTAAATTCGCAGCAGATATACGCTCGACCCATGATAACTTCGGACTCTTAATTGACCTGTCCCATATTCCGATGTGCTATGAGAGCAGTGAATTTGTTGTGCGTACGCTAAGACCGTATCTCACACATTTCCATATCGGAAATACCGTATGTAAAGATCCATCGGCAGAAGGCTACGGCGACGAACATCAGCGCTTCGGTTTTCCAAGCAGCTCAAATGATACCCAGGAGCTTCTACAATTCCTTCGTGTTCTGAAGAACGAGGGCTTTATGAACGCGGAGAATCCTTATGTTCTGTCATTTGAAGTCAAGCCCTGGAAGAATGAAGATGCCGACGTGGTAGTTGCCAATGCCAAGCGTGTTCTCAACAGGGCATGGGCGTTGCTTGAGGACTGAATGGATTTGTCATACGACAACAAATACAAATAATTACATTAGACAACGGAGGAAGTAAATATGAAAATTGTAGTTCTTGACGGTTATACGGAGAATCCCGGTGATCTTAGCTGGAGTGGATTAGAGGAGCTTGGAAGCTTAACGGTATATGACAGGACCCCTGTAAAAGATGAAAATGAAATTATTAAACGTATTGGTGATGCTGAAGCTATATACACAAACAAAACGCCTCTGAGCAGAAAAACGATAGAATCGTCACCAAATCTGAAATTTATCGGCGTGCTGGCAACCGGTTATAATGTTGTAGATGTTAACGCGGCGAAGGATAATGGAGTTGTTGTGTCCAATATTCCTTCATATGGCACGGCGGCTGTCGCACAGTTTGCAATTGCCATGCTTCTTGAAATATGCCATCACGTCGCACACCATAGCAACGCGGTACATGAGGGGCGCTGGGAAAACAATGCGGATTGGTGTTTTTGGGATTATCCCCTGATTGAGCTTGCAGATAAAACCATGGGAATCATTGGATTTGGCAGAATTGGGCAGGCAACCGGTAAAATAGCTCAGGCAATGGGTATGAGAGTACTGGCATATGACAGTTATACCAATCCGGCGCTGGAGAGTGAGACCTGCAAATATTCCGATCTTGATACGCTCCTGAAGGAATCCGATGTCATAGCCTTACACTGTCCCCTTTTCCCGGAAACACAAGGGATTATTAACAAAGATACGATTGCAAAGATGAAGGACGGTGTAATTATTCTCAATAATAGCCGCGGTCCTTTAATCGTTGAGCAGGACCTCGCAGATGCTCTTAACAGCGGCAAGGTATACGCCGCCGGCCTTGATGTAGTAAGCTCTGAACCGATCAGCGGAGACAACCCGCTATTAAAGGCAAAGAATTGTATTATTACGCCGCATATCAGCTGGGCGCCGAAAGAAAGCCGTCAGCGTCTGATGGATATTGCAGTGGACAATCTGCGCCAGTTCCTGAACGGCACACCGGTAAACGTCGTAAACAAATAGCAGCAACCAGTTTATACGAATATCCTAATAAAACTATGCTCCTATCCGGACAGCTACTTCTGTCTGGATAGGAGCATTTAGCTTATGACCATTTTCGTTACAAGTTCGGTTAGAACAATCCTTTTAAGGATTGATTAAAAGCTTTGCCAAAGGCGAATCGCTTCCCAGTATAACAGTCTTGTTCGTACCCTGAAGTGACGCCTTCAGCGCATCAAGCGAAAGCATAAATTCATAAAAATCCCGTTTATCTTCTGTATTATATGTCTGTGCCAGCATCCTCATATACTCTTGTTCGCCCTCGGCCACAATTTTTGCAGCTTCCGCCTCAGCGTTAGAGATGATAATATTTACCTGTCTGTCTACGTTGTTTCTAATGATGGATGCCTCATACTCACCGTCAGCAATGTATTTCTCCGCAATCTGATTCCGCTCTGAGATCATGCGTCCGTATACGGCCTGTTCATTTGCTGCCGGCAGATCAAATCTTTTTATCTTTACATCTACCACTTCAATACCATAGTTCCTGGCTATCGCATCAACGTTAGTTGTAATGCCTGCATAAATATCATTTCGTTCTGATGCGTTATCCTCGTTAATAATTTCCTTCTGAGCAAGCGTTCCCATAACGTTTTTGAATGCATTGTAAGTAAGCGCATCAAGACGCTCCTCGGCTACACCTATACTTCCGAGTGTCTGAAAAAACTTCAGAGGCTCAACAATTCGCCACAGCACATAGCTGTCTACCGTCATGTTCTGCTTGTCGGCGGTCAGAACCTCCGAGGTCGAAATATCATAATACAGTATCGCCTTCGGAAATGTCCTTATGCTGTCCACAAACGGAGTTTTCAGGTATAGCCCCGGCATATCCTTTGTAGATATGATCTTGGAGAATCTGACCGTACTGGCATATTCGTTTTCCTTAACGACATATATGCTGGATGCGCCGATAATGATGACCGCAACTATGACTATTATTACTGATATTTTCATTATTTTATTTTTCATCCTATTCAGCCCCCTTTTCCGCATTCTGCTGTCTGTCACCTGAGCTTCCGAAAATGCTTTCCAACGGCAGCAGCTTATTCACGCCGTTTTCCGATGTATCAATGTAAACCTTAACATCCGGAAGCAACGCGGTCAGCACTTCATAATACATCCGTGAACGCGTGATTTCCGGGTTACTTGTATATTCATTGTACATTGCCCCAAACATTGCAATTTTTTCTGTAGCTTCGTTTATCCTACTTCGTTTCAAGTATTCGGCATTCTGCAGCAGCTTATCCGCCTGCGCCTCTGCTTTCGGCACCTCTGCGTTTTCATAAGCCTTTGCTCTGTTTATTACAGTCTCCGCCTCTTGCTTTGCAGTCTCTACTTCCTTAAACGCAGCGGTTACCTCCTCCGTCGGCGGATCGCTGTCCTGTATTTTTACATCTGTGAGCATCAACCCAATATCGTATTCGCTCAGCACTTCGCTGATAAGCTCTTTAACCTGCTGCTGAACAAGTTCCTTTCCAATTGTCAGTACTGAATCAACACCCGTAGACCCAACCACATTTCTAACCTGACTTTGAACAAGATTTCTCAATATCTCCTCAGGCTGATAGGATGAATATAAATACTTTACAGGATCAGAAACCTTATATTCAACAAAGAATTCTACATTGACAATATTATAATCCCCTGTTATCATTTTACTTTCATTCTCAACCACAGTATATCCAACTTGTGAAGCCGTATCTGTGCGATAGCCCAGCTCAATCTTCTGGTACACATTGACATCTACCTTTGAAACCGTCTGAATGCCAAAAGGCAGCTTGAAATGCATACCTGCATCCACGATATTTGTAACCTTGCCAAAGGTAGTCACTACACCCTGTTGTTTGTCATCGATGGTATACCAGCAAGTTCCCGCTGCTATCAATAATACCAATACAACGACTACAGGTATAATAAATTTCTTTAGTTGTCTCCATTTCAGCTTAAAGTCAGCAGAAGAACCGCCATTTTGTCCAAATGGATATCTTACATCACCGTTCATGTTTATCACCTTCCAAATAGATTATCTTCCTAACTATATGCTATCATAGTTATCGTGTTACTTCCAGACAAAACGGGGAATATATCGTTTATAAAAATGACATTAATCTATACAGTACAGATTTGAAGGGAATAACAACTATATGAATGACAATTGGAAAAAAAATATCATACTCTTTTTAGCAAGCCAGACCGTATCACTTTTCGGTTCTTCTCTGGTGCAGTATGCGATATATTGGCACATCACACTGGAAACGCAGTCCGGATTAATGATGACGATCTATATCATCTGCGGATTTCTGCCGACCTTCTTCTTATCTCCTTTTGCGGGAGTGTGGGCTGATCGCTATAATCGAAAAACGCTTATCATACTGTCAGATTCTCTGATCGCGGCTTCAACACTGATTATGGCGATCCTGTATATGATGGGATATAAGGCTATCTGGCTTCTGTTTCTAATGTCTGCCGTTCGCGCGTTGGGAGCCGGAATTCAGACGCCTGCCATCGGAGCAATCCTACCCCAACTGGTACCGGAGGATAAGCTGACAAAGGTAAATGGAACAAATGGAAGCATTCAGGCTTTTGTTACATTAATCTCCCCCATGATCAGCGGCGCACTGCTGTCCGCTATCACAATTGAACAAATATTTTTTATTGATGTGATTACCGCGGCGATTGCTGTTTCAATCCTGCTTGTATTAAAGGTGGCTCCTCACGCGAAAGCACTGGAGAAGCAAACAACCAGTTACTTTGACGACCTGTCCAGAGGTTTTGCTTACATTAAGGATCATACCTTTGTTAAGAAATTCTTTCGGTATTGCGCAATCTTCTTTGTACTTGCTGCACCCCCCGCATTCCTTACAGGTCTGCAGGTCACGCGCAGCTTCGGCAATGAAGTCTGGCGTCTCTCCGCTATTGAAGTCAGCTTTTCCGTCGGTATGATCGCAGGGGGCATCATTATAACCTCCTGGGGCGGTTTCAAAAACAGAACTCACACCATGATGCTGGCGAGCCTGATATTTGGAGCCTGTTCCTTTGCACTCGGCAGCATACCGGTATTTTGGATTTACCTTGCATTCATGGCGCTGTGCGGTGTTGCCATGCCATTTTTTAATACGCCCTCTATGGTTTTATTGCAGGAGAAGGTTGAGCCTGATTATCTCGGCAGAGTGTTCGGCGTGCTAGGGATGATCTCAAGCGCACTTATGCCGCTTGGTATGCTTGTATTTGGCCCAATATCAGATTTCGTCAGAATAGAATGGCTGCTCATGGGAACAGGCATACTGCTGATGATCCAGGGTATTGCTTTGATAGGAGACAAGGTGCTGATCGAAGCCGGCCAGCCGGTTGCGAAGCTTGAGCCTACGGCAGAACCGGATTTTACAGAACCGGAGCCAGGAATTTGAGCCGGATACCGGAATTTAGTCCTGGATCGTGTCTGCTTTTAACAATACGTTATAGCACCTCGCTTCAAAATGGAATTTTTCGTCTATCTTTGTTGCCTCGTTATATTTTTGACCAATTTGCAGCATCATACATTCATGAAGACAAATAAGCGCCGAAAGCGAGCCAAATTAATTTTTAATCCTGTTGCGGGAGCAAATCAGGAATCTCCCCTGCGGCTTATGGAAGTGCTCAAGGAGATGCAGGCCTGGCAGCTTTTGCCGGAGCCTTATCTGACAGAGCCGGATTCTGACCTGTACGAAGTAGTTCGGGATGCCATTGCGCGAGGCATACGTTTGTTTGCTGTCTGTGGCGGGGACGGTACTGTTTCGTCTGTCGCAAGAGCCATGATTGATACAAAAGCCACCCTTGGTATTATCCCGACGGGCACCCAAAACAATGTAGCCTTCAGCCTGGGAATACCTGCAGATATATCGGATGCGGTCTCTATCCTTCGCACAGGAAAGCCCCTGAAGGCGGATATGGGTATGGTCGCCTGCGGTAAAAGCATTATGCCGTTTCTTGAGATCTGCTCAGTAGGACTGTTCTCTGCTCTCTTTGAATCCGGTGATGACATCCAGCACGGCAATATAGGTCGTATTGGTGATTTTCTGGCCACTCTGACAGCTGCTCCTCCTTCTGAGATAAATATTCTGCTCGACGGCGCAGAGCAGATCATCAGCAAAGGACATGTTGTGTTAGTATCAAATATGCCTTTCGTCGGCCGACATTATCAGGTCGGCCGGAAAAACTCGTATAACGACGGCCTGCTTGATGTGCTCTTTTGCACCGATATTTCAAAGCTCGACCTGTTACTTGGATATATAATGAAAGCGCCCGGAATAAGTGAGCAAGCAGATCCCCGTATAAAAAATTATCATGTCCGGAAAATTACAATTGACGCAAACCCTGTAATGACAGTTATGGCGGATGGAATAATACTCGGAGATGGTCCTGCTCATATTGAAATACGGCAGCACGCACTGACAGTTATGGCGCCGAACTCAACAGGCAGCTTACGCAAATCTGGTGATGATCATGAAAAATAAAATCATCAAAATACACTCCAAATGTAAGAAATTCGCAGCCTGGATAAGGCAAATTGACATTATCTACTGGTTTATTATTACTGGTATTCTTCTAGCTCTTTTTCTTATTTTTATGCCAAAAGAGCTTTTGAGTCTTTTTTGGGAAAGCGTAAAAAAACAGAAGCATCTGGCAGTACTCGTCCTTATTTTCTGCATAACGTCAATATCTCTGGTGTGGAAAGTCGGCCAGCGAATAGATGTCTGGGCTTTCTTGGTCTTCAACCTCCATGGCCGGCGGGCCCGCTGGCTTGACCGGATCATGCTGGCCGTTACTCAGCTCGGGAGCGGCGGTTTTGCTCTGGTGATTGCATTTATCTGCTTCCTGACAGCAAATCAATCCCTTGCATACGAAATTATACTTGGCTCACTGTCGCTATGGCTTGTCGTTGAACTCATGAAGTTTCTAATCTGCCGGACGCGGCCCTATATCAAACTTACCAATACGCGCATAGTCGGCTCGAGAGCAGGTGGACACTCATTTCCCAGCGGACATACCAGCCAGGCATTCTTCCTGGCTGCACTGCTTTCAAACTACTATCATTTTTCTCTTCCCGGCTGGCTCATCCTGTATGCTGTAGCTTTGATGGTGGGTATCACACGGATGTATGTCGGAATGCACTATCCCCGGGACATACTTGGGGGCGCAGTTCTCGGCACATTCTGGGGACTTTTTGGCGTCCTTGTGAATCAATTTGTTTAATAAGCTTCGTTTCTCGGTTCACTATTCACAGACTTTTGTAACCTCTGACACCTTCAAGGAATAAGATATCTACAGCAGACAAATTATTAGGAGTGGTCAGATGCTTATTCATGTAGTCAAATCCGGTGAATCTCTTTGGAAGATCGCCAACAGGTATGGCGTATCAACTGCCTCTATCATCAATGCGAATGGACTAACCATGCCAAACCGGTTGGTAATCGGTCAGGCTCTTGTCATTCCGACAGGAGACTCTTTTCATACCGTCAGAGCCGGAGAATCCCTGTGGAGTATTTCACAGGCATATGGAACTACTGTACAGGCAATTCTTCAGGTAAATGAAATTGCCAATCCAAATCTCATATATCCTGGGCTGGTGCTTAGAATTCCTTCAAGGCCAAGGCCGGTGATTGATGTGAACGGATACATTTATAACCTTGGTCCGCAGGCTGCTGCGACAATTGTAGATGTCGGGGAGCTTATGACCTATGTCTGTCCGTTTGCATACAGAATTAGAGAGGATGGCGATCTTGAACCCATAAATGATAATGCTGCGATTAATGCATCTTATTCAGTCAATGCTGTCCCTTTAATGGCAATCACCAACTTTACCTCAACAGAGCTTGGAGAAAACCTGGCTCACGAGGTTTTGAGCAATCTGCAGATCATAGACCGCCTACTGACAAACATTGTGAATATCATGCAGTTTAAAGGTTACCTGGGTCTCAATATTGACTTTGAAAATGTACTCCCGGAAGACCGGGAAAATTATAACCGATTTATCCGTCTTGCAGTGGAGCGGCTGCACCCGCTCGGCTATTCTGTCTCAAGCGCGCTGGCTCCGAAAACAAGCGCAGAGCAAAGCGGATTGCTCTATACAGCTCACGATTACCCTGCACATGGCCGAATTCTCGACTTCATTATACTCATGACCTATGAGTGGGGTTACCGTCTTGGCCCGCCGCGGGCAATTTCGCCTATTAACGAGATCAGACGGGTGCTTGACTATGCAATTTCCGTGATACCCAGAAATAAGCTGTTCCTGGGGTTTCAGATCTATGCCCGGGATTGGCTGCTCCCACATGTACAGGGACAGGAAGCGGAGACCTTCAGCAATCAGGAAGCTATTGAAAGAGCCATACGGTACGGAGCTGAAATCCAGTACGATACCGTCGCTCAATCGCCCTTCTATCGTTATACCGATGCTCAGGGAAGAAGACATGAGGTGTGGTTTGAGGATGCCCGAAGTGCTCAGGCTAAATTTGACACAGCAAAAGCCTATGGATTGAGAGGGATTAGCTATTGGGCACTGGGCCCCGCATTCCCGCAAAACTGGGTGCTTCTGAATGATAACTTTGTGATACGCAAACGTATATAACGTATAACGCGGCCTCGGGCTAAAGTGGGTAGACTTCACGGCGTTTTTGGTCTATAATAAAAGCAATTTATTGATATAGGTGGTAAAATATGAAGCTTTCTTTTTTATGCACACTGATGGCCATCATTTTTTTATTCACCGCCTGTTCCACATCAGCACCTTCTTCCATGGACTCCGCACTGATTGAGGTGGATTCCGAATTCTCCGGCCCCGCCCCCACTGACACACTTTTGCCGCAGGCCGCCGATACCACTACCGCTGATGGTAAAGCAGTGCAGCAACAAACAATATGGGATGAGCTGGATTTAACACAGGAAGATCCCTATTATGTTGCCGGGTATTCCTTCGATGACATATTATCCGGTCAGGACATGCCCTCGCTTCTATTGGAAGGTCTGTCCCACAGAAATCCGGTAGTGCAGTGGTTTTCTGCGAATAAATCAATAGACTGTCTTGACCAATTTGAACCGTTTGAAATCAAGATCCGGCTGACCTCTTTGCTAAACGCTAAGGAGGGCTTTGTTCGCGATGCTGCAGGACTGGCGCTTGCCGTTCTCAATAAAGATTGGGCCTATCCCCATATTTTAAAAAGCCCAAAGAAAAACCGGTATGCCTTTACACGCTTCAATGATTCACAGACTAATGACGGCACAGTGTTTATTGTTGAAGAGAATGTGCTGAGAAAGGTCAATCTTGACTATAATACCTATGTCTCCGGCTGGTCTCCCGACGGAACCTGGCTCGTTTGCAATTCCATTTATCGATATGGCAACTCATTGCAGCTTTTAAACGTTGAGACAGGAAATACCATGCATATTACCGGAAATCTGACAAAAGGCTTTTCAGACATTATGCCGATGCTTGGTCTAAATCCGCCGCGTGATTTTTCTGATATGAACCTGCTTGAGTGGAGTGAGGATAGTAAAAAGGTACTGCTTTCCTATAGATATTCAGACATTCAAATGGATGACGCATGGATTCTTATGATATATGATTTCCAAAACAATATCGTAGATTGGGTTTCCACTCTTTCCGATGAAGAGCAGAACAGCCGATTCCTGGTTAATAATGCGACAGCTATTTCATACACTCCGGACGGCTTTGACTGGGGGGCTGGTGACTATGGCTTACCTGGCGGACTGCTTGCCGCCGTTCCGCCTGAGACGTCGCTGGCTCAGGCAAACTCTGCAGTGCAAGGTCTTCTAGAATCGATTTCCAACAACGATCTCACTGGTTTCAAGTCGTTTATCCCTTCCGAAAAAAGACTAATGAAGGGGCGGATTCAATCAGCATTAGACGACTTTCGGATCTGTTTCGGCGACAAGCCTGTCAGCAACTTTAAATATTGCGGGTTGAACCCAAAAATGATCGACTCATTCAAATACCGCGTACAAAATGAAGTACGCGGCGGAGTATATCTGATCCTTACAATGAACAGCAACGGTTCCTTTACCTGCTCTCATCCGTTTATTGATTACTCACAGATGGTTCAAAAATTAGTAGACGAATACACCGAAGCGCTCCGACATGAGGATATCGAAGCACTCATACGCCTGTTGTCCACAGAAGCGCCGGCTACAGAGCAGCACGTCAGGAAAATGACTGAGACCTATAAACAGATGCTGGAGATATCAAAAGCCACTATCGTATTCAGCGGTCATGTGGCAGGAGATTCTGACCGTGGAATCTTTTATTACGAACTAAGGAATGAGGCAAATAACATTCTCAGTGGGATCCATATCAAGTATCAAGATGGAAAGTTGTATCTGATTGACTCCATGCTGGAACAGATACAGTAGCAATCATGAGACCCCTGTAAATAGTTGTTTTCCAAGCCTTGCCTGAATCCGGTAAATAGGTTATTGTAAAATGAGCATAATATATTTCATACCCGAAGATTCAGATCGGAGGCTGTCATGACTTATCAAAATTTGGTCCAAAAAGCTATAGATGCCAGAAAAAACTCCTATAGCCCATATTCCAACTTTAAAGTGGGCGCCGCGCTGTTAACCGCGGAAAATGAATTGTACACCGGCACGAATATAGAAAATGCGTCCTACGGGCTGACAGTGTGCGCAGAGAGGACTGCCCTGCTTAAGGCGGTGTCAGAGGGTTCAGTCAAATTTACCGCATTAGCCGTGGCCTGTGACACCGATTCTTTTAATGACGCATATCCATGCGGCGCTTGCAGGCAAGTCATGGCAGAGTTCCTCGATGATGCTGCGGACATCATCGTATCCATTAACACCGGCGAATACAGAGTCCATACGATGAAGGAGTTACTTCCATATGCTTTCAAACTATAACGCACAGGTTAGAATAATTTAACAATCTGCAGTTTCCAGTAATACGAGCTAAAAAAAGCAATTTGTTAAGAAAAAAGAATAAATACTGAATAAAAGGTATAAACCGGGACATATTTACGGATTTTCGAAAAATTTTGTTAAATATGCACATTAACCGTCAGATATAGCATATTGTATATTGAATTATGTGAAGTATAGTTGTATAATTACTTTGGTACAACAGAATCGTTATATGGGGATGTCACCGTCACTCATTGATAACGGTTTTTTTATCCGAATGAATTTTTGAACCGAGGTGAATGGCATGGATAATGACCCTGGAAGTAGTTATCACTTGCGATGCTTTCCTGTAAATGAGGGAATTATTTATCATGCCATTATTGAAATAAAAGTGGTATAGAAATAAGCCCTCATTACAAATTAAATGTAGAGAAGAGGGTGGTTTTCATGATTGAAATTTTTAGAACTGTAAATAACGAGATTGTCAGGGCAGATACCTTTGAAGAAGGCGTCTGGGTCAATCTGGTCAATCCGAATGAGGAAGAAATCAATAAGGTTCATGCCGCTTTAAATGTTGATCTGGATTTTCTGCGGGCCGCATTGGACGAAGAGGAGAGAGCCCGTATAGAGAACGATAACGGTCAGACTCTGATCATTGTTGACACGCCGGTTATGGAAAAAGATGGCAAGAATTTATACACGACAATCCCTCTTGCCATTATACTTATAAAACATATCATCATCACTGTCTGCCTGAAAGATGACACATTGCTGAATGACTTTTCCAGCAATAAAGTAAAGACATTTTTTACGCAATACAAGACAAGATTTGTGCTCCAGGTCCTTCATAGAAATGCCACAAAGTATCTGCAATTCCTTAAGCACATAGACAAGGCCAGTAACCGTGTCGAACAGGACCTTCATAAATCCATGAAAAACAAGGAGCTTATTCAGATGCTCAAGCTTGAGAAGAGTCTTGTTTACTTCTCGACAGCCCTAAAGGCAAATGAAGTCGTTCTTGAAAAATTGATGAAGTATGAGCACATAAAGAAGTATCCGGAAGATACTGATCTGCTTGAAGATGCGATAATCGAAAACAAACAGGCCATTGAAATGGCAAATATATATAGCAGCATTATGACCGGCACCATGGACGCGTTTGCTTCCATCATATCAAACAACTTGAATATTGTGATGAAATTCCTGACATCTGTGACCATTGTCATGGCCATCCCCACAATGATATCCAGCTTCTTTGGGATGAACGTAGGTCTTCCGATCTCAGGTCCTTACGCTTTTTGGATCATCGTTGTGCTGGCTGTTGTTATGTCCGCTGTGACCGGGTTCACATTGATAAGGAAAAAAATGTTCTGATGGGAACTGCATCCACAAAAACTAACAGAAAACCACATCAAAGGATAAAACCTTTAGTGTGGTCCTTTCTTATTATACGAGCATTTTCAGTAATTACGGCTCTAATCGGCATAGCCGGTACATACATACCAAACTACGCCGATTTTTTTCCGGGATTAAAAATCCCTAAGACGCACCATAAAAAGGGGGCGCTTTTTTGTGCTCATCGCTCACACAAATTCCCTCGGCTGTCATAAAAGCTTTCGTCGGACTTTCTCATTATTCCCTGACTGTCATAGAATTCTTCATCCGCCTGTCTTAATACACCCAAATAGTCGAAGTAGTCATCCCCCGGTTCACGCATAATACCTTCTCCGTCAGCGTAGCTTTCTCCCGGGTTTCGCAGACTTCCCTGCCCATCGTAAAAACTCTCTTTAAGGGAGTACAAAAAACCATCTCTCCTTCACAGCATGATTCAATAATTATTATAGCATAAAGTTTAAATTACAGAACA
>JAEYON010000011.1 GCA_023411645.1 Bacillota bacterium | reverse complement strand
CTGATAAAGGGAAAAAGGAGTTATCTAAAAAAATCGATGAATGGGATGTATTGAATAATCTAATTAAGTCTTGCAGGGAGGCATTTTTATGAGCGAGTTTGATTCATATATTAACACAATAATAGGTGGTCTGAGGGTAAACAAAAAGAAAAAAGAAGAAATTGCTGAAGAATTTAAAGACCACTTGGAATCACTCAAATCGGAGTTCACTAAAAACGGCTTTACTGAAGACGAATCAATAAATAGAGCAATTGATCGATTTGGCGAATCGAATGATATAAAAAAGAAATTACAAAAATCATTTAAAGATTTTAGGTATGCAATTTTCGTAGCAGTCATTGCCCTTATAATGATAACTCTTCGTTATATTCCTGTGGCTGGTGTTAATATGAGCTATAGAGAATATAACCCTGATGTTGGAGTTATCTCTTTATCTTCTGCAAAATGGATTTTTATGTTTTCAGTTTTGATTTTAATTCCAGTTGGTTACTTTTTATTCAAGCGAGTATTGTCAAAGCGTAATTTAAAAGCATTATAGAATTCCGTATCCATTAGATTAAGAATAACATTCTATGCTGGTTTTTATTTAAACTGCTGGCTTGCTTTATCGTTCCTTTTTTTATTAAGTTTTTAAGTGACGACATTGCGTAGCTAATTTAGGAGTGGTATATATGAATATCTCTATAAAAAATGTTGTTAAGACCTACAAAACAGGAAAAAAAGCATTGGACAATGTATCCATTGAATTGACAAGCCCAAATATGATAGGACTTGTCGGCCCGAACGGAGCCGGAAAAAGCACTTTAATGAAACTACTTGTCGCTGCTCTCCTTCCAACTTCGGGCAGTATATCTCTTGACGGCGAACCTTTATCAAAGAAAGAGAGGCATCTCAAAGATGTGTTAGGTTACCTGCCGCAATCATTCGGCCTGTACGACGAGCTAACCGTTTGGCAATTTTTAGATTACATGGCTGCCTTGAAAAACATAAAAAATGCTAAGAAAGAAATATCGAAAGTCATTTGTGAAACGAATCTTGAAGAAAAGAAAACTGCAAAAATCAAGACCTTATCAGGAGGCCAAAGACAGCGTGTGGGGATCGCTCAAGCACTTATAGGCAATCCACTGCTGCTTATTCTTGACGAACCTACTGTGGGACTAGACCCGGAGGAAAGAATCAAGTTTCGCAACCTGTTTTCACAAACAGCCCAAGATAAAATAGTTCTGCTTTCTACACATATTATTGAAGATGTCCAATCCATATGCGGACGGCTTATTGTCATAAAACACGGTTGTATACTGTTTGATGGCAAGCCGGAGGCGTTGATAAAAGCCGCTCACGGACATGTGGGTATTTTCGAGCAAAGCGGCAATGTCATAGGCGGCACAGATTATCAAATTACCTCCCGTGTGAACACCGCAAGCGGTGTGTCGTGCCGCATTGTGGCGGAAATACTGCCGGCTTTTGCCCGGCCCGTAGAACCATCGTTAGAGGACGCATATATGTATCTCATAGAGAAAGGAAGCAGGCCATGAAATTCCTATCTTACGTGCGCGTAGAAGTAAACAGATTATTCAGAGCAAGGCTGACATGGCTTATTATGCTGATGGCAGCGGCTTCTCCGATATTTGGCTTTACGGTTTTCAAAATGAATGAAGTGCAGACAGCTTCCACCCAAATGATTGTAAATCCTCTGATGACCGGTATGATCGGCTCCGCCGTATTCTTCGCGCTGTTTACTCTTTTTGAGCTAGACAGAATAAATAAGTATGGTATTTCTGCGCTGACTGATACAATAGCTCCGGCGATTATGCTTCACGTTTCAAAAATGTCTGCTGTCTTTACCGTTTCAGTCACTACATGGCTTTTGACAGTTATTGCTTATATGCCATATACCATAATAAACATGGGATACTTTTTTGACCTTGAGCTGTATATATCCGCATACTTGATTTTTTTGCTGCCCTCCATGTGGATCGGCATCCTTTTTGCGGCTGCTTTCTATCAGATTTTCCGCAGGCTGGATATTAGTTTTGTGTTGGTAACTGCTTGTGTATTGTTGAGTTTTGCCGGCTTTACATCCGAGAATTTTATTTTGCGCTGGATAAATCCAAACATCCCTGTGTTCTCGGATGGATTTGGCAATGCCCAACCTTTGCGTATGGGAATATACAACCGCCAATTCTGGCTCATGTTCTTAGGAGGAGCTTGGCTTACATCTCTTTTGTTTACCAGAAAATATGAGAAAAGCATTCTTGGTTCTCTGTTCAGCAATATCAAGAAGTTCTATCTACCTGCCTTAGGCGCGGTGTTGATAGCATTAAGCATAAACCATTACATGGGGCAACCCTTTTATAACAACGCCCCGCCTGAGATTGACTGGGATGCAATAAGAGAAAGTAACAATCTGCATGCAGTGTCGGTAACGGCTGATGTAAAGCCGGATTATAACAAAGGGACGATGTATGGAGTAGTCACTTATAAACTCAGGAGCGGAAGCGGACAAACAAAAATGATTATCAATAGTGGTTACGATGTTTACAGCATTAAAGCGGACGGTGAAACCATTAATCACACGGACCTGTCAAATGATAATTATGTTGTAAAGCATATTCAATTTGATGTCCCAAGCGGGACGAGAGACTTGTCTATCGAGTACGGCGGTTATCCTAAGTTATGGGGAGCCTTCAGAAATTCTATGTCAGGCCCTGAGATAAGCCATAATAATATCGAACTGCTGAATTATTCCCTCATTCCATCTTTAAACTTATTTGAAACTACAGTGACAATTCATATCACCTTACCTGATAATTTCACACTTCTGTGTTTACAAAAAAACGCCGTCAAGGGCGTTGATGACAACGGGAATGGTACAAAGACATGGGTGCTCAGGAACTCATATGACAGCAGTATAGGCATTTTTGCAGCAAACTACACCTGCACAGTCATCAACGCTGATACTATGTCGGTTGAATTCTACTACCATAAGAATTTCAAAGAGCTACTAGAAAATAACGACGCTGAGGAAGTATTAGCTGATGTTCTCAACTATTGCACCGAACGATTCGGACCACTGAGATCTCTGGATGACGGAAATCTGAAGCTCGTTCAGACAGCGGCCAATAACTTCGGCGGCTCAGCGATGGATGGTATAAGCAACATGGGTGAAACTACTTTTTCCATATATTCGTTGACCGACCCGTGGAAAGGTGCAGCGGGTAAAGAGATATTAGCCCATGAAATCATCCATCAGTGGTGGGGACTGAACACGATGATATGGGAAGATACGGCTGTCTCCGAATGGACTTCAGAGGGTCTTACCGTTTACACAACCTATCGCTTATATAAAGAAAAATACGGCGAGGAATATGGACTCAAGAATTATGTGGAACAATGGAAACGTGCTGTCGAGGAAATGAACCGCAATTTCTATCGGCGCAATCCGGAATATCTGAGTATTATGCCGGATAATTTCGCGGCCCACATCCGTATCAGAGAATCAAAAGTCATAAAGTATTGCCTAATGCCTTTGAAGATTTATAAAGCCGCCGAGCTTGTCGGTGGCGAGGATGTTATGGACGGGATATTGTCAAAACTGTCAATGGCGGACACATACGAAATGCTTTCATATCAAGAGTTTTTAGATGCCTGCGGGCTAATGGAGGAGGATCTTGCAATTGATTAAGATTTTTAGGTATGAGTTGAAGAGGTTAATACTTAACAAGTTCTTTTTTGCGCTATTGATTATTACCGGCTTGTATGGCTATAAGCTGCTGACCGGGGATATAATTGCCGGGATTGCATACACCGCCCCGTTTTCTGCTTGGAGCTACGGTGCATATCTTGCTGGTATGCTGCCGCTGCTGCTTATAGCTCTGCTCTTTTTTATGACATTTATGTACTCAAATCAAGAAAGAAAAGTAAAACAATTAACATTCGCAGCGCCTGTCAATCGGGCTAAGTATGGGTTAATTAAATGCTCGGCAATGGCTGTTGCCTGTATGATAATATCACTCTTTGTCATAGTAATAAGCATAGTGTTCTATGCTCTGATATTTAGATTTTATAGCTATGGTGATTTCGTTATTCCGATAATTATTACTCTATTACCAAGCTTGTTATTTACATTTGGTATAGGTTTGATGGCAGGTGGTGTTCAATCGAATATCCTGTACGCGTTAATGATAGCCTTGCTTTTATTTGGATTCTTACCACTACCCGCCTTTATTGATTTATATGGAGGGAATCTATTCTATACACATCCTTTATCATTGCCTGTTGGCCTTGACGGAGAACCAGCTTTTACATTACCTGTCTCGTTCGTCATGGGAAAAGTGCTTTTCAGCGTTACCGGAACGTTGATGATATTTTTTGGTATTAAAAAGTATGCTGTAAAATCGGAATGACCCCCTCATTATATGGATTATCAAACCTTTTATACTTGTAACAATGTTTTAGTCTCCCACATGTAGATAGAATACTGTTGTCAAAAGACAATATTTACTATATCCTTATCTTTAAGAAATACTGCAAGATGTACTTATTAAGTAAAGAGAAAGGAGAGGGTAAACAGTATGGAGCTGGATTTAAAGCTTGAGAAATTACTTAAGAAACAGGCAAAGTATGAGTCAACAAACCTTGGTCTAAATCTGCTAATTGCCAGATTACAGAGAAAGTATTCGGCAAATCAGTCACCGGCCGAACTTAACAGCTGTCTGCAGGAAATGAAAGCGTTTCTAGAAAAGTATCCTTCAATCATGAAAAAGGAACTTGAGATCCTGAATAATTTATAGGAGGCGGAATGTATGTTTGTTAATCTTGATGAGGCAACAAAATTAATCCGGGAAGGCAAAATTCTGCATATTGCAGCCGATGAGTCTTTGCTGAGCCAACTGCCAAACGGTAAGTGGATTGCAGGGACTTCTCCTTATTTTATTACGGAACAGGGCGGTATAACATGCAAGGATAGATTATTCATTAATGAAATCGCATGTGCAGTTGACTTCAAAACCGCGGTTTATGACAGGAATAATATTTTTGATATAACAAAGGATGCATATTCTAATGGGATGACTTTTTTAATTATGCCTTTTGCAAGTGATGTTGCCATATATTATTCCAAAGAAGCGCCGAACTCAAATGACTTGTTCATGAATCCTACTGTTGGCTGGATTTCAGGATTCGATCTGTCAACCGATTCTAGTGCAAAGGTTTATGATGGTGTTACAGGTGTATCATATGACAATAAAGCGATTGCATTACATATTTGCCTGCCTGAAGATAAAATGGCTTCTCTCGGCATAGTAAATATTTTTTGCACTGATGAAAGTGATACAAAAATCGAATTTGAGCAAGACACTTTATCAGTATCGAAATGTCTGGTCAACGGAAAAGAAGTGGTGCTATCAGATTATATATCCGAAAGCAAAATTAATACACAATTACCGTTGGTTGCAGATTATAACAGCGTATTAATAAATGTCTCCATAAAATCAATTTCTGAGGAAAGTAAGACAGTAGATTTCTATGCCCCTGTGTTTGCCGGGAAGGAATATCGCTTTGCACGTTCTGTCAACAATTATGCAGAAAGCTTTGAAGAGCACTTACAAAGGATTAAGGATGTTGAACCAATCTTTTCGTGCAACTGTATTCTTAATTACCTTTATGGTGAGCTTGAAGGTAAATCAACCCCTCCGTTTACAGGACCTGTTACTTTCGGAGAGATAGCATACCAGCTTCTTAACCAAACATTGGTTTATGCAGAAATAATCAACAAATAAAATTATGGGAAGTGCCCAATAGAATTTTGCGACGGTGTGAAACTTTCTCTGTAAATTGACTTTCTATGATAATTTTATTCGGGGCTTGTAGGCCAGATTCTGGCTTACAAGCCCTTGTTTACACTATAGGGAAAAGAGAACGGCATGTCAAGAGCG
>JAEYON010000010.1 GCA_023411645.1 Bacillota bacterium | reverse complement strand
CGCTCTTGACATGCCGTTCTCTTTTCCCTATAGTGTAAACAAGGGCTTGTAAGCCAGAATCTGGCCTACAAGCCCCGAATAAAATTATCATAGAAAGTCAATTTACAGAGAAAGTTTCACACCGTCGTTTTTGATATTCGTCGGTTTATTCAAAATTCACTCTTATTATAGCAAAACTCGACTGACACAATAAATCAAGTTCTTATCCATGATCTATATGGAATCACTTACAAACTACAACTCACATTTGTCGGCTAATTTATTGCCAATCCTCCGTACCATATTCATCAATATTATCCTGTGTTACAAGGGATACCGGTACTTTTATATCCTTTTCCAGTTTTTCACCTGCCAGCATCTTATATGCCGAATCAGCCGCTTTTTCACCTATGTGTCTGGGAGATTGGGCAGCTGAACCAACCATGTATCCATCCTTTATCAGTTTCTTTGCATCCGGCGAACCATCAACACCATATATCATTACATGATCCAGTTTGTCTGCCGCCTTCAGCGCAGCCAATGCACCTATGGCAATAGGATCGTTTGCGCCAATTACAACATCAATATCATCATTGTTTTCTAATACATTCTCCATTATAGGCATCGCATCTTCAAGTGTACCATTCGTACCATATCTGGCGATGACCTTATATTGGCTATTATTATTTATCGTTTCCAAAAATCCGCTTATTCTCTCTATACAGGGTTTATTGATCGGGAAATCTAGTATGACTATATTCATTGCCTCTTTTCTGGCCATCATGTGTTTTGCTACCAACACTCCGGCATTCCAGTTATCTGAAGCCACCGTACATTCTACCAGCATATCATCAAAAACAGGCGCATCAACAACAATAATTGGAATCCCTTTTTTGTTGGCAGCATCGAGAGCCGGCTTTATCTCCTTCCAATCAACAGGGTTGAGAAATATAGCGTCGACTTTTTTTGAAATCAATTCTTCTATTTCGACGATTTGTTTTTGCTGGCTAAGCTGTGGATCAAGAGTGATAAGCTTATCTCCATTGCTTTCTATAACACTTTTCAAGCCCTCGTTTACTTCCACGAAAAAAGGATTGTTCATCGTCATAAAAGTTGCCCCGAATACTCTTGTTTCTTTAATGCTGCCAGATTCTATTTCAAAATTGTTATTTTTATTGCCTCCTGACAAACATCCGGAAGAATATAAACTAATAAAAACAATTGTCATGCAAAATATTATTCCTTTTTTAATTCTCATATACACCCTTTCCATATAAAAATAAACTGTCGTTCTTGTACTATATTTAATTATATACTACTCATAAATAAAGTAAAATGAAACAATGGCAAATTGGTTGATTCTGAGCTTTTTTATAGGATAAACTTGTTAACTAATCCCTGAAGTTCTTCAGCCATTTCTGACATCACAGCAACTGAAGCTGCTATTTCCTGCAGGCCTGCTGTCTGTTCTTCTACGGAAGCAGCTACTTCTTGAGCCTCGTAAGACGACTGCCTCGTAATATTAGAGATATTTTTGCTCATTGCTTCAACATTTTTAATCTCTTCTACCATTATTTCTATTTCTTTTGTTATTTCTTTGATTTGTAAATCTACATCTGTGCTTGTGCTTACGATTTCATAAAATACTTTACGTGCATCCTTTGCCATTAATATACCTTTCTGAACTTTTTCCACTCCTATTTTCATACTTTCTGCGACATTTTGGGATTGGGACCGTATATCATTAAGCATTTTTGTAATCTCTTTTGTTGCTACTGAAGAACCTTCAGCCAGCTTACGTATTTCATCTGCTAATACTGCAAATCCCTTACCGTGCTCTCCAGCTTTTGCAGCTTCAATTGCAGCATTTAGGGCTAACAAATTTGTTTGAGATGCAATATTGGTTATAGTATCAAGTATCATTTGCATCTCATCAGAACATGTATTTAGAGTCTCGGTTATCTCCTGTGTAGCAACTATTTTGTCGTTGATAATATCAATCTGATCAATTAGCATTCCAACCTTTTCATTGCCAACCGCTGCAGCGTTAGTGGCCATTTCGGATGATGACAATACCATTTGTGAGTTATCATATACTTTTTTGTTGCCTTCAAATAATTTGTTTACAACAGTAACCGTTTTATCTAGTTGTTCGGACTGCTCCTGAGCTCCATGCGATACCAGACTAACCGAAGAAGCAATCTGTCCAAGAGCCATACTGTTTTGCTCCGAACATAATTTTAAGCTTTTTGCAGATTCTGCCACACAGTTACTACTATCACTGATACTTCCTATCAATGACCTTAGGTTATCGACCATTTGATTGAATGAATTTGCCAGAATCGAAATATCATCCTCTGACTTTGTGTTGATCTTTTGAACCGTTAAATCTCCTAGTGCAATACTTTGTGCAAAATTCGCCAACTTGGAAATAGTCCCGGCAATACTACTGGAATAAAAGTATCCTAGCAGTATACTTAGTACACCTGTTAAGCAAACTAAACATACTACTACAATTCCAGTCCAATTCGATTTGTCATTCAGTGCTGCTTTAATCTGCTGTGAGCTGCTCAATTCGTCCTGTATCATTAATTCAATATTATCATTGGAGTATATAAGAATATTTGATACAACTTCATTTTCTTTAACAGCTTCAGCAAGCTTATTTGAATCAGCCGTATCAAACACTGAATTTACTTTATTTGTTAGTGTATCATTTAACTTTATGGCTTCATCCAGCCTATTCAGACTTCTTTCGTTATTTACACTACCTTTTAGGTTTTCTAAATAACTATTCATAATACTAATACTATCCAGAACCCTTGTTTTGCATACTTCATTTTTATTAAAAATGTATTCGGTCATATCCTTCGGGATTTCATCAATATATGTTAAAGCTTCGTTGGCAATCACTAACGCTTCCAGCATATTATCCATTTCATACTGACTTTGCTTCATGGTAAAGAAAGATATAATGCTAATTAAACTCATGACCAACACAATCACAACAAAACTTGAAACAAGTTTTGCCTTCAAGGATAAACCTTTGATAGTTTTCATATTATTATCTCCTCGCTATTCATATTTCCACGATGAAATCCACTGTTGTTAAAACGTCCAAAAATAGAAGTATCCTTGCAGAAATAATGCTTAATTATAAGCTATTATTTCTGCAAGGTGCATATCATTTTATTTAAAAACTATATTATTTTGAGTCAGACATGTATACGTCTACCAGAACTTTTGGCTCCGGCTTTGTGAAATCCTTTAGGAAATTATCTATATAATCGACTGCGGTTTTACCAATATAGACAAAATCCTGAACTGCTGTAACTTCCATTTGACCCTTCTCAATCAGATCATAAGCTTCTTTAGCGCCATCAAATCCGATAACAATAATGCCGTCATTCTGTCTTCCTGCATTTTCAATGGCACGACAAACACCAACTGCCATTGTATCATTCTCAGCGAATACTACATCAATATCACTGTGTTTTGCCAACAGGTCAGACATTGCCATCTCGGCAGGAGCCATCGAAAATTCTCCTATCGCTACATCCAACATGGTAAATTTGCTGTTTGGATTTTGCTTAGGATCTATTACACTTAAGAATCCTCCGCCACGCTCTCTTTGAGGTGCTGTTCCCATAATGCCTTCCATAAGTACTACGTTTCCGCCTTCGGGAAGCCTTTTCTCAAGCCATTCTCCACATAGTCTTCCACCCTTGAGGTTATCTGTAACAAGATATGAAAGTATTCCGTCAACATTATTAACCTGACGGTCAACAGTGACTACTGGGATATTCTGAGCTATAGCCTCTTTTAAAGCGTTTGCAGTGGAAGACTCATCAGCTGGGTTAATAACGATACCAGAAACCTTTTTCTGGATTGCATCTTCTACCTGTGAAACCTGCTTTGAAGCTACATTTTGTCCATCATACACGATTACTTCATAACCAAGAGCTTCTCCCTGCTCCACAACAGCATCCCTGAGTACTAGGAAAAACGGATTTCCCAAGTCGCACATAAGTAATGCAAGCTGTTTCTTTGGCTGATCTGCGGTGGTATCCTTTGTGGTACCTGCTTCTTCGGTTTGTTTCGTTTCAGTGCTGGCTGGTGCTGCGGGTTTATCCACATTGGTATTAACCGCATTGCCACATGCAACCAGAGAAACGAGTAGTACTGCAACTGCAACAAATAAAGCCAACTTTCTCATAATAGTATCCCTTCCTTTTTTTTTATTTATGTATTACTTCTACGGTCTAACATAACCGCAAGAAGAATTACAACACCTTTAACAAATTGCTGATAGTAGGCAGATACCCCTATAATATTCAGTGCATTATTCAAAACTCCAATTATGATTACACCAAGAAATGTCCCGACAATTTTGCCTTTACCACCGGACATACTGGTTCCTCCAATAACTACGGCGGCTATTGCATCCATTTCAAATCCAGATCCTGCAGTTGGTTGAGCTGAGCTGAGACGGGAAGTTAGTATCACCGCAGCTACAGCACACAAAAAGCCACTGATTGCGTAAACGATTGATTTTACTCTTATTACCGGTACCGAAGATAATCTGGCAACCGTTTCATTGCCGCCTATCGCATATATTCCCTTTCCAAAAACCGTCTTCTGAAGAATGATGTATAATATTCCCAGAAATATTATGAATACTATCATAGGAAATGGTATTCCTATTACATTTCCCTGGCTGAAGAAATCAAGCACCGGAGCATTTTTTGTTACGTCCATAAAAGGTATACCGTTCGATATAATCATGGCAAGCCCTCTATACATTGCCATAGTTGATAATGTAGCAATAAAAGGTTGCAACTTCATTTTTGATACAAGAACTCCATTTATAAACCCTAATATAGTTCCCATAACCAGAATAATAATGATTGAAAGTACATCGTTTACTCCTGATTTAATCAGCAATCCCAGTATAATACCTGACAGTCCGAGCGTCGAGCCAACCGACAGGTCAATACCACCAGTTAAGATTACAAATGTCATGCCGTATGCTATAAGACCACTTACTGTTATCTGTTTGAATATGTTTAGAGCATTATTTGTTGATATAAAAGTCGGGTTAATAATACTTACGATCATTACCAACACGGCTAAGCTTATCAACGTGCCATATTTCTTAATAATCGTACTTAATTTAGACATGATTCATTCCCTCCATATGTTGCGTACTTCATGATTATTTCCTGGTTTGCCTCGTCAATTGGAATTAGACCTGTCATCTTTCCCATATGCATAACTGCAATTCTGTCAGAAATACCAATTATTTCAGTTAATTCACTTGAGACAACAACGATTGCAACACCTTGCTGTTTTAGCTTATTTATAATTTCATAAATTTCTTTCTTCGCACCTACATCAACACCTCTGGTCGGCTCGTCCAATATTAGTATCCTGGGATTTGTGGTCAGCCATCGGGCAATAACAAGTTTTTGCTGATTACCGCCACTCAAGTTACTTACATAAATGTCCTGAGACGAAGCTTTAATGCTCAGCATCCTAATGAACTTCTCAACCGTTTGTGAAATGAGCTTTCTATCAAGAAATATTTTTCTGACATAGTTTCTCAGTGATGGAATAATAAAGTTCTCCTTCACATCAAAATCCAGTATCAAACCCTCGTTCTTTCTATCCTCTGTAATGAAACCGATCCCGAACTTCTTTGCATCAATCGGTGAACGAATATTGACCTTTTTATTATCAATCCGAATCTCTCCGCTCTTATATCTGGTGCTGCCAAACAGAGCATGCATGATTTCCGTTCTACCAGATCCCATTAATCCTGAGAATCCTAGTATTTCTCCCTTTCTTACATCGAAGGAGATATCTTCGAATTCGCCCGGCCTCGTCAGGTTTCTGACCGACAGGACTACCTCTCCGGGCTCTACATCAACTCTAGGGAAACGTTCGTCAATATCGTATCCCACCATCATTCCAACTATTTCATCAAGGTTCGTATCACTTGTCTTTACTGTATTTATGTATTTGCCGTCGCGCAAAACCGTGATTTCATCACACAGTTGGAATATTTCCTCCATACGGTGGGAAATGTATATAAATGATACACCTTTCTCCTTCAGGTCTCGGATAATGGCAAACAGGGAGTCGATCTCCCTTTCTGTCAAAGCAGCCGTAGGTTCATCCATTATGATCAATTCCGATTCCATTAGAAGCGCCTTGGCAATTTCCACAAGCTGTTTGCAGCCGACAGAGAGATCTTTCATCAAGGTTCTCGGGTCAATGTCAAGCTTCAAAAGGCTCAACTTTTCCTTTGCACGAGCCATCATACTTTTTTCATCCAAAAAGCCCAAATTGTTTTTGATCTCCCGGGCAAGAAACATGTTATCCATGATGCTCATTTCCGGAAGTACATTCAGTTCCTGATGAATGAAGGCAATCTTTTGGTTCTCACTATCCCGGATATTGCGAAATTCCTTTTCAACTGAGTTGATGATAATTTCACCGGAATCCTTTGTGTAAACCCCGGTCAATATTTTCATCATGGTTGATTTTCCAGCACCGTTTTCGCCCACCAAAGCATGAATCTGCCTGTCTTTTACATGCAGATGCGCATTTTCAAGTACTTTTACAGATCCAAAGGATTTATTGATTTTTTTCATTAATACATCCAATGTTATCACCACATTAACTAAATATAATTTGAATATGTTTTGAATCTGGTTGAATTATACAAAGAAGTGTACCAGTTCGGCTAATGCCATCAGTAACAACTACAAGGTGATTTTAAACATAAGAAAAATGACAATAGTCACATATTGCCATTCAAAATGAATTGATTTGTATGTTTTAAGGCTGGAATTAATATTAATTGATCAGGAAATACTCCAATTCACGGTTTATCTTTGTAAGGTTCGTCAAAGGACTGTAATCACCGTTTATGATCTGGAAAAGCTCCTTATCTGCCAGATCCATAGCTTTCTCATACTTATGGAACCTCGGTGTTACAACTGATTGCTCAATGATTTCACTTAGCATCTTTTGGTTGACGGAAATCATTTTGTCAGGGTTGTCCCTGTTCAACTCAATCTTTGCTTCGTCAGATTCGGTGACCCCTTTTAACACAGGTATGCTGTGTGAGTATTTGATCGTCTTTAACTGAATTTCCTCATCATAAATCAAGAACTTCAAAAAATTCCACGCTTCTTTTTCATGTTGGGTCCTTGAACTGATACAAAAAAGTGAACTGCTAAGATCGGCAGCATTTTTACCATCTGCTCCCCTAGGCAGCTTAATGCATCCCCACTCGTAATTATTATACTTTGCAACACGATAGGGGTACGTTTTGTATCTCATGTATTCCGAAAACCTAAATGGTGCAAAAGCAACACATCCCCTCTCAAAGTCGGCATCTGATACATTCTGGTTCATATTTATTTTGTAAAGCATTTGAACAAATTTGACCGCATCCAGAACCTCAGGCTTGTCGAACAAAGCATTTTTTCCATCTGTATCAAACAACTGTTGCCCGTTGGTATATGCGGCAAGCTGCCATGTAAAGCCTGTTGCGCCGAATTGGTCCAATATTCTGTCGCCATCCAAATCCTTCGTTACTTTCATGCAAATATTATAAAAATCATTCCAGTCCCAATCGCTGTCCGGCACAGGTATTCCTTCCTTGTCCAGCAGTGTCTTGTTGACGAACATCAACATCGGATTTAGTTCTTTAGGCATTGCATATTGGATTCCTTTCAACTGACCGAGTTTTACAGCATTGTCGTATATTTTGTTTATATCAAAATTCTTGTCCTTTTCGACCAATCCATCCAAATTCTTCATAATCCCTATCGATGCAAGCGTATTAAAATCCCCTGGCAGCACACAGAATACATCCGGCTCTTCCCCTTTAATGATTTTTTGCGAAAGCCATTCGGAATAATCCGATTTTAATGTTCCAGGCCGATATTTGACCTTGACACCCGGGTTTTCTCTTTCAAATTTTTCTATGGCTTCATCAATGTATTTATAGCTGTCGACACTGGGCACATCCCACAGATTACCGGAAAAAATACCGAAATCCAAGACAATTTGAGTTTCCCTGTTTGCATGAATTACATAAGATGAAAAAATCGCTATTACGACGATAACTAATATTGCACCTGAAATTACTTTCCTGCCTTTCAAAAATACCACCTCAATCTTCAAGATCTTTCATCATGATATCTGTCTGAACAGCAAGTACCGCAATCTGGGTTCTATCACGGAGATTTAGTTTACTCAATATATTGCTGATATAATTTCGAATTGTCCCTTCACTATACTTGAGTTTCCTTGATATTTCTATGTTTGTCATTCCCATACCGATCATTTGCATGATTTTTATCTCATTTTTGTTTAGTTCCTTAATTTTTTTATCATCAATTGCGATCTTGAAATTACCATAAGCCATTTTGGAGAAATAGTTGATGAGTTTCGCAGTAACAGAGGGATTGATCAATGCGCCTCCCTCTACAACCGTTTTAATTGCGGCTAAAAGTTCATTAAGCGAAATGCCTTTTAAAAGATATCCGCTGGCTCCATATTTCAGGGCATAGAATACATATTCATCGTCATCGAATGTCGTTAATATAATAACTTTTATTTTCGGATATTTCTCCTTAATAATTCTGGTGCATTCTACGCCATCAATGCCAGGTATTCTGATATCCATTAGAACAACTTCAGGAAGTGTGCTCTTTACTAATTTAATAGCATCTTCTCCGTTCCCAGCCGTTCCGGCAATTTCGATATCGGATTTGCTCCCCAGCATCATTTCAAGACTTTGCCTTATGATTTCTTGGTCTTCCACTATTGCCAACCGGATCATTGCATCACCTTTCTCCTAATCGGAATTTCTCCTGATACTTGGAATCCTTTTTGTTCCCCGCTTGAATAATCAAGCTTTCCCTGTAAATACAACACCTTTTCTCTTATATGCTTCAATCCGAACCCTTCTTGAACGTATTTGCACCCTTTCCCGTCGTCTTCCACACGAAAGTGAACCATATCATTATTGTAAGCCAGTGATACCGATATCTGAGTGGCATTACCATGCCTTACGGCATTTGTTATGGATTCCTGGATTACTCTGTACACCGTCTCTTCTTCATCTTCGGAGAGCTGGATATCCGGACACTCCACATTAAGACACACCTTTGTTCTTGTACATTCGTTTATATCGTCCGAAAGCTTTTGAATGGCAGGAATGAGAGTGAATCTTTCCAACATGTCGGGTCTTAATTCCTTGACCGACCTTCTTACATCAAGTAGACCTTTCTCTGCAAACACCCTGATCTTAGAAATCTGCAGCTTGGTTTTTTCAACGTTAACGTCAATGAGTTCCATACAGGCTTCAAGTCCGGTTGCTATTCCTGTTAAATAATGACCGATCGTATCATGAATCTCCCTTGCCAATCGGTTCCTTTCTCTCATTTTCGCCATCATTCCTGATTTTTGAGCATAATCATTCAATTGAATATTTACAACCCTTAATTCTTCCGCCGTTTTATACAACTTGTCATATAACTGGGTAATCTTCTTGTTTTCCTCAATTTGTATCTGAATAATAAAAACCATGAATATGATGAAAACGACCTGATTCACTGATACAATAATTTTTTGCAAACCTAAAATATAAATTTTCTGTATTGTATTATAGTAATCAATGTAATCATAAATTGAGAACATATTGGTATAAATAGAGATTATATCGTAATCCAGGACGATATAAATACTTACGGCAGCGACCAAAAATGCCAGTCTCCTTTTGCCGCCTTCTATAAAGTAAATGATATTTGCGATTGCAAGCAAAAAAATACCATTATAGCTCAAGTTGAAAATAAACATAATCACAATACATATAATGATATCAATAATACTTAGTACAGTTAGTATTTGCTTTCTTTTTCTGCTCACCTTTTCCCTGTAAAACATACTCACAGCAAAAAGGCTGAGTAAAACAATCGAATAGGTGGGCACTTTCCATGACTCTCTCGGAACATACTTAATTTTCTCGAGAAATTCCCTGGCAGAATCCTTCCAGCATATTAATGTGCTCGCATTAATAATAACGACACCCATAAACAAGGTCATTATTAAGTTTATACTTAACATTAATATGCGGATGGTACTTATTTTTTTTTTGGTATGCATGATCTTTCCTCAAAAAGATTCTATGTGGAAATAGGGGTTTGGCTCATCCTCGCCTTAATGTTGAAAATCGTTTTATTATTTCTCCTGTAAATAATCTCTCACTTAAAACCGTAGTACCTGATTCTAACCTGGCCCATAACGTATTGGTATATATTTAACGAATGAGAATTAGTCGTTGGTGCCTAATATTGACACATTTCGACACATTTTTGCCGCTTTTTTAAATTTGTTTGGTATATAGTAATATTTTACTAAATATATTAGCATGTAATATGTTGTTTTGCAACTATCTTTTGGAATATTGATGGCTTGGTGTGATCTTTTGGAATCTCTCATATTGACACCCACCATTACCTGTTCACTATGCCGACGAGTTCACCAACTAGATGAACATTCAATATGGGACGGAGTTCGGGCTAAAAGCTATGACGCTAGAAGCCATCCGCAGGAGCATTGCTGTTAAAGAATACGTGCGCACCGATCAGAACGAATGACATTATAAGCCGATGCTTTTGACTGCTTGGGTGGGTTGCAATCTCCAAATGGTGGGTGAGTCAAAAGCGGCCTTGTTATTATAATGGTGCTTCATCTCTGACTTTTATTTCATTATACTTCACCCCATCTGATGCTTTGAAAACAACTTTTTTGTTAAATGTTTCCTGAAGACGTGCAAAGTTACCGTTGAAGTCGGCCTCAAGCACATAAGCCACCGAGGGATGAACCTCCACCTGAATGGTGTCGGATATGGTCTGGGCTAAGTATTTGCTAATATCTTTCTCAACCTTCCGAGCGACTGACTCAGGGGACAGCATCTTTCCGCTTCCGTCGCAGTAAGGGCAATCCACATGTAATACTGTTGAGAGCTCCTGCTTCACCTTTTTCCTCGTCATCTCGATTAACCCAAGTCCGGTCATCCCAACCACCGTCGACTTGGTTCTGTCCTTTTTCAGCGCCTGCTTCAGCGCATCCAGCACCATCTGCTGGTGCTCATGCTCATGCATGTCGATGAAATCAATAATAATGATCCCGCCAATATCACGAAGCCGAACCTGCTTGGCTATTTCCGCAGCAGCCTCAAGATTTGCCTTCAGCACAGTGTCCTCAAGGTTACTACCGCCAACGAATTTACCGGTATTCACGTCTATCACCGTCAGCGCCTCAGTCCTGTCAATCACTAGATAGCCTCCGCATTTTAGCCAAACCTTCCGTGAAAGCGCTCTGGCGATCTTACCTTCAAGCTGGTAAAACTCAAACACATCATAGCTTTTGCTGAAATATTCCACGCGGTATTTCAATGAGGGAGAGAGCATCTCAACAATCTCGAGCACTCTGGCATACTGATGTCGGTCGTTGATTATAAACTTGTCGATCTCTTTGGTAAACAAGTCTCTAACCGCTCTGTAAACAAGATCCAAATCCTTATGGATACAGCGCGGCACCGGTCCGCTCTGTTCCTTTTGCCGGATGCTATCCCACAGCTTAAGGAGGAATCTCATATCCTCGGTAAAATCCTCCTCTTGTTTCCCCTCAGAGACTGTCCTTACAATCAGACCCATCCCTTTTGGCTTGAGGTTCTCGGCAATTTTCTTCAGCTTTGCTCGTTCACATTCATTTTCAATCCGTCTGGAAACGCCGGTATAATCTGCATCTGGCAAAAGCACCAGATGCCTGCCTGGAAGCGTGATGTTCGTAGTCACTCTGGGCCCTTTTGAACCAATCGGTTCCTTGATGACCTGGACTGTCAGTTCCTGCCCGGCACTTAGCAATTCGCCTATATTACAGCCTTTCAGTTCCTGTTCCGCAGAATCTTCATCTTCCTCAGAATACTCTCTGCGTGCAATCACATCGCCTGCGTAGAGAAAAGCATTTTTTTCAAAGCCAATATCGACAAATGCTGCCTGCATTCCTGGCAGAACACTGCTGACCTTTCCCCTGTAAATATTACCAACCATTCTCTCTGTGCCCGGCCGCTCAATATATATTTCTACCAGTTCATTGTCTTCCAGAAGTGCGACTCTGTTTCCTCCAATGCCGATATCAACTATCAATTCATTACTCAATAACAAACACCTCGTATCATTATATAATGCAAGAAGATAACCTATGGCAAGCTTTTTGCATTTATATTACCTTAACACATCTTGTAGAGATTTTATTTATCCACAATGTTCCATCTCTGCAACTCGGTTATTTCTACGAAAGGACTGTCTGATCCAGCGGGTCTGTCATCCTTCCGTTCATAACAACATAAAGCGCCCTGCGGTGCATCCTTGCGGCCGCAACGGGGATATGCGCCTGTTCAGACAATGCTCTGACAAACAGCTCCGGTCTAAGGTTTGCAGCACTTCCGGCGCGGAATCGCGTCCTGATCACATATGCGGATTGAAATGTCTCGTATCCGACAGGCACATTTTGAGCCGGCTCAACCTCCACATTCAGTATCAGCGGACGTATTTCCGTCTCCTTAAGCACATTCTCGCC
>JAEYON010000135.1 GCA_023411645.1 Bacillota bacterium | reverse complement strand
AAATTTTAATTTTTTATTTCCCGCCAATAGATATGATATAAGTGGAGGCTGCAAACAAATGAATGATTACGAAAGACAACTCAACATATCTGCTCGTAACGGTTGTGTAGAAGCTTATGAGGAGCTTATCAAGCCTCATAAAGGCAGAATTTATATGCTCATGCTCGATGAATGCGGAAATGAGTTTCGAGCCGGTCAACTTACGCAGGAGGTCTTTGTTAAGGTTTTTGAGTTGCTTTTATCGCATCCTAATCGCAGCTTGATTTGTGATATTTACAAGACCGCTGATAAGATCATTCGGCAAAATGCATACATATCAGATAAAAACGCTCTGGCGGCCAGCATGTAAAATGGCCTCTTTTTTTTCAGTGGAAGCTATAGTAAAAATAATGTAGAATAATATTATCGTTTTTTGCGGGACCAAGTTTTTTAGCGAATGGGGATAAAAATGAACGAGGTCAAAATTAAAGTACTTGTTGTGGAAGATGAGTCATCAATTAGGCAGTTTATTGCAATAAACCTTGAACGCAGCGGTTTTGACGTGCTTGAAGCAGAAACGGGAGAAAAAGGTCTGGAGATGGCTGCCGCGTACAAGCCTGAAGTGATGGTGCTTGATGTTATGCTGCCTGGGATAGATGGCTTTCAGGTGTGTGCCAGACTGAGGGAGGAAATGCCGGAGTTGATAATCATAATGCTGACCGCAAGAGGCCAGGATATTGATAAGATAACCGGGCTTGAGATCGGGGCAGACGATTATATGGTAAAACCCTTTAATCCCAGAGAGCTTACAGCAAGGATACGCTCGGTGCTGCGCAGATCTGAAAGGCTTAAAATGCCGGATGAGACGCCGCTTGTTTACAAGAATCTGACGATGGATCTGAAATCACAGAAATTCTATAAAGATGATGTTGAAATCGAGCTTACGCCAACTGAGTTCTCCGTTTTGAAAATGTTTATGTCAAATGTGGGCAGGGCGCTGAGCAGGAACGAGCTTTTCAACGCCGTTTGGGGAAAAAACTATTTTGGTGATTTAAAGACATTGGATGTTTACATAAGAAGGATAAGAGAAAAAATCGAAGAAGATCCCTCGAAACCTCAATATATTGAAACAGTTTGGGGCTTTGGCTACAGATGGTGTGAGAAATGACACTGAGCATCCGAAAGAAAATGGCCTTTGGCTTCATAGTTATTATCTTTTTAACGGTCCTGGTTCTCGAAACCTTGATTATCAATATTGTACGCGCCAATTACTATAATAACCTTGAGACCAACCTGCATAACCAGTTGAAAATTTCCTGCGAGCTGTACTCAAGATATTTTTCTGATGCATCCCTGTCGGATAATGTGCTTAATAATGTGGATACCTTCTGGAAGCAGACCAATGCGCAGGTGCAGATCATTGATGCTGATGGGAAGGTTTTGATGGATTCGATTGGCTATATGCCAGTGGAGGATGAACGCCTGCCTGACGTTGAAGAAGCCCTTAGAAACGGTAAAGGTACGTGGGTCGGCAAGGTATCTTATGACAGCAGTGGGATCATGGCGGTTTCAGCCGTTCTTCAGGCGGATGGATCTACGGTCGGCGTACTGCGCTTTATCAGCACGCTTAGGCAAGTAAATGAAGATGTTCATGCCATAGCTATGGTCTTTGCAATAATCGGATTGGCTGTAACAGCTGCATCTGTTGTATTGAGCTTTCTGCTTTCAAACACTATCATCAATCCCTTAAAAAAGGTCACCACGGTTGCTGCCCAAATGGCTTCAGGAGATTTTCGGGTCAGAAGTAAAAGGGCATATAACGATGAAATAGGAAAGCTGTCAGATACACTCAATTATTTAGCGGATGAGATAGAAAAAAGAGATAAATTAAAAAATAATTTTATATCTTCAATATCTCATGAATTACGAACTCCTCTGACTTCTATCAAGGGCTGGGCGGTTACGCTGATGGAGGTGGGACAGGAGGACAGCGAGCTTTTTGATACGGGGCTTGATATCATTGAAAAGGAATGCGACCGTCTGACAGCAATGGTAGAGGAGCTGCTGGATTTTTCGAGACTTGTTTCTGAAAAACTCAGTATTAAAAAAGAGTTGGTAAGACTGCACGAATTTGTCGATACAGTCGGCAGGCAGCTGGCTCCGAGAGCGGCCAGAGAAGGGCTGCGTTTTAGTGTGGAGGCGGATGGCGAACTGCCGGATATAGTAACGGATGGAAATAGGCTCAAGCAGGTCATTATCAATATTCTGGACAATGCCTTTCGATTTACACAGGCGGGGGGTAGTATACTGTTTCAGACTGAAGCCAGCGGAGGCGAGATAATTTTCACCGTCATTGACACCGGCTGTGGGATAGCAGCAGATGAAATGCCGTATATCAAAGAAAAGTTTTTTAAGGGAAAGAACAGTAAATTGGGCAACGGAATTGGTCTGTCGATATGTGAGGAGATCATCAGGTTGATGAATGGCAGCTTTTCAATTTACAGTGCGGCAGGTAAAGGGACAAAGGTTGTGATCCGTATTCCTGCAGTTACTGATGGCGAGGTGGCATGATGCTGAGAATAATCTCAGGTATGATAGTAATTTCAAATACTAAATCAGGCTCAAAAATGATGCTAGTTTCTAAAATTTTGATAGTTATAGCCTTATTTACGGTACTGTGCGGATGTTCAACAGTGATTTCTGACAGTGAAGACCGGATAGAACGGCCATCAAATCTGGAGATCCCCGTGGCTGGTACATGGCGATTGAAGGATTGCCTGGATGCGGAGCTTGATGAGGAGTCTATGGCGGCAAATGAACCACCAGTTGGCGATACTATCAGCCTTTCGGCGCAGGCCATTTCCTTTTCAGGTAATTATTATGAAAAAGTCAGCTACAAAATCAAAAGGGTCAATGTCAATGAGTATTTTTTGCATAAAAATGGCGTCATTCCAGAGAAATTGAGTTTTAATGACAATGAGGCCTATGTGATTACCGTTTACTCAGATGATAATTTCCTTCTTGAATTTATAAAGGGCTCAAATGATAAGATAATAGCGGTCATTGAGGATCGATACTATTGTATGGAAAAGATTTCTGACAAATCCCCTGGGGTACAGAATATCACAAATGGAACAACCCATCGGGAAGAATATCTGAAAGAGAAAGCTACGGAATCGGTGCCTCGATCAGGGCTGCTGCTAGGGGTGCGGATCCCCGTTAAGACAGAGGATGGACTGGGAGATTACATTTATGGCACATATTGGATATCCAGTACTGACCGGACTCTTGGCCCTGTATACTATGCTGATGACATCTATCTGCCTAGGATGGACGGATTCTGGAAGGTCAGAATGGAAAAGAGATTGGAACGGGATGGCACGCAGGATACTCTTGTAGCCGCCAAGGTGTCAAGCAAGGAAAAGACAGCAAATACAACAATACTACATAAAGTAGATGCCTTCAGCAATACAACAGAACGCATCGAAACCAGCCTGAGAAAAGAAATCGTATATATAGGCAACGATTATGTATGCGTTGAGAATACAGTATATGATACGAAAGGTGAACAATCTGGAAGAGAAGCTAAAAAAACGCTAAGAACGCTTCCGATTGACAATTTAGACTATCTGGACGGGATCACTATATCGGACCTGACCGGAGAGAGCGGTAGTATTGCTATGGAGAGTGCCATTTCGGAATTAATGGAGAAATCTGGGCAGAACGTGCTTGTTAGTATTGATGAAAAGTCTCAGGAGAAGAACTTTGCACTTTACAGGAAAACTGGGCACTGGTTTTTTAAAGGCAGGGTTGATTTGGGCAGGCAAGGTCAACTTCCCTATGTAGATTTCAATCTGAATCTGATTCCACCCGCAAATATGGTGGCATATGATATTCTGCAGATCCCATGGACGGAGATGAAGGATAAGCTTCCTCATGCGGTTGATATTTACACCTCCCCCAATCAGGACATAGCCGTTGTATTAACGACCGACGAGATCCTGATATACGGTATTGAGAATAAAAAACTTGCGAATGAACCGCTTGACCGCTATACACTTCGGGAAGGCAGCAGTGTCATTATGGCTGAATGGTCTTTGTCGGAGTATGTGCCCAGCTGGGAAAAATCCTTTCTCAAGAATAATGAGACGATCCTTTTATCTGAAAAATAATGCACCTGACTGTTCAGTACCCTTGTATGGGTAATCATCATGGCTGCTTAAGCCTGTCGGTATCTAAATAGTCATTATCATCATGGATATTGTGCAATAAAAGAAAACTTTTGCGCAATGCAGCTTAGAGATGTATTGTCAGAACGAGGAATAGCAAGCCGACTGTTTGAGCAAAAATGCAACAAATAATATTTTATGCATTTTTGTGAGTTTCGGCTTGCCTGAGTTGAACTATACATCTCTTGCAAATGAAGCTCTTGTTTCCGGTGTTGTACAATATCCAAAAAACTATTGATTTTTCTTTGCATATATGCTAGTATTACTCAAACGGAGCACAAATGTGCGCCTGTCACGGACAGAAAAGGAGCGAGAATGGATAACAATTCAACTTATTTTTTGGTTGATAGCGCTATTTTGCCGGATGTGTTCTCGAAGGTTATCGAAGTGAAAAAGATATTGAGTACAGGCCGGATTAAGACTGTCAATGAAGCTGTAAAAGAAGCGGGGCTTAGCAGAAGTGCCTTTTACAAATACAAGGATTTTGTCTTTCCGTTCTATGAGACATCAAGAGGAAGAGTGATCACCCTGTTCTTTGTTGTAGAGGACTTTGCGGGTATACTCTCAAGTATTATCAACAAGATTGCTAAGGCTAAAGCAAATATCATAACGATCAACCAGAATGTCCCAATCAATGGATTAGCGGACGTGACCGTATCCATTGCAACCACCGGGATGAAGATGGATATCGGAGAGCTGATGGAGCATATCGGGGAGATTGAAGGCGTACGAAGACAGGAGATACTGGCACGGGACTAGAAGGGGGACTGATTTTATGCATATAGCGGTTATAGGATATGGTGTCGTAGGCTCGGGAGTAGCCGAAGTCATCCGAAAAAACAGTCAGAGCATAGCAGACAGGGCTGGAGAGCAGATCACTGTAAAAAAGATACTAGATATCAGGGATATAACCGACAGCCCGGATGCAGACTTGCTTACGAAGGATCCGGACGAGGTTTTTAAGGACCCTGACATAAAGGTAGTCGTCGAAACGATTGGTGGAGTTAGGATTGCTCATGAATATACCCAAAGAGCATTTACGGCAGGGAAGCATGTAGTGACCTCCAACAAGGAACTTGTTGCTACCCATGGGCCGGAGCTTCTGAGAATGGCCGCGGACAATGGAGTTAGTTATCTGTTTGAGGCAAGCGTCGGCGGAGGGATCCCCATAATTAGACCACTGAGCCAGTGCCTTGCCGCAAATGTTATCAATGGCATTACGGGGATATTGAATGGAACAACGAACTATATACTGACCCAGATGAAAAGGGAGGGCAAGGATTTCAACGAAGCATTGAAAGAAGCACAGCAGAACGGGTACGCAGAATCGAACCCAACCGCTGATATTGAAGGGATTGATGCATGCAGAAAAATTGCTATTCTGTCTTCTATCGCATATAATGAATTTGTGGATTCGACTAATATCCATACCGAGGGGATTTCCAATATCAGCCTGCTCGACATGCAATATGCCGAGGCCATGGACAGTACAATTAAGCTGATCGCTATTAGCAAAAGGATGGGTGATAAAATATTTGCCCGTGTATCACCGGCCATCATCAGTCGGAACCATCCCCTGGCTAATGTTGAGGACGTTTTCAACGGCATTGTTGTCAAGGGAGACGCCATTGGGGACGCCATGTTTTACGGAAGGGGAGCAGGGAAGCTTCCGACGGCCAGTGCAGTAATTGCCGACATTATTGATATTGCAAGACACAATGAGGTTGGTAAGAATTTATGGACAAGGAGAGAATATGATAATACAGTGCCCTTTGAGGAGAGCGAGACCCGTTATTTTGTGCGGGTTACCGTCAGAAACCGAGAAGAAGCCTTAAAATATATACGAAAGGTATTTGGAACTTTTGAAATAGTTTCCATGCCAGGAAAGGATTCTGCATCAAGTGAGGATTCGGGGAATGAGCTTGCGTTCACAACCTCCAGAGCATCAGAAAAGAAGCTGTCCGGATGCGTAGAGGCATTAAAAGGGATAGCTTCCATCAGGGAAGTACTCAGTGTGGTCAGGATAGAGGAGGAGTAAGTCAATGAGTCTGATAGTGCAAAAATATGGCGGGACCTCTGTGGCTAACGCCGAGAGGATAACCAATGCAGCCAAACGGGCAGTGAAAGCCTACAGGGAGGGAAATTCAGTAGTAGTTGTCGTATCAGCGCAGGGGGATACAACGGATGACCTGATCGCTAAGGCTTGTGAGATCAATTCTTCTGCTTCAAAACGCGAAATGGATGTTCTGCTGTCAACTGGTGAACAAATATCCATGGCTTTGATGGCAATGGCAATTGAGAAGCTGGGATGCCATGCTGTATCACTTACAGGATACCAGGCGGGAATAAGTACAAACAGCCAGCATGGAAATGCAAAAATTAAGAGTATTGACACAGAGAGATTGTTTAGAGAACTGGACGGAAAAAACATTGTTATTGTTGCCGGCTTTCAAGGCTGGAACAAATATGGCGACATCACTACGTTGGGCAGAGGCGGCTCAGACACGACGGCAGTTGCACTTGCGGCGGCATTGAAGGCGGATGTCTGTGAAATCTATACGGACGTGGATGGCGTGTTTACAGCTGATCCGCGGATCGTTAAAAACGCCAGTAAACTAGAAGACATTTCCTATGACGAAATGCTTGAATTGGCAAGTCTCGGGGCAAATGTTCTGCACAACAGGTCGGTTGAAATGGCCAAAAAATACAGCGTCAATCTTATCGTCAGATCCAGCTTAAGTGATTCGCAGGGAACTTTAATAAGGGAGGTTGCCAACGTGGAAAAAATGCTTATCAGAGGGGTTACACGAGACAACGATATTGCCAGGATTTCAGTGATCGGAATAGAAGACAAGCCTGGAATGGCCTTCAAATTATTCTCACTACTGGCAAAGGAAAGAATCAATATTGATGTCATTCTTCAGTCCGTTAGTACAGATGAAACCAAGGATATTTCATTCACTATAAAAAAAGCGGATATGAATAAGACGCTCGCCGTTATTGAGGCTAATCTAGGACTACTCAATGCAAGGCAGGTCAAGCATTCCGATAAATACTCCAAGGTTTCAGTTGTGGGGGTAGGTATGGTCAACAACCCGGGTGTAGCAGCTATGATGTTTGAGGCGCTGTACGATGCGAACATCAACATTCATATGATTTCTACCTCAGAGATGAAGATATCGGTACTCGTCAATGCACAAAATGCTGAACGGGCTGTTAATGTGATTCATGATAAGTTCAAATTAGGGGAAATTAACGGGTAAACTAAGTAGAAAACGAACATCGCGGTTTCGCTTGATGTCGGCATTAGATGTTTAATTCCTTGCAAGAAAGAGGGATAGGCCGATGAAGGGTCTTGTACATATTTATACAGGAGACGGGAAAGGCAAAACAACGGCGGCAATTGGGTTGGGTGTCAGGGCATGCGGGCAAGGATTAAAGGTGCTCATGGTACAATTCCTAAAGGGGATGCCAACCGGCGAAATGTTTAGCTTGAAAGCGCTTGAGCCCGGCTTTACTCTGTATAGAGGAACACAGACAACAAAGTTTACCTGGGAAATGAATGAGGAGGATAAAATTCAGGCAGCAGACGAGCAGCAGCGCATTTTTTCCTTTGCGCAGGATGCCGCTGTAAAAGGCGAATGTGATTTGCTGATCCTCGACGAAGCACTGGGAGCCGTCAGCTCTGGTATGCTTGATATTAAGAGATTGCTAGAGTTCGTGAAAAGCAAGCCTGAAGAGCTGGAAGTAGTATTGACCGGGCGCGGGGCGCCACAGGAGTTGATCGAGCTGGCCGATTATGTATCGGAGATTCATGCGCTCAGGCATCCTGCAGATAAAGGCATACATGCAAGGCAAGGGATAGAGTTTTGATATTGCACACAGCTGAGTTTCGCAGCGGAGCGACAGACTTTTCACACGCAGCGGAGCGACAGACTTTTCTGTGCTTGACAATACAAATGTTTATGCATAAAATATTCTCTAATTTATATGACGTTAAGGGGGGATTATATGAAAAACAGCTCTATTAGAAAAATGGTACTAATAAGCTTGTTTATAGCACTTGTGTTTTTATCTACCTATTTTACACGGATTCCAACGCCTCTGCCCGGCGGGTATTTCAATCTGGGAGATGCGGCAATCATGCTGGCGGCTGTACTCATGGGACCTGTAGCCGGTTTAATCGCAGGTGCGCTCGGCTCGGCCCTTGCTGACCTGGCAGCCGGAGCGCTTTTGTTTGTTCCCGTTACTTTTATTGTTAAAGGGATAGAGGGTCTGGTTGTCGGATTACTGACTGTAAAACTGCGAAAGAATGGCATAACAGGTTCATCTTTTCATATTCCGCTTGTATTTGCAGTTATTTCAGGAGCGATCATCATACCGGCAGGATACTTTTTTGCGGAAGCTTTTGTTCTCGGAGCCTTTGATCCGGCATTCGGACTTGCAGCAGCCGTAGCGGAACTCCTTCCGAATTGTATCCAGGGAGCATTAAGTGCGGCTTTGGGTTACATACTTGTACTCGTCCTTTCGAAAATGAAGGTTGACAAACTCATAAACTGATTTGCATAAAGAGTGTTAACGACGGTAAATAATTTTGGAATATAAAAAAGGACTCCGATTGTAATGTGCGGAGCCCTTTAATATTGTGATGAGCGAAAGAAACATCCCTTCGTTTAGCGTTTTATTATCTCACCTTAAACTTCTTAAGCTTCTTGTCCAATTCCTGTACGAGCTCATCCAACTGAGCAGCAGCAGTTTTCATATCATCGATTTCTTTGAGCTGTTCATCTGTGGTTGCTGCGACCTCCTGGCTAGAAGCAGCTGTTTCCTGTGAAACGGATGAAATGTTCTCAATAGCTGAGATTACATTATCCTTATCTTCCTGCATTTTTGCAACCGAATCATTGACATCCTTGATTTTTTGCACAATCATTGATATACCGTTTGCGATATCGCCGAATGCTTTATTGGTACTGTCAACAGCATTAGTCTGTTCCATGGATATTTTTTTCATCAATTCCATAGCCTCTATGGCCAGCAAGGATTCCTCGCTTATGTTTTCCATCAGATTTATTATCTCTTCAGTTGATTGTCTGCTTTGATCGGCCAGCTTTCGGACCTCTTCAGCAACCACTGCAAAGCCCTTGCCGGCTTCACCCGCTCTTGCAGCCTCTATGGCGGCGTTCAGTGCCAACATGTTGGTCTGCTCGGCGATATCTTCTATTGATTGAACAAACGTACCGATATTTTTTGTTGTATCTGTGAGACTTTCAACAACTGAGAATATTTTCTCAGTTGAGTTATAATTTTCTTCAGACTTGGCGCGTAATATATTTACAGACTCCATACCGACAGCGTTCAGGCTTTGGATGTTATGAGTCTCTTCCATTACACTGCCATAGCTATCATAGACAAAGTTGATCTGTTCCGAAAGTTTATCGACAAGCTGTACGCCCTGCTGAGCCTCCTGGGCCTGTTCTGAAGCGCCTTTTGCAATTTCATCCACAGTTTTTGATATTTCGGTGATGGAGGTGGCAGCCTGATTGGCGGTTGAACCCACTTTTCTTGATGATTGCACGATTGCAAGAGATAACGTAAAGAAGCCGTCTATCAGATTTCTAATATCGCTCAACACAGCGTTGATACTGGAAGCTACGCCGGACAGCGCACCAAAGGATTTTGGTTCAAGAAATTTGGAATAATCACCTTCCTTGACCGCAGCCAGTTCAGTCTCAAAACGATCGGCCATTTTTTTGACCATGATACTATTTGTAATCCTCATTACCTGTGAAGTGACAATAGATGTAAGGAATACCAGTATCGCTTGCCAGTACAGCTTAGTGATTAGAGCAAAGAGAACGCTCATAATCAGACCTGTTATGACAGCGGCAATCATGTTAATGTTCACATTGCCATCTTTATTTGACTTTCCGGGTTTTTTTGTGGAACTGAATTTTCCTGACATATCTAACCTCCTCAGTATTGAGCAATACTACTTATTATTTCGATATAATTTTCCAAAATCCTTCTGTAACAAGCGAATTTGGTTGAAAATAGTTTAATATATTATATTGACAGTAAAGGTTTAATTGTATACAATAATACAAACATACAAATATACAATCGAATAAATCAATGAGGGGTGAACTGTTTGATCGAATTTAATAAAAAGACCAATACCCTTGAACAGAGACAATACCGCTATTCGCTGCAGGATGTTGATGAACCGAATCTTTACAGAGATATATACACTTATGACGAAATCCCGAAGTGTGCGTTCAATCACAGAAGAGTGCCGATGTACCCGGCTGATGAAATCTGGATCACAGACACGACCTTCAGGGACGGACAACAATCCAGAGCGCCTTACACAGTGGAACAGATTGTAAAGCTGTATGATATGCTGCACAAATTAGGCGGGCCTAATGGGATCATAAGGCAGAGTGAATTTTTCCTGTACAGCGATAGGGATAAGGAAGCGGTATACAGGTGCCTGGAAAGAGGCTATGCCTATCCGGAGGTTACCAGTTGGATCCGGGCTACGAAAAACGATTTTCAGCTTGCCAAGGATATGGGTATGAAGGAGAGCGGTATTCTTGTCAGCTGCTCGGATTACCATATTTTCAAAAAACTTAATATGACAAGAAGGCAAGCTCTAGAGCATTATATGAGCATCATAAAAAGTGCAATAGATGTAGGAATTAAACCGCGATGCCACTTTGAGGATATTACAAGAGCTGATTTCTACGGCTTTGTCGTGCCATTTGCACTGGAGCTTCGAAAGTTGAGTGAAGAAAGCGGTGTGCCTATTAAAATCAGGGCATGCGACACCCTTGGCTATGGCGTATCCTATACGGGAGCCGCATTGCCCAGAAGTGTTCCGGGGATCATATACGGCCTGCGGCATCATGCAGGCTTCCCTAGTGAACTGATCGAATGGCACGGTCATAATGATTTTTACAAATCAGTTTCTAACTCTGCATGCGCTTGGATGTACGGCGCATCCAGTGTAAACTGCTCATTGCTTGGAATTGGCGAGAGAACCGGAAACACGCCGCTTGAAGCTATGGTGATCGAATACGCCCAGCTTCGCGGCACAACGGACGGTATGGATACTACAGTGATCACAGAGATCGCAGAATATTATGAAAAGGAACTGGATTACCCCATTCCGTTGAGAACGCCCTTTGTCGGCAGACATTTTAATGTTACTCAGGCCGGCATCCATGCAGACGGGCTGCTGAAGGATGAAGAAATCTACAACATATTCAACACAGACAAATTGCTGAAGAGGCCGGTAGGGGTGGCAATCAATCAAACTTCGGGCGTAGCGGGTATTGCGCATTGGATTAACAGCTACTTTGGGTTTGAGGGCGGCAAGCGGCTTGATAAGAGGGATCAGAAAGTCGTTAAGCTGAAGGAATGGGTTGATGAACAATATAGAGGTGGCAGAGTCACGGCCTTGAGTGATGATGAACTGGAAGAGGCAATAAAGAAGCTCGCCCCGGAAATATATGATATAGTGTTGTAAGGGATAAGGGGACAGACTGTTCCGATAGAATTACAAAATATTCGGGAGGCTTAGAAATGGGTTTGAATTTGGCACAGAAAATCATCAGCAGTCATCTGATTAGCGGTGAAATGGTTGCGGGAAGTGAAATTTCTATTAGGATTGATCAGACTCTGACGCAAGATTCAACCGGTACGATGGCGTATCTTCAATTTGAAGCAATCGGCGTTCCAAGAGTTAAAACGAAGAAATCCGTAGCCTATATAGATCATAATACGCTTCAGGCGGGATTTGAAAATGCAGACGATCACAAGTATATACAAACAGTAGCCTCAAAGCACGGAATCTATTTTTCCAGACCGGGTAACGGCATTTGTCATCAGGTGCACCTGGAACGGTTCGGAGTACCGGGAATGACATTGCTTGGCTCAGATAGTCATACGCCTACGGGCGGCGGCATAGGAATGCTTGCTATCGGCGCCGGAGGTCTTGACGTAGCCGTTGCTATGGGTGGCGGTCCATATTATATGACGATGCCAAAGGTTTGCAGAGTCACCCTAAAAGGAAAACTGGAACCATGGGTGACAGCAAAGGATATTATTCTTGAGGTTTTACGCCTGCTAACCGTCAAGGGAGGGGTAGGCAAGGTAGTAGAATATGCGGGGGAGGGGATATCATCCCTGACCGTTCCGGAGAGGGCAACCATCACAAATATGGGTGCCGAATTGGGTGCAACTACCTCTATATTCCCCAGTGATGAGGTTACAAAAGCATTCTTAAGAGCACAGGAAAGAGAAAACGACTGGATTGAGCTTCTGCCTGATGCGGATGCGGTTTATGATGAAGAGGTGACAATAGATCTTGGAAGCCTGGAACCATTGGCAGCAAGGCCTCACAGCCCGGATAATGTAACTTCGGTTGCGCATATCGGCTCGATAAAGGTGGATCAGGTAGCAATCGGAAGCTGTACCAATTCATCATGGATGGATATGATGAAGGTTGCACGAATATTGAAAGGTAAGACGGTACATCCGGACGTAAGCCTTGTGATTGCTCCGGGGTCCAAGCAGGTACTGAACATGCTGGCAAGGGATGGTGCTCTGGCGGAAATGGTAGCAGCAGGCGCAAGGATCCTGGAGTCGGCCTGCGGACCTTGCATCGGTATGGGTCAGGCTCCCGCCAGCAACGCTGTTTCTCTGAGGACCTTCAACAGGAACTTTGAGGGAAGAAGCGGGACCAAGTCTGCAAACGTCTATCTGGTGAGCCCTGAAACGGCTGCGGTAAGCGCATTGTCAGGAATGATGACCGATCCGCGTACATTGGGTGATGCTCCAACAATTACTATGCCGGATAAATTTCTTATCAATGATAATATGATACTGGCGCCTGCTCCGGAAAATAATAATGTTGAAGTAGTTAGAGGTCCTAATATAAAGCCGTTCCCGATCAACTCCGAGCTTCCGGAAAGAGTAGAGGGCGTTGCGTTGATAAAGGTGGGCGATAATATCACGACTGATCACATTATGCCGTCCAATGCCAAGCTGCTGCCGTTCAGATCAAATATACCGTATCTGGCGGAATACTGCCTGGCTCCTTGCGATCCGGAATTTGCCAAACGAGCAAAGGAGAACCGGGGAGGCTTCATAATAGGCGGCGACAATTATGGACAGGGTTCAAGCCGCGAGCATGCTGCACTAGCGCCGCTTCAACTGGGTGTAAAAGGTGTGTTGGCAAAATCCTTTGCAAGAATCCATATGGCCAATCTTATCAATTCCGGAATTCTGCCAATGACATTTATGAATGAAGCGGATTATGACAGGATCAGTCAGGGTGATATTATCGTGCTTGAGAATATCAGAGAACAGATTAGGGCTGGAAACGAGATAATTTTAACAAACAAAAGAGATGAATCGAAGATTAAAGTCAATATCGCGCTCTCTGGCAGGCAGGTTGATATCATGCTTGCAGGCGGTTTGCTGAACTATACAAAAAATCATGGTTGACAGGGAGTGAAATGACCTATGGTTGAATATAACGATTCGGATTCGTTCTCAAGTTCATTACGGCAAAGAATTTTCCGCCAGATTCAGAACGATATTCTTAATGGCATTTACGAACCGGGCGAGAATCTAATTGAAACTAAGCTGTCAGAAGAACTGGGTGTAAGCCGTACGCCTGTGAGGGAAGCGCTCAGGCAGCTTGAGCTTGAGGGACTCGTACAGTCAATACCAAACAAAGGTGTTACTGTGAAGGGTGTGTCATCTGACGACATTCAGGATATCTACACCATCAGAATGCTCATTGAGGGTCTTGCTTCAAGGTGGGCGGCTGAAAAGATCACTGCTGAAGAACTGGAAGAGTTGAAGGAGGCCGTGGATCTGGAGGAGTTTTATACCATGAAGAGCGATTACAGGCAATTGCTCAAGCTTGACACACGGTTTCATGACATCATTTACAAGGCAAGCAAGAGCATGCCGTTGATGCATACGCTCAGCACCTTCCACCACTATATACAGAAGGCAAGGAAAATATCTATGAGCAGCGCAAAAAGGGCGTCAGAGGTTTTGATTGAGCACAAGGCTATTATGCAGGCGATAATCGATAAGGATGCTGCCAGGGCAGAAAAGCTGACGATAGAACATGTAAAGAATGCCAGTGAGAATCTCCTGAGGCAAAGCACTAAGGAATAAGGTGAAATGGCAACATTTCTAAAACTGTAAAATC
>JAEYON010000091.1 GCA_023411645.1 Bacillota bacterium | reverse complement strand
GGCAGTACGATGAAATCGTACGGTCAAGTCCCATCGACCGCACCAAAAAAACATCTTTCGACAGAAAGGTGTTTTTTGTTTTATAGGGACTTGAACCCGAGAGGGCACGAAGCGTTAAGAAAATGTGTTCAATGCACATTTTTAGCTGAGTGTGCCGCAGCCGTCAGGCGAGGCGGTTGTACGATGAAATCGTACGGTCAAGTCCCATCGACCGCACCAAAAAAACATCTTTCGAGAGAAAGATGTTTTTTATATGCTTTTAAGAAAATCCAGTTTGGAAAAGTCGCGATCCAATTGCTGTCTGAGGTACTTTCTAGTAATCTGGCCCAACTCATCCAAAACCTCTGTTGAAAGGCCAAAGCTAAACAGCTCCTCCATCCTTGCATAGACGATGTGCCGTATTGCCATAGCTGCCCCGGGAGACAACAGTATGGACGAACGATCCGTCGTAAGGCATTCTTCCCTATCGCATAAAAACCCGCATTTCTCCAGGCTGAAGGAAAAGAATTTCTCAGTATCCTGCCCGCAGTTCATACACTGCCTGACATAAGGTGCATATCCCGCCGTTGCGAGTGCACGCAGCTCAAAAATCCTGGATACAAGCTCAGGATGTTTATCCGTTTTTGCAAGCATATATAAAGAATTCAGAAGCAGCTGTAGCAGCTTTGGAGCAGGTTGATTTTCTTGCCCAATTTCAAGTACTATGTCCATGAAATGAGCTGCATAGGTCAATTTCACTATGTCGTTGCGTATTTCGTAAAAGGGTTCGATAACTTCACAGCTGTTAACCGTGTAAATTTCTCTGCCGCTGTACAGTACATATTCGCCATAGCACATTATCTGGGATGCGGCAGCCAGTTTAGATTTCGGGCGTTTACCTCCTCTTGAGAGTGCGGAAATACGCCCGCGGTTTCTTGAAAACAACGTTATGATTTTATCTGCCTCGCCAGTGTTGACCTCTTTTATGACAATCCCCTGTGTTTTTAAAAAGCCCATGGAAATAATAACCGGCCGCCTGAAAAGCGTTTATATCAGAGATTACCCGCACTCGGTGCAGCCTCGTCTTCCGCCAGATTTCTCTGATTTGCAGCCCTGTCCCTTTCCTCTATTTCTTTGTAAAACATATAAATATCCAGATCTCCGGTTTCGACAAAAGCATTCCATGCGAATTCCCTAAACATATGATGCAATCCCCCTTTTTCTTTTGCAATCATGTCCTCTGATTCTAGGTTACGCTAAAATGCAGTTTGTATACCTGTAAAGTTTATACCAAAATATAAATTTCCTATGTTATTTTATTTATATCCCAGTGTTTTGAGCATATTTTCGCTGTTTCTCCAGTCCGGCTTTACCTTCACCCATAACTGAAGGAATACCTTGACACCAAGAAGATTTTCTATCTCTGTCCTTGAAAGTGTGCCGATCTTTTTAAGCATTTTGCCTTCTTTACCGATTAAAATCCCCTTATGTGTCTCCCTCTCACAATATATGTTTGCCTCAATATCCACCAGATTTTTCCCCGTCCGTTCTTTAAACGAAATAATCTCGACACCAATTCCATGAGGCACTTCTTCCATAATCAAATTCAGTATTTTCTCACGTATCAGTTCAGCAGCGATTGATTTCTCAGGTTGATCAGTAATAATATCGTCGGGAAAATACTTTGGTCCTTCCGGCAAAGCTTTCTCAATTTCTTTCAAAATGATGTCTGTTCCTTCGTCGTTAAGGGCGGAAACCGGAATGACCGCCTCAAAGTCCATCACATCGGTATATTTCTTTATCCTCTCAAACAATTGCTCCTTTTTAATCAGATCAATCTTGTTCAATATAAGAAAAACAGGCGTATGTAGCTGCTTAAGCTGGTCCATGATGTAGATATCCCCTGCTCCCGGTTCATCGTCTGTCGCTTCAGTGAGGAACAGAACAATATCCACCTCACTCATAGTGTCCTGGGCAATGTTGACCATATATTCACCCAGTTTATTTTTCGGCTTGTGGATGCCCGGTGTGTCAATAAAGATGATCTGGCTGTTCTTTGTATTGATTACTATTCTTATTGTATTCCTTGTCGTTTGGGGCTTGTTTGATATAATCGAAATCTTTTCACCTGCAAGTTTGTTGGAAAGCGTTGATTTGCCAACATTTGGACGCCCTACGACGGATACAAAACCGGATTTAAATGACATATAACTTCCTCCTGAATGATCTATTTTCATGTAAAGAGCTGAAAAAGCAGCAATGTTACAGAAAAGCCTAATACAGCCCCGGCTATAAGCTCAATTAACGTATGTATTTTCCCCTCTAATCTGCTTTGTACAACAAGTATCGATACAATTATAAATAAAATAGTAATGTTCACGTTATTTGAATACAAAGCAACGGCAGTTGTGGCTGAAAAAGCAACAGCAGCATGCCCGCTTGGCATTCCGCCGCTGAAAGGTGTTCCTTTTCCAAAAAAAGTTTTCAGAAGCAATACAAAAAGCATAGTTAAAATAATAGCAATGACAGAAACATGCATCGGCGCCTGCTTTATTCTAATGATACCTATTTCCAGGCTTGTGCTGACTCTGTCAAAGAAAATCATATAAGCAGTGATCATGGAAAGCAGTGCTGAGATGAAGACAGCTCCTGCAGCCGTATCCTTGACTATCTTCGCTTTTGGGTGGTATACATCGATCACTGTATCGATGATTACTTCTATCGCTGTATTGAACAGTTCACAAATAATAACGATCGCAATCGCGATACATATAATGACAAACTCCACTCTGGTAAGGTCATAAAAAAGAGACAAGATTAGAACCAAAGCAGCCGCAGTCAGATGGATTTTCATGTTCCTCTCTGACCTGACAGTGGATATTATTCCGCTAAGAGCATTATTAAAGCTGTCAATCAGGCTTTTGTTCTTCATTTTCTTTTCAACCCCAGCTTCTCCAGTGCTGCTTCCTGTCTTGAGATCATATCGGCCTCCGTGTCCCTTTCCAGGTGATCATACCCCAAAAGGTGAAAGACGCCATGTGCGGTAAGGAAGGCAAGCTCCCTTTCCAGAGAATGTCCGTACTCTTCTGACTGTTTCAAGGCTGTTTCCATGGAAATGATGATATCTCCCAATAAAAGCAACCCCTCATCCATATCAATATCTCCCTGATCGGACATGATCTCTCCATTTTTTATATCTGCCATGGGGAATGACAAAACGTCGGTAGACTTGTCAATGTCTCTGTGTTGTTTATTGAGCTGTCTGATGTATTCATTATCTGTAAGCAGTATGTTTATTTCACAGCCCAATTTGAAGCCTTCGTTTTTCAGACATTGCATAACAGTCTTTTTAAGCAGGTTTAGCTGTTCCTCCTTCACCATTATGACTGTTTGCTCATCTTCGATATATATGCTGGTTTCATCTATCTTCCTATACTTGCTGTTTTTCATTGACGGTTCCTTTCTCCTCCACTTTTTCAATGTATGATTCAGCTTCTGCATTAACTTCCAGGCCCGAATTCACTGCATTCAGCGGATCGATTCGAGCTAATTCCTTTTCTTCCTCAAGCCGTTTAACCTTCATTTCCGGGTACTCCTCACGCGCATGAAAATACCCGCCGAACACCCGCATAAATGCTCTTGCAATCATATCCAAATCCCTGAGTGTCAGGTCGCAAAGGTCCAATTGGCCATCATCCAGCTTATCCTTGATAATCTTTCTGATCAGGCCCTCCATCTTTCCTTCCGTTTTATCCACCATGGAACGGACGGCTGCTTCCACAGAATCGGCCAGCATTACAACGGCTGCTTCTTTTGTAGACGGTCTCGGCCCGGGATAACGATAATCCTCCTGCTTAACAAGGTCGTTTTTGTCGGCTTTCTTCGCCTTGTAATAGAAGAATGCGGCAAGGGTGTTTCCGTGATGCTGGCTGATAATATTCCTGACAGCAAGAGGCACCTTGTACTTTTCAGCGATCTCAGCACCGTCACTGGTATGTGAGGTGATCACAAGTGTACTGAGATTTGGAGTCATCCTGTCATGAGGGTTGTCGGAGAGCTGGTTTTCCTTAAAAAAATTCGGCCTTTTCAGCTTGCCGACATCATGGTAATAGGCGCCGACTCTTGCAAGCAATGAGTTTCCGTTTATAGCCTCTGCTGCTACCTCTGCAAGATTTCCTACCATAAGACTGTGGTGATAGGTACCGGGTGCCTCCATCAGCAGCTTTTTAATAAGCGGCTGGTTTGGGTTGGCAAGTTCAAGAAGCTTAAGCGGTGTAATAATTTGAAATGTACTCTCAAAGAACGGCAGGGAACCAATTGTAAAAATCGTTGAGAGCATACCGTTAGCCGCTACCAGTGCAGCATGGTTTGCCATCGTTGCAACACTGCTTTTGTCTATTAGCCCGATACATGTTACCACTATCGCATTCACGACTGCTATCACAAGTCCTGATGCCGAAAGCCGGCTTCTTTGGTTTGCTCCATGCACAATAAAAGCTGCAATGGTACCGCCGATCACTGCTGTAAAGAAGAAGGAAGCATTTGTGCCCGTTATTAACGAAATAGATAGTGCAAGCAGAATATTTGTCGCGATTCCAAGACGGAGATCCAGCAATATTGATATAAGCATCGGAGCAATGAGTATCGGTATCAGGAGCGGATTGACCGGATTGAGCAGCCATGCTGCCACCAATGTAAGCAGTATAATCATGCACAATAAAACAAGTTCTTTTGTTCCATGTATTATTTTACTGCAGAAATGATGCAAATATAATATGAGAAGGAACGACATTAGAAGTACAATAAGAAAGATCCCACCGGCGAAAGGAATGTCAGGCTTACCTGTTTCAAGCAGATTCAGTTCCTTTAGAACAGCCAGCTTGTCCTGTGTAACAATATCGCCGAAGCTGATAATTCTCGATCCTTCTTTTATAATTTGCTTGCTTTCCATTGCTGCGTGATAGGCTTCTTCCTTTTTTGCATCGGTCATCGTTTCATCCACAATGCTGTTTGGCTTCAACAAAGCCTTTGCCATAAGACTGCCAATGTTTCTAAATTCCTGAGTGAGAGCGCTGCTTTGATACGCACTTTGAACATAATCGATCTTTGTGGCCAGATTATCTTCATTAACCTCTTGCTTCATAATCGTACTAATCAGTTCAATTGTGAGTTCCTGGAAAAGCGCCAGTTCTTGTTCTGATGCATTGACCGCCATATACTTAATTTGTTCTGCCGATAAAGGTATTCCAGAATTCTTTATATTCAGATCAAGGGCTTCAACTGCCTTCACCTGCTCCTGTTCCAGTAATTGCTGATAATTATCGTCTTTTTTTGAAACGCCCAGTTCCTGAAGGTTTCTTTCCACGCTTTGTCTGGCGTTCTTTACTTCATTGATAAATGCATTTGCTGAATTGATGATATCAATAGGAATACTCTCGAGCCTTATCATCACAGGCTCAACATTATTAGCAGCTTGCTGAGCTATTGTCTGCGTCAAAATTGTATTTTCAATATCGCGCGGTGCTGAAATGTCGAAATTTGATCGTTCTCCCAGAACAAGCTTGAATTTTTTCGGAACAGCTCCGTTTTCAATGATTATAACCGCAATCATGATCGTTGTAACCGCAATCAGTACCTGTTGAAAGGTCTTGTTTTTTAAGTAACTTTTAATCTTCCTGCGATTTTGTCTTTTTTCACCGGTCTTCAAAGTTACATCCCCCAATCTGCGTTCAGGATACTCATTTTCTTCGATTAAATTCTTCATATGCTTTTATGATCCTTTGCACTAATTCGTGCCTTACTACATCCTTTTCCGTCAGATAGACAAATTCAAGCCCTTCAATATTTTTCAGTATCCTGGTGACCTCCTTCAATCCGGATATCTTGTCTCCAGGAAGGTCAATCTGGGTAATATCACCTGTTACGACCGTTTTCGACCCGAAACCAATACGGGTCAGAAACATCTTCATCTGTTCCGGTGTCGTATTCTGTGCCTCATCCAAAATGATAAAAGAGTCATCGAGAGTACGACCTCTCATATAGGCCAGCGGTGCTATCTCGATCATACCTTTTTCGAGATATTTCTGGTATGTTTCCGCGCCCATGATCTCAAAGAGTGCATCATAAAGCGGTCTCAGATAAGGATCCACCTTGTTTTGCATATCACCCGGCAGGAACCCCAGCTTCTCTCCCGCTTCAACAGCCGGACGCGTCAGAACGATCCTGTTGACTTGCTTGTCCCTGAAAGCAGAGACAGCCATGGCAACGGCAAGATATGTTTTACCTGTACCTGCAGGCCCGATCCCGAATGTAACGGTGTTATCCCTGATTGCATTGACATAACGCATTTGTCCGTGTGTCTTGGATTTGATCTGCCTGCCTTTGGCTGTCAGACAGATGTAATCGCCAGGATACTCCTTTACCCTGTCGCTTTGTCCTTCAGCAGCAAGGTTTACAAGGTAATTCACATCCTGCCTTGTAATAGGTTCTCCCTGGGCTGAGATGGCATTTAGCCTCTCGATAACAAGAGAAGCCTTCTCAATATTCTCTTTATCTCCAATCATTTTTATTTCTGTATCCCTGGAAATCAACTTCACATTCAAGCCGTCTTCAATGATTTTTGCATTCTCATCAAAATGTCCGAATAAATTGATAATATCTCCTATCTTTTCAAACTCGATGGTTTTTTCAAAATTGTCCAATCAATTTCCTCCAATCTCTCTGGATATGCCAATATCTTCAATACATTCTATTGTAACCCTTGCAAAACTCTCACCATTTTCATCCGTAAAATAGCTCACGTTTTTTTTAACGACCTGAGCTTCATCTGGAACCTTTGCAATGGCCCTCTTATATGCCGATTCAGCAGCTGTTTTCTTTGCGTTCTGCTCACCAATGACCGCATCGACTAGCTTTTCCTCAACATATCTGACTGTTACCAATTCTATCGGGAAAACCAGGTCCTCTCCGATGGATAACTTCTTTCTGCTTTCACTGACAGAATAAGTTTTAAACTTGTTCTTTTTGTGTAATATATCCAATTTCCATGAAAACAAAATCACTGCACGATCTTTAATTATTTTGCCTGTTTTTAGCCTTTCTATCTGCGATGTAATCACCGGTACTTTCTCCTCATACCAGGTCCTCGCGGATACGGTTCCCATAGCATGTGAAAGCTTATAACCTGCCTTTTCTCCTTTTAAGGGAATGTTACCTGAAATCAGGACCTGTCCGCGCTGAACTGTGTCTCCCACGCCGACTGCTTCGATACCTCCCGTTGCGATCACCTGTCTTATAATTCCATCCTTTGCTGCTATCACATCACAAGGGATATGTCTGGGTATGACTACAGGCACCTCTTTTCTTTCCCGTACATCCACCTTAACCTTTGTTCCTTTTATATTAATGCTGATCCATGCCAGTTGCTCCATATCCAGCATCATACCTGTAACGGCACTGTCAGTATCGATTTTAAATTTGAGCATCCCTGTCCTGATGCCGTTCCGAGTTAGCGCCTCCTCCAGTTCAGCATTCTGAAGCTTTTTAGTTCCTGTGATCTCAACACTCCATATAAAAGAGCTTAATACAAAAATTAATACAAAAAATAACGCAGCTCCTGCAAAAAAAGCCTTCCGTCTGCGGTATTTATTGAAGACAAACGGCAGGCCTACTTTTTTTAATAGTCTTACCCTGCACTTTGCTTTTCTTGCAATGGATCTGATGAGTTTAAAACCCTTAATACTCATCCTCATCGTCCGCGTTTTCTCACTTTGCACCTTGACATCCCATAGTGGTATCTGTCTGCGGGTACATATGTTGATAAACTTTTCTGTGAAAAAACCCTCGACTATTATAATAACATATCCACGCAGATAATTCCATAATCCAAGCAACGACAAGAATCTCACCCCGCATTCGGAAATTCGATTGAATCTATACTGCCCGATATAATAATATCTTCGGAAGTGATTTCTTTGATATGAAGTCCTGAGCCTGTTATTTTTACTATCCCCGAGCCGGTACTTACACGAACTCTTTCAAAGCCGAATTCCATTATCCCTTTATGGTTTTCTATCATTATATCCCTGTTTCCGACCAAGGTCATTCTGGGTGTATTTAAGATCAATTCCTTTGGAAGCTCAAACACTTCCATGAATTTCTCCCGTATTCCCTTTTTACCGCTGATTTCTTTTTTTTTCTTTTCCTGATCACTTTTTTCCTTATTCTTTTTCCTGGCGCTAATCTTCGGCATTGTTCAAATCCCCAGTTCCTTGTGATGGTAACAAATCCATAGGATCACCAATAGAATATCCCTTTTCCCCGGCGCCTTTAATAATACTCTCCAGAGCTTGGGCGTTGTCCTTTGACACGGCATGCAGAAGCAAAACCGCACCGTTATGTAGATTTCTCATTACAATATCATATGCATATTGGGCTCCCCTGATTTTATCACGATACCAATCATCATATGCAAAGCTCCAGAAAAGATTGCAATATCCAAGATTATTAGTCAATGCTAATGTCCTCTCACTGTATTCACCTTTAGGTGGGCGAAGAAACGGCATACTTTTGTCAAACTTCTCCTTAAATGCTCTCTCCAGCCCCAGCACTTCCTCCTCGAGGGTACTGTCATCCAACTGAGGCAGGCTTGGATGGTGGATGGTATGATTACCGACGATGTGTCCTTCTTCTACCATCCTGCGCACCAGATCCTGATGACTTTTCAGATATGGTCCTGTAATAAAGAAAACAGCTTTAACGTTGTACTCCTTCAAAACGTCCAGAATCATGGGAGTATATCCGTTCTCATAACCTTCGTCAAACGTAAGGTATATTACTTTTTCAGTGGTGTCGCCAAGATATACACTTGCATATTTTTTTAGTAGCTCCGGCGCTCCCGGGTCGGCCGCAGGTGTTTCATTATTGCTCCTTCTGGAAATACCCCACCTGAGCAGATCATTATTGTATGCAACAACGGTTGCCGCCTCACCTTCCGATAGCTTTCCGCTGACTTCCTCATCAAGATCAAGATCGGAAAACCGGCTGGAATAGACGCCGCCCAAATCACTTAGTTTGCTATTAAATGCTGATGTTTCAGAGCAGCCTGAAAGCAATGAGAAAAAAAGAGAGGTTACAGCTAAAAGCATAATTACTTCCGCAAACTTTATTTGAAGTACTTCTTTTTTCATATATACGTCCTCCACTATAACACCTCCGCTCAAAAGGAAATTTTTCGCTTGTAGAAAAATTCCTAACCTTAGCGGCGTTTCAACGAGGCTGGGTTATCTTTTTTAGCCTCGTTATATTTGTATTGTGAAGGAGTAAAAATATACCGAATTTATTTATTCTACCGGAGTCAGAAGATCTGTTTTGATCGCAGTACCGTCATCAACAAATTTATTGATCACGATTTCATCCGCCTTCTTTATACTTACCCTAAGTAAGTCCTCCTCAAGGATCTCAACCACTCCTCCGATCAATGTGAGCGAATGCTCCAGATCGTCAGGATCAGCAATGGCCTTGATGGTGAACGGCGCTTTATACTGTCTTCCATTAATCATCACATATTGTCCGGCTTCTCTGATCTCTGTCATTGCCACAATTCTTTCATCATTGACTGAAATGGCTTGGGCGCCGGATGCTCTCAATTCATTCACTATATTAAGGATATCATAATCCTTAACAAAGATAGAAGCAGCATAATTGTCTAGTGTGACAATAATACCCGCACCTTTGACTGTTTCGAGTCCCGCAAATATCCTGGCCTTTTTCAGGCTGTTCTGGATCTGTTGTGCAGCTTCACTGTCGCCTGCCTTCACTTTGGCATAGGTCTGGTTTTCCTGCTCCAGTTCCTTAAGTCTTTCCTGCAAGGAATTTTTTTGATTTTGTAATGTAATCAACTCATTCTTCAGCTCATCCAGTCTCTTGTTCTCAAAGCTGGCCAAGCTCTGGTTGTAATTTACACTTTTAAATTGCAGCGCCAGCATAACACCCAAAATGATACAAACAATCGTTAACGCAACTTTTCTGGCTATTTTCATTGTTCTACAACCTCCAGTCCTGAAATATACCGATCCAGTTTATCGGCGTTACTGAATTTCGGCAGGACTATTTCTTTTGATTTTGTGATCTCTACCCGTATGTTAAATTCTGTCATATTTGCAATTCTGCTGCTTGTACTGATACTTTCATACAGCTCATCCGGGTCGCCGATTGCTTCAATGATGTATGGAACGGGATGTCGGTTGCCGTTTATCATGATTGTAGGCCCCGCACAAACCTGCTCGCTCATGGGCACGATCCGTTCCTTGTTGACCGCTATAGCCTGGGCTCCAGCCTTCTTCAGGTCGTTTAGTATGACCTTGATATCCTGATCATGTATGATAAGAAGACTCAAGGGGGTATCGGGCTGTCGTGCCGGCGCATCGTGAAGGCTTATGACAATGCCCGGGCCTCTTACGCCAACCATGCCCGTATGCAGATTTATCAGTTCCCATTCCTTTTCCAATTGATCGTCATTCTGTTGACTTACGTATTCTTTAATGAGTTCATTTTTAATTACAACATTTTCATCGATGACCTTCTTCAGTTCTTCCGTCTCCGCTTGCACGCTGGCCAACTGCGCTTTAAGCGTATCAACGGTAAATTTATTGGAAGCTGACGCCTTTCTTGCAGCCATCGTGTTTTTGAACTGTACGGCTATTACTATACCGAATATTAGAAAAATGACAAATAGAATATATTTGCCTCCGTTTTTTTTCATAGCTTCTCCAACTCGAAATAAAATAGTCATTTAGCATATCATTTCATAGTTCAATTCTACTTATATTAGACTATAATTTCAAGTGGAAAATCAGCTCCGGCTTATTTCCCTGACCTTCCTGACATATATATTTGTCAATTCCTCAGCAAATTCTGCATCTGCACCTTCACTTATCACACTGCAAACTGGTTTTTCCGCATCAGGCAGCACGAGCACCCATCCGTTTTCGTTATACACCTTCACTCCCTCAAGTGTCTCCAGTTTAGCGCCTGAATGCTCCTGTATCAGCCTTCTTATAACTTTGCCTTTGGCATTCCAATTACATTCAACCTCCTGCCTGTGCATGTGAATTTCAGGAAGCATATCAACAAGCTTCGATAAGCTTATGTTGTTCAGCGACAAGTAATCAAGCAGCTTCAAAAGCCCTGCCACTGAATCAAAATGCAGCGAAAACTGATCCAGTAGCTCCTCCTTCGCTTCCCTGTCCAGAAGTTTAGCCATAATATCGCGCTGCGAAGTCTTTGTCCTGATTACTTTTCCATGGTATTCCTCTGCCAGCTTCTCTACAGCCTGACTTGCTGAAAGCGGAACTACAACTGTTCTTCCCTGAATTTTGCGAAATAGTATCAGTGAAATCAGCGCAATGAACATATCGTCTGTAACCAATCTGCCGCGTTCATCGATCAGCATCATTTTTTCACAAGATTCTTCAATAGAAACACCTAAGTCAAACCTGCCATTTCGCACTCGTGTGCAAAATTGTGCCACACCTTCAGCTTGCTCTGTTGTACCCGGCTTCACGCCCGCCGCATCGACGGTACAACCCAGATCCCTAAGCAGCTCCGATATAATATTTGCTACAAAATCGGAACTTGAGCTCAAAGCAATCCTATAAGCCAGCCGGTTTGATTTCACATCCTGCAGAATACCCTTTAAATAGAACTCCTGAAAGCCAAGTATCTCCGTCACATTTTTCAAACAATCCCCTTCGCACCTTTTAAAATCATCCCGAGCAAAAACATTTTCTATTTTTCTTTCAGTGTTTCTCGCAACATTGCTTCCCATTTTATCCAGGAAGTCTATGAATACTTTCTGCCTGTTTTCCGGGCAGGCACTTATATAGACTCCTCCATCCAGCCTATAGAAGCGGACTGCTGAGCGAAAGGCCGGGAGCAGCAGTTTTTTGAAATCATTGACTTGAATGCCGGTCGACAACATACCGGACATCAGTGAATTTTTAATCATTAAAGCGCTTGCTGAGCCGTCAGTGCTGATTCCCAGACTGCCTTTTCCCAAGTTCAAAGAAGCATAGGCTGCTCCAAGCTTTGCAGAAAACTCAGGCGTTATTTCTATATTAACGTCACCGGATACCCCTCTATTCCCGAATATCTGTCTACCTGCCTTCGAGCCCCAGACAATATTTGTGTCTACCAGAGTGGACTGTTCCACATACTTATCCGGCCATATTTTCACAGCCGGCTTTATAATCACTCTTTCTCCAATGAGCGAGTTTTCGCCTATAACAGACTGTTCAAACGCACATGCATCCTGCTTTAAATGAGCCTTATTACAGATGATGCTGCCGCGAAGCTGAACATTGCGTCCGAGTGTGCTGTTTTTCCAGATCACACTTTTTTTAATTCCGCACTCCTCAGAAATGGAGCAATAATCTCCAATAACACAATATTTTCCTATACGGGCACCTGATCTGATATGACATTGGGAGCCTATTATGCAAGGGGAGCTCAATGACACTGCTTCTTCGATGACCGTTCCGTCACCGATCCATATCCCTTTTCTAATCTCATGACCTGGAATCTCAACACGGACAATATTGCTCAGAACATCCGCATGGGCTTGAGTATAAGCACAGATATCTCCTATGTCACACCAGTATTCGTTTGTAATATAGCCGAACATCCTCCTTTTCTCCTTCAGTAGTATCGGAAAAAGGTCCCGGCTGAAGTCAAATACCGTATCTGGCTTTATATAATTAAAAATCTCAGGTGACAAAATATAGATGCCTGTATTGACAGTATCACTGAAAACCTCGCCCCAGCTTGGCTTCTCCAGGAAGCGAATGATCCTGCTGTCCTGGTCGGTGACAACCACGCCATATTCCAGAGGAATATCCACCCTTTTCAATATCAATGTTACCATTGCATCTTTCTCATGATGAAAATCAATTGCCTTCGTAAGGTCAATGTCTGTGAGAGCATCTCCGCTGATAACCAAAAACGGTTCGTCCAGAAAGCTCTCAGCATTCTTAACACTGCCTGCCGTACCCAACGGTTTTTGCTCAATATAATACCGCATTTTAATACCGTACGCCTCGCCGTCGCCGAAGTACTCACTGATCAGATCCGGCATATACTGGAGTGTTGCGGCCATATCCTTAATATTGTTTTTTTTTAATAGGTCTGTGATATGCTCCATTACGGGCTTGTTAGCGACAGGCACCATTGGCTTCGGTCTGCCGCAGGTGAGAGGTCTGAGTCTTGTTCCCTCACCACCTGCCATTATTACAGCTTTCATTCATCTCATCCCTTCAATACTTTTTTGCAGAAACCCAGCTTTACATCTTTTATTACTTTCTGCTGATGGTGCAAAAATAATACAGGATGCCAGATAATGGCTTTGTGTTTTCTTCTGAAGGAATATATATGTTAGAGATCGGTCAAAATATTACTTCCGACAATTAAACATGCTAATGTAAAGCGGCCATCAAAAATAAAAGAGGTGGAATTATGAAAAAGAAACCAATACACAATTTTGATTATGTACACAAAGGCGTGGCAATCAGTCCGGCCACACCTTCCGTTGGTGACAGGATAACAATACGTTACGATGGAATCCTTTCTAAGAACGGAGCTTCGGAAATACTTGTTAGCCTATCCTACGGCAGCAATCAGGAAAATGAGCAGGATGTACCAATGGTCAAAGGAGATACAGGTTATGAGGCAACTGTACCGGCATTAAAGGAAGACTTTCTAAAGCTTAGCTTCAAGGAACCGCTCAATAGCACTGATGCCAATGTCGATGATAATGCCGGCAAAGGCTACAACATTGATATTATGGGTTAAAATGCCGCGAAGCTGGCTGCGAATAAAAACAATAAAGGATCAAAGGGACACTTAATATGTCCCCTTGCTCCTTTATTATTACTTTTTCGTAGGCCGTAACATAAAATTCTTTTCGATCTGGCTGCCTGCATATCTCCACATCAGATATAACATTGATATTTGTACAGGCATCATGACCGCATTTTTAATGATCCGTCCCGGCAGCAGAGCCATATAGCCCTTACCCAGCAAAATCGTCAGCCAATACGTATTCAGAGCAATGTTCACAAATACGGTAACACATAGAACCGCAAGGGCGATTCGTATAATGGTCTTGGGCTTTTTATATAGAAATAACCCATAAATCATACCTGCTAAAAATACGTCCAGCGTGAGACCCGGAAAATAAGGTCCCTTTGGAGCAATAAGCATGCCGACGATATCACCAATAGCCCCAATAACACCGCCAATCAGCGGGCCAAAAAACATGGACCCGAAAGCCAGCGGTACAAAGCCAAAGCTGACACGCAAAGTATCAATCTGAATCACAGGAACAAGGTGAGAAAGCACAACATACATACTGATCAGAAGACTCATACACACCAGAATAAAAACTTTTTTCATAAAAAAGCACCTCCTTTCCTTCTCAACGACATATACACGTCACAGAAGGAAGAAAATGCCCTCATGTGACAGCGGAATGCGACTGTTGCACCGCAAATCCAAAGGATTTTTCGTCCAGCGGCAACTTCCCGTCCGGCTGGCACTTAACGCGCAATAATCTACTCTGTCATTTTTGAATATTTTGTTAAACCCTATTATAAATCATCACAATCTAAGAATCAATAAAACAAAATAATGAAAAATTGTATTCTTTAATTGTAAATATCATTTACTCCTTTACTGATAAAAAAGCTCTTATACTTCATATCTTCACGCAGGATATGATTTGCGATCCAGTCCGAAATAAACCCGGCAAGCTTTAGGATCGTCTCGCTCTGCTTTTCATCAAGATCCTCCTGCTCAAATTTCTGTATCTTTTTAATGACAAAAAAATGCTCAAACTTGTGTGCATCGTAATGCTCATAACCGAATTTCTGCATCAGTTCTTCTTCAAAGCTAAAGTGGTAAACTGAATATTCTTTCAACTCCTGAAGTACTTCAATTATTTCATCATAATGATCGAAACCATCCTTTGCGTCAGCCAGAATCATGATCCTAGATCCTATCTCCAAAAGATGCCTGTGTTGTTTATCGATCACATCAATACCAATACTATAATCATTCTTCCAGTTGAAAAACATGATCGTACCTCCTAAAGTTGTGATATATAGAAAAATATACCCTATCATTAGAGGGACAAACAATTATTTAAAATGCCCACCTTAAATAATTAATGGTGCAATAACATTGAAAAAGTACCCTACAATTATTATACCTGCAGCACAAACCCCAATGAAGAGCGCCATCAATTTTGGTTTTATGGCTTTACTAAGCATAATCATTGATGGCAACGATAGTGTAGTAACTCCCATCATGAAGGCTAATACGACACCAAGTTGCGCCCCTTTGGCGAGAAGGGCTTCTGCAATCGGAATAGTACCAAAAATGTCGGCATAGATGGGAATCCCTATTATCGTAGCCAACGGAACAGCAACGGGATTGCCGGTTCCTAAAACTTTTACAATCCATTCCTGCGGAATCCAGTTATGAATAACAGCACCTATTCCGACACCCACTAATATATATGGAAATACTTTTTTGAATGTGTCAGTTACCTGTTCTTTAGCAAAAACCAATCGGTCACGTCTTGTCAGGTCAGGAGCTTCAATGTCTACATTTCCTCCTCTGGAAATAAAGCTCTCGACGTATTTTTCCATATGCAGTTTTTCAATGATGGTGCCGCCGATAATAGCTATTACCAGACCAAGCACCACATATAGAATAGCTACTTCTATTCCAAAAATGCTCATCAAGAGAACTAATGACCCTAAATCAACCATAGGAGAAGAAATAAGAAACGAAAAAGTTACTCCTAAAGGTAGTCCCGCACTGGTAAAGCCCATAAATAATGGAATGGACGAACAGGAACAAAATGGCGTCACTGTTCCCAGCAAAGCAGCAACGGTATTTGCACCAATTCCATGAAAGCGTCCCAGTATTTTTCTAGTCCTTTCCGGCGGAAAATAGCTTTGAATATAAGAAATGATGAAAATTAAGAAACAAAGCAAAAGCACTATTTTTATAGTATCATAAATAAAAAACTGTACGCTGGCAACCCAACGATTACCTACATCCAGTCCTAAAGCCGATAATCCATTGCCTATCACATCATTGAGCCAATTCATGCCGAGTATTTGATTCTGAAAAAAGTCCCAAATAGACCGTAATACTTGCATTGTGATAAGACCTCTCTTTCATAATTGGACAATCATATCCAAAATACTTGATGTATAGTGTCTGTAAAAAGCCATTTCATAAAAAAATGGCCTTTTACAGACAACAAATACTTTCTTCAGTCGTTGTATTTGGTGTGATGAGCGCCCTCAAAAGAGACACAGCTTCTCCGCCACCCTTATCGCTTATTTTATAATACGTCCATTTGCCCTCTGACCTGCTGTCCACGATCCCAGACTCACAGAGAACTTTCATGTGATATGAAAGCGAAGACTGTGGCATATCAAGCTGTTCTATCAGCACACAGGCACATTTTTCACCGCTTCGAAGTAACTCTAGGATACGCAGTCGCTTTTCATCGCAAAAGGCTTTGAATACATTTACTTGGTCATCATATGTGGTTACTATGTTCTCACCTCAAATCCAAAATACTTGATATGTTATAGTATATGCATTAAATCCAAAATGTCAATATGAATGAGAAAACGCAACAAAAGCCACCCATGATAGGTGGCTTCTATTGTATCAAAGTCTGGTGCCGAAGGAGCGACACCCATTATTCTGGAATAGGAATATTAAAGAGCATCATCTCAAGGTAGAAAATAAGATTTAAATATCTTCATCAGGGACATACTCTAGAATATCACCAATGGGACGCTTTAGTGCTTTGCATATTTTATTAAGATGTTCTAAACTTACTCTCTCTAACATTTCATTGTACAATGCGCCTATAGATTTATGATTTAAGCCTGTTATTTCGGATAACTCTTTTTGAGACATTCTTTCCTCTCCGAGTACTCTTGATAAGCGTATTCTTATTGCCATATATCATGCCTCCATTCGCTGATAAATTATACCATCCAGTTAAATATTTGAGGCATATAGTGCATTATGTGCACTATTTAGTTATATGTGCTTATTGTTAAATTTCATTGTGTAATATAGACTATATATGTAAATTAATTGAAAGGGGTTACGATAGTATGTCTGCATGTAGAATGATGGAATACGTTTCAGAAGGGCAAGTATTAATACGTTCTGAGTACAATGGCAATATAATCCAAAGGCTAATTTGCGATATTGACAAAATCCCCGATAGAATAAATTTGAAAGAAGAAAAAATGAAGAGTACTGAAAAAAGACAAATATATAAAGCCATCAGAATTACTCCTGATTGATATATCTCATAGTTGCATAATGTAAAATTATGTTATATGATGTAAATAAAAAGGATGTGTTGAAATGGTTTGCAAGAGGTGTGGCAGTACCAATGTGAATGTCCAAGCAGTGGCGCATGTTAGTACGAAGAAAAAAGGATGTCTATATTGGTTATTCATTGGCTGGTGGCTAGAACCAATTATGTGGCTATTCTTTACCATTCCTATGCTATTCCTTAAGTTGTTCGGCGGAGGGAAAAAGGTTAGAACAAAAGTAAAATCTCACGCTGTTTGTCAGGATTGTGGATATCAATTTCAACTTTAGCCGCTACCAGGCTAAAGATTAAAGCCCCCAGGATAACTCCCGAGGGCTTATATTTATTCCTCCTTTTGATCTGACGCTTTATCTACTG
>JAEYON010000029.1 GCA_023411645.1 Bacillota bacterium | reverse complement strand
TGTAGGGGTTTGTAATAGTTATGAGCATAGATTCTCTTCGTATTTTGGATATTCTTTAATAAAAATAAAACTGTACCTTTATATGTAATGTGCCCCCTCGAACGACACCCCGGGCCTCCGGCCGTCGGGCGAATATAAATACATTTAACGAGGTTAAGATCATGAAGTGGGAATATGTTTGGGATAGTATATATTCAAAATCAGGTGAGGTTCAAGCAGATATACTACCGACAGTTGTAAGCGCTGCTGAACTATTTAAAAGCGAAAATGTTAGGAGTGTACTTGACTTAGGTTGTGGTACAGGACGCCACAGTATATTTCTTGCTAATTCCGGCTTTGAGGTTACAGCGACAGATATTTCAGAACATGGAGTTGATATTACACGGGAGAAAGCTTTAGAAAAAGGTTTGAACATAAAGGCTCTTTGTCATGATATGAGAAAGATTCCATTTGATGATAATACATTTGATGCAGTTATTTGTGTATGGACATCGGGGCATGGATTATTGGAGGACATGGTCGCACATAAAAATGAAATGGTTCGTGTAACTAAGCCAGCTGGGTTTATATTTGTGGATTATGTTTCCAAACAGGACGAATATTATGGTAAGGGAATAGAGATTGAAAAGGACACATTTATTGATAATATGCCTGGCGAAGAAGCGATACCACATCATTATACTGATGAAAATGAGTTGATAAGATTATATAATGAACTTGGAGAAGTAAAGATAAGCCCATATCGTTATAGCTACATTGATAATAGCGGGGGAATACATTACATCCATGCTTTTATTACTATTTGCCGGAAAAAGGTTATTGAATAAAATGACACATCCTTGACTCCGCCGTGCGACCGGAGGACGGAATGTACTTTTTATAACAAAGCAGTCGCGCAAGGGCGTGCAAGGTCTGAGTCCCTGAGTGAGCTCCAGCACGTCGAGCGGATTAGCTCAATTCGATTATGATAGGAAGAAGAAGTGTAATATGCTTGACAAATCGATTGAATACCATGATATCTTGATGAAAAGGGAAAAAGGCAGTACTCTTGCAGAGTTTATGCTGCCAGAAGGCTATAGGTTTGTTCTGTTTCAACAGGGAGATGAAAAAGAGTGGGCAGAAATTGAAACTTCGGTTGGTGAGTTTGATCGAGCAGTTGATGCATTAGTTTATTTTCAGAGAGATTATATGTCCCATAAAGGTGAGCTAGAAAGAAGATGCATCTTTATAGAGAATCGGGATGGGAAGAAGATTGCCACTCTTTCTATTTGGTGGTGCTACACAGGTGTGCGAAGAGATCCCTGGTTGCATTGGGTTGCTGTAAAACCCGAGTATCAGGGATTGGGTTTGGGAAAGGCACTTTTATATGAGGGAATGAGAAAGCTTCTGGAAATAGAAGGTGATCGGGATGCATACTTACATACCCAGACATGGAGCTATAGAGCTATCAATATATACCGGAAAGTAGGTTTTAAGATCACTGATGAAAAGGGGTTGGCGGGTTACGAGAACAATGATGTTGATAAGGTTTTAGCTTTGTTGAAGGATTATTTGAGAGATTGAAGAATGATTGTAAGGTATGACGGAACAAAGAAAGAATTGGACTTTGGTACTATTATAAATGAGATTAGGTATAAAAGGGACTTGTAATTTATATATAGGCATTCAAGAGAAGGGGGATTAATAAATGTATCATCAATACGCAGATGACGGAAGAATTTTAACATCGCCGAAAGAATTGGAACCACTGTTAAAAGGCTCATTTACTGCCTTTTCTAAAACAATTGGACATATCCGTTTTTTTTATATGGCGGATGAAATTTGGGATGGGAAATCGTCGCTTATTTTCAACGCAGACGGCGAACAGTTGGCCGCTATCACGCTTGACGACGGCGTTTTCTATGTACATATCGCGGATAAAGAATTCCAAATCGATGACGAAACCTTGTTGGAAACTATGTTCGAGGCATTAAAGAAAACTGTGCCTTCTGGTCGGTTTCGTCCATTTGAGCAGCTCACAGTTAACCTGAGTGACCTAAATGAATTCCCATGCGGTTATCGGTGCGATATGTGTCTTGGAAATAAAAAGTACAACGAAAACGACTTCTCAGGAAGCGAGAAGTTCGACTATATGAATTGGCTGTGTTATCACAACTGTGTTCCAAACGTAAGTGTAGAACGGAATGTTCATAATAAATCCGTCTGTCCAGGCTGTGAATCAAAAAGGAAAGATTGCCCATACTTTACTTGCCCTACGGAAAAAGGATATGCTAATTGTGTGGAATGCGGAGAGTATCATTCATGTGATGTTTACCGCGACTGTCACTATCCGGGTCAGTGCAATTTAGGTCTTACCGCCGAGGAAGTTACGAATTTGGTGGTTCCTTATTGTATGAAGGAACGACTTGACATATTGCGCAACTCTATATTATAAGTATTTTCAAGTCAAAACTACTGCACTATGTTTAGACGTGTCAAAGAAAGTTAAAGAGTTGAAGGGAATCCGGCCTTGACTCTGCCGTGCGGCCGGAGTATGGACCATACTTCATATAACAAAGCAGTCGGCACAAGGATGCCTGGGGTATTTGTATGAAAGTGTGCACAATAAATTATTTATACACTGTGAGGTAAATAATGATAAAGATGATAATAACGGATTTAGATAATACACTTCTGCGAGGTGATAAATCTATTTCTGAATATACTATTTCCACACTTATTAAATACCAAGATAAAGGAATTAAGATTGCTTTTGCAACAGCGAGGTCAACACAAGCCTCATCAAGATTTCTTGACAAGTTTACTCCTGATGTATTTATTGGATATGGGGGGGCGGTTTCATTTGCAGGGGAAGAAATAATTTCTCGTTTTGATATTCCCGCTGATATTTCTTCTCATTTAATAAATAAATGCTTGCAGGAGCCTGAGATTTCATATGTTCACGCAATAAATGAATCCGTTGCTTACACCAATAGAATAGATTCGTCAGATACAGATTCATCCCATTATAAATATGTTGATTTCTCGCTTAATAATAATATAAGCTACTTAAAAATATCATTAGTCACCACTAATCCCCACATTGTAGAACGTATAGCTTCAAATTACCCAATGCTCGACATGTTGCGTTATACTGGCGAAAATTTATATAGATTCGCTAATCGTAACGCCGTAAAGTGGAATGCGGTTAAGGCTGTCGCCGAATATTATAATATTAATACAGACATGGTTGTGGCTTTCGGTGACGATAAAAATGATTTAGAAATGATAAAGAATTGCGGTGTTGGCGTTGCGGTAGAGAATGCTATCGAAGAAGTTAAGTCGGTTGCCAAATACATCTGTGACATTAATGACAATGACGGCGTTGCAAAATGGTTAGAAGAACATATATTATAAGCTTAATTCGAGGAGCGGTAATTCGCAATTATTAAGAGACGTGTAGCTGCTCGCCCATGCATCCCGGGTGACGGAGCACCGCCGGGGAAAGAGGTAGCTAGGTATGAAAATAAATCCTTATATGAATATTAATAGAATAGAACTTCTCGTTACTTTACAATGTACCGGCAAATGTAAGCATTGTTCTGTTGGCCCAAGGTTGAACGAGAACAATGATAAATGCGTTAATTTGAAGAAAGCAATTGATGCGATAAAAAAACTGTCTGCGAGGTTTCCGGTTGAGTCATTAATGACGTTTGGCGGGGAACCGTTACTTTATGCCGAAACAACATGTTCAATTCACAGAATAGCCAAACAATGCGGCATTGAAAAGCGGCAACTGATAACGAATGGCTATTTCTCGAAAAATCCTCATGAAATTCGGGAGATAGCAAAAAAAATATGTCAGTCGGGTATAAATGAAATTTTGGTATCTGTTGATGCTTTTCATCAAGAACGGATTCCGTTGGCAAATGTTCGACTATTTGTGGAAGAGCTCATTAGGTGTGAATTTCAAAATGTTTACTTACAACCTGCCTGGGTAATCAATTCATCGCATCAAAATGGTTATAATGAGACAACATGGGATATTCTAAAGTCTTTTTCTGATTTAGAGATACCAATAACAAGCGGCAATGATGTCTTCCCTGCCGGTAATGCAATTAAGTATTTGAGAGAATTTTTTGAATTACCCGAAAGTATTAATTTGTCTGCCAAGTGCGGAGAAACACCGTATACAGACCGACTCGACAACATACAATCCTTGTCAATAGAACCAAATGGCGATGTAGCAATCCGCGAATTTAAAATAGGGAATATATACGAAAGCGATATTGACAATATAGTTGATAACTACGATCCATTCAGTAATGACATGATGAATACTTTGATGGATGGGGGTGTTAATGCACTTATGTTATTTGCAAAACAGCATGGAAAAGTCATTGACACAAGTGATTGTTATTCTTCTTGCTCGGTATGCAGGAAAATACTATCTGAATTTAAAGTGTGAAATTTCAATTAAAAGATTGCTGCCCAGTTACGTGCGCGCCGTCCATGTAGTGCATATTGGGGCACAATGGAAAATGAAGTAAAGAATAAGCTCGATTTATTATATGATTCTCAAGTAGATACAAATAGACGACTAGATTCATTAGAAAAGAAAATGAATGAGTTAACGGAAAAGTCGATCAACACCGCCCGGACCTCCGGACGTAGGGCGTGGTAAAATTTTTTTTGAACTTGAAGGATTTAGTAAATAAATAAAGAATAAACGTATATATGTTTGCCTGTTCGAAAGGAAGAAATTATGAATGAATTTATTGAGCAGGTTTCTGCGGAGAGTTTTGATGAATGGTTAAGGATGGAACTGGATTTATGGCCGGAAAATACAGTAGAGGGGTAAGACGAATAACATGAACATATTTGTAATACGGCACGGGGAAACTGATTGGAATGTAATCGGTAGGTGGCAGGGGCGGGAAGATATTGAGTTAAACGAAAACGGCCGCTACCAAGCCCGTAATTGTGCCGAAAATTTGAAAAATCGGAAATGGAGTGCGATTTTTTCCAGTCCTCTAAAAAGAGCAAGAGAAACCGCCGATATTATGGCTAATGTCTTGGACATAGAAAATGTATATGAAGATATTGACTTAACCGAGCGTGATATTGGACAAATTTCCGGTATAACAGTGGAAGAACGCGAAATTATGTTCCCAGATGGCAAATACGAAGGAATGGAAGATTGGGAATCTTTACGCAACAGAGTGTATAATGCCGTACTTATGGCAGCCGAACGATTTTACCCCCAAGACATAATTATTGTCTCACATGACGGCGCGATAAAAGCACTTCGAAGTAAACTGACAAAACATGAAAACGACACCGGAAAGGCATTAAAGAACACCTATATAACTATGCTATCATTTACTGACAAGACGCTCAAACTCATTCCAATAACATCTTTTAATACAATATCACAACGCATTATATATGGATTGAAATTCATGTATTCCGAATTTGTGCCGATTGAGTCAGAAAAAGCAGATGAGCAAGGTCAAAAAAAACTTCATAGGTTAATGGGGCAAGTGATTGACAAGTTATATGAAACCCCGAAACTTCTAGAACTTGCCGACAACGCAGATGAAGCATATGAGTGGTATGCAACAAATAATTCTAATACGGGGCTGGATATGGTATACAAATCAATATTCAAGAGCTTGTTTGATTTCTATAAATTTCTGTACATTTCTTTTTTACTGGGCGAAGCATATGATAATTACTTATCAATCAGCAATACTATTTTGAAAGAGAATAAAATAAGCTACAAGCCACAGTATGAAACTTTGCTTAAAGAGATAGGGATAAACATTGAAAAAGGTAGAACAGAATTAATTGTTATTGCCGAAAATGATATTATACAAAGCCTCAGGCTCCTTGCCGAACGAGTCCCTGTAAATATAAACCCCTGGACTCCTTATGCCATTATAAACTTTGCTTGCTGTTCATTTACAGGCGATTTTAGCTTCCTGCTCACAAGAGTTGATAATGTAGCAGGTTTAAATGGATTGCTCCTTGAAATTCAAAAAAACTGCTTGAAAAATGGTTATGAGCAAAGTATAAAATGCAGTTTTGGCACATCGGGATTTGATTTTAACATTACATTCCGTAATAAAGTCGGTGGCTTTATAATTGGGTATAATCCGCGCAAATACTGGCAATTTTTTTTCGGCTCATTGAACAGCATAGGCGTAAAAGCTATGCTTGAGGAGTTTGAAAACCTTGATAATGACTTGCAGAAATATTTAGCAGGCGTATGCAAAACCTGCAACGGTTGCCTTAGCTGTACCAAGGGCGGCAGGAATAAAATTTTCGCCGTCAAAGTAAAGTATGACGGAAAAGATTATAACCTTTGCCCCGATAATTATTCCCGCCATAACTGGAAAACATTAAACCATGATTTGGCAGCGGTTCTATTCAAGTATCACGCTGCACAGGAAATTTACGGTTCTGATTGGAAAAAGAAATGACTAAATACCATTGACAGCAGGAGCGTGAGCAGGCACCATATTCCTTCACCAGGTTCGAGCACCATAGGGAGAAGGGCTTCGATCGAAATAAAATTTGATAATAAACATTTTGTTTAGGGGAAAAGGAGATAGTAACGTAAACATTGGACAGATTGCATTTTGCCGAGTGTATGAGGAAGTTGCAACAGCAGAAATAGAGTACTGTATTGGTGAAGGTTATTGGGGAAACCGATATGCTTTGGAAGCATTAAATGCTGTGATAGAGTACATGCTACTTAATTCAAGTTTTGAGAAGCTTGAAGCATATCACAGAAAAGTTAATCCCAAATCTGGTAAAGTACTTGAAAAAACCACAATGAAAAGAGTACCTAGTGTTAGAAGGTTTGAATTGTCAGGAGAAAATCCTGAAGGGGAGGTCTGTTACGCGATAACAAAAGAGGAATACGCCAAGTTATCAGCTCCGGCCGTCGGGCGAATATGATGCTTTACATTACTTTGTTTGACTATGTATATCTAAAATCTTGAAGGGGGTCATGTTTATATGATGAATGGTAAAAATTTAGAGAGTTGGGTACTAGAGCAGGGTGGGCCTGCAATACAATTAAGAATGATTATGCAGTCGAAAAACACATCAGAGAAAGACGTTGAAAATGCTGTTTCGAAGCTACTAAATTTGGAAGAGGTTAATACCCTTTTAAGTTACCTAGATGGATTTAATACGCAGTCAAGAGATAAGAAGACACTGGAGCATTTAATACATTATTATAAGGAAAGTTGTATCGACAATTTTTTTCCACAGCTTTTAAATCTGGGATTTAGAGCGGGAATACCTATATTTGATGAAAAGATGCAAGCGGTTAGAGATATATTCATGTACTTACTCACTGAGGATTATGACTATTGCTACTATTATAGTTTAATGCTCCATAGATTTTTCTTTATGGCTGGTTATACATATAAAGAGATCATTGAATCTATGGAACAAAGGTTAAATGCTATCCATAACTCAGCTAAAGAGAAAGTATTTGATATATATCAAGATGAAAGCAAATTACCTAAGAAACCTAAGCCATGGGCTAATGTTGGAATCCTTAAAAATGAATTGAATCCCTTTAGTAAATCAGCCGCGACTCCTTTGCCGACAATCTATGATATATTTGCATTGGCATATTTCCCGAATGCATATAAAGATTCTGAAAACCAAGCAAAAATTGATGATATAGTTGAATATATACTTGACCCGGAGTTCCAAAAGATACGAGAAGGTTATGGATTATTATGGGTCGAATCCAGAAGGATATACCACTCATGTGGCTGGAGTCCAACCTTACCTCTTTACGAAGACTATGGTCGTCCTCGGCAACTTAGTGAATATTCTGTGCTAAAATATCTATGCATGATGTCTAATTTTAAGGTAGCATATAAATCAAAGTGGTTTAGTGATTGTATTAGTTATATTGAGCAATTTAGAACAGAAAAGGGGACATATATTTTCCCCAAAGAATATCTGAACAAGAAATACGTCGATGAAGCATTTTTAAATGAGTCAAATATGAAACTAAAGCGTACTGAACGGGAAATTAAAATCCGTGAAATAGTTAGTACTTTAATTATGGTGGAAATCAATAAAAAAGTTACTGATTAACCTATTATTATCATATATAATGAAATCTGGCAGCAGAAGCGAGTGGTGACAGAGTGCCTTCTCCTTTTAGTTTCTTTTAAACGGTGGAATAGCAATTGCGAGTAAGCGGTATATTTAAAAGGCTTTGAGGTTAATTTAGGAGGGATTGAAGTATGAATATTTTCTTGATAAGGCATGGGCAGAAAATGGAAGATGACAAAAACCATGAAGGACTTGGATTAACTGAAGAAGGATTAAAACAAGCAGACTTCCTCGGAATGAGATTACATAAATATAGTATTGAAAAAATCTATTCTAGTAATATGAAAAGAGCAATTCAAACGGCAGAGGGGATAAATAAGTATTTAGGTGTGGAGATAATTACTAAACCTGAATTAAGAGAGATTCATATGGGGGATTGTGAAATACACGGGTGGCATTATTTAGAAGAAAATCATCCGCTGTTTATAGAAGAGTTTAGCAAACATAAAACAGATCTCCGATATCCACCGAATGGTGAATGTGGAGATGATGTTTGGCAAAGGGCAAAAGATGTGATTTTTGAAATAATAAAAACTGATCTTGAAAATATAGTAGTGGTTACACATGGAGGAGTTATTAGGTCATTGATTTGTGGGCTTCTAAAAATAGATCAAAGCAAAAGGTTTTATCTAGGGTTTCCTCCTGAAAATTGTAGCATAAGTATGATAAGGTATAATAAAAGTGATAAAGAATTTTACATACATAGCTTTAATGATTGTGCGCATTTAGAAATGTAGTGATAGAATAGGCGTTTGGTACGATCCGATCCTTGGGTGGATGAGCACGACCTGCATCTTGTTCAGAGTGCGCTATGGACGGGACACCCAAAAAAATACTATTCTATGTCTCAATTCCTCTATTCTAATCAAAACTATTAAGCACTCGATAGTTCAGCGTGTACATATAATATATACAAATAGTATGGAATATTACAATATTATGTTATATAATGGTTGTGAGCTTTTCATTATAATTTTGCAGCAATATGCTGCATGTTATGAGTTGTTAGAAATTAGCGCCGACAAATGATTGAAAGGAGCACTTATTTGATTTATTGCAAAGCGGCTTATTTCATGAATATGTATACTAAACCAGAGTATAGAAAGAAAGGTATTGCAACAAAGCTATAGAGATTCTTAATTGAAGAAGCAAAATATAAGGATTGTATACGAATTACTTTGAATGCGTCAGAAATGGGAAGACCAGTTTATGCGAAGTATGGTTTTAAAGACTCAAATGACGATATGGTTATGTATATTGATTGATCCGGCCTTGACCAAGCCGTGTGATATAAAATAATTTGTTGAGGTGAGTAAAAAATGAAAACAAACAATTTGAGAATCAGAAAATTTTACAATGAAGATTTTGTTGATTTTGCAGAATTAATCAGGGATAAAATGGCTTCAGAATATGCCATTTATGACCATCCGTTCCCGACGGATGATGACGCGTTGAAAAATATCCTTGGTTACTTCTCAAGCACAGATGAATTCTATGCAGTGGAATTGTTAAGCACAAGTAAAGTTATTGGATTTTTGTCGTTAAACAATAGTGAGGAACAAGGCGTAAGGAACCTAGGATACTGCATTCATACACAATATCAAGGTAAAGGTTATGGAACCGAAGCAGTAAATGAAATAATAAGGTATGCAAAAGAGGAACTGAATATATATAAGCTGATAACAGGAACAGCTAAAGACAATGTTCCTTCAGTTCGTTTATTGTCAGCGGTTGGATTTAAGAAAATCGGAGAAAATGTTGGTAGTATTGTTAAGGATGAAAACGGAAATCCAATTGAAAGTATAGGGTACTCATATGAGATGCTATTAACAAAATAGACCTGATATAAAATGATTGAGGTAAGGATGAAAAAATATGTTTTCAATTAAATATGCAACAGAACAGGATAGAGATTATTGGCATACACTCGATAAGCATATAGCTGATTCGGAATTGACATTAAAAATATGCGATTAAAGATGTTACGTTATTATGGATAATGATAAGCCTGTGGGCATAATGAGATATAATTTATTTTGGGATCTTATTCCATTCTTAACCTTGATTTATTTTGAAGAGGCATTCCGTGGCAGAGGGCATGGGACAAAGGCTATGCTGTATTGGGAAGATGAAATGCGTAAATTGGGCTATAAGCTTTCTATGACATCAACAATGGTAGAAGAAAGCTCACAACACTTTTATCGCAAGCTGGGGTATAAAGATTGTGGGTGCCTTATTAAAGATATACCACCATATGTAGAAACAATGGAAATGTTTATGATGAAGCAATTATGAAAGTTTGCGAATGTAAAGCAAGGTAATTCGTGGTGGACTAATTGGCACTCTGCGAAACTGTATGATATTATTGCAATGATTATTATTTGTCAGGCAGTTTTGAACTGCTAAATTTTTATTAATGCAAGGTGATGAGCATGAAAAAAAACATCTATGTTTTGACTTTGCTTATACTCTTCTTGAGTGTAAGCGGCTGTAATGTTCCTCTGGCCGGCGAAGCAAAAAGTATATACAGTGTCTCAGATGTTGAAGAAAGTTATACCGAACTGCCCACTCCTCCCACGGTCTTAGAGCCGGCAGATACGTCTGACCCCATACCGGGGCTGCATACATACGAGATTCAGGCCCGTTTGCATGAGAGTATGCCTGATTATCGTTTTGTGGCGACGGGAGTGGTGCAGGGACCGGATGAATGGATGTACGGCTTTGTTATGGGCCTTAATGTTTATGACGAAAACGGCGAATCTGTTCTATCTGCGGATTTTTCAGAGATTTCAGACGGCGAGGTAGTCGGTTACCACGTTTACAATGAAATGATGGACACAATGGGACTTCACGTTACGGACGTGAACTTCGACGGATATAAGGATGTTATTATCCTGAACACGTTCGGGGGCGCACACAGCAATACATGGTATGATTGTTGGCTATGGGATGCGAAAACATCATCGTTTGTAGCATCAAAATCATTTGCAGAAATTTGCAATCCCGCGCTTGATGCAGAAAAAAAGTGTATTTACTCAGCCGGAGGCTCTGGTGCAGCATTTTGGGGTGGAAGTATTTATAAATGTATTGACGGTGAGTTTGTTGTTACGAATGATTTGTATACCGATTGGGACGGATTAGTGGAAAAGGCGCTTATAAACGGTAAAATGGAAATTGTCCGTGAAGTTTCCTACGGTGATGACAATCAAATTCTTGAAAGTGAGCAGGAATACTATAGAAGCAGCGAGCTGTGGCAGCTAGACCATCCTCATTGGTATTGGCTCGGCGGTCACCACGCCGATCAATGGTTGGATGGAGTATAAACAAGAGAGAATCGGCAAATAATTGAAAGACTCTGGAATGAAGCAAGTCGCCTAGCTATACAGCATTTCTCTACCCAAGCGACGATCATGGAGATATTTGGCTTAGATTGTATAGATGAAACAGATATGGATAACCAACTTGAATGGTTATATAAATGGCGTGAGCAATGTAACCAATGGGCAGAGAGTGGTGCTCCAGCCTTGACTCCGTCAAGCGGTTAGAAGACAGAAGGAATAACTTTTACAAGTAAGCTGAAGGCTGGGATACTGGACACAGACGGTAAAGTAGTAAACCCGGTAAACGGCTGTCCCCAGGGTTCGGAGAATAACGTATGACTATTTTTTATGGCAAGCGCGTATTGCATGAACTGTCTTGTGAAAAGTCAGTTGGAAAACATCACGGATTATGAAGATGAGGAACTGAAAGCTAACTATTTGAAAAGAATCCTATGCACTAGTTGATATTGAATTGATGGATAAAGTAAATAGTGTTGACAATATGGAAGATATATGCAATAATACCTGAAAAGTGAGTATGCTTAAGCATTGATGTGCGAGCAGCATAGGGATTATGAAAGTTCCACACGAATGGTTATTACCCTACGGAGTCACTCTTATAAGTGATTCTGCGGGGTTTTGCATTATATAAGGAGGTATGATGAAATGAAATATTTTAAAAAGTTAGTAGGCGAACGAGTATACCTATCACCGATGAATATTGATGATGCCGAAACCTATGTTAAATGGTTCAACGATTTTAATGTAACAGATGGATTGGGAAGCTCTTGTAGATTAACATCGTTGGAAAGCGAAAAAGAATGGCTGAGACAAAATTCGGGCCAATACCAGTTTGCAATAGTAAAGTTAGAAGATGACATTTTGATCGGTAATTGTGGGATTAATGGAATTGATCAATTGAGACAATGTGCAGAAGTTGGTCTATTTATTGGGGATGAAGAGAATCGTAATAAAGGATATGGCGCAGAGGCGCTTAATTTATTGCTGGATTATTGCTTTGACTATTTGAATGTGAATAATGTTATGTTAAAAGTGTTTTCATTTAATGAAAGAGCAATTAATTGCTATAGAAAATTAGGATTTAAGGAAATTGGGCGAAGGAGGCAGTCCTATTATCTAAAAGGGAAATTCTACGATCAAGTTTTTATGGACATCTTGAAAAGTGAAAGAAGTGCAAGATAAAAGATTTATTGGAACCTTAGATAATCAGAGGGCCGTCTAATACCGTGTATTATATATACTTCAGGGTGATGAGAAATGAAAAAAAGCATCTATGTTTTAACTATGCTTAGATTGTTGCCATAATTATTGCATGTATTATAGTAGCTGGAATAGTTATCCGGATAGTTAGAAAAAGAAAAACAGAAGTTTGATGTTAGTGGAGGTACCGCATGAAGATTGAAATTCGCAGACTGACACCCGAGCTTGCAGAGGATTATGTGCATTTTTTTGATGTAACACCTCATGACGACAACATAGATGAGCACAAATGCTATTGTGTGGCCTGGCGTAGTGACAATTCCTACGACAATGGGAACTATTGGTTTGAATCACGTGAGGAAAGAAGGGATCGTGCATTCCAGTTTGTCAGAGCAGGCAGCCTGCAGGGCTACCTGGCTTATCGAGGTGATGAAATTGTGGGATGGTGCAACGCCAACGCAGATTGCCAGATCTGTGTCGACTATTTGCGTTCATATTGGCCTATAGAGGAATACCGTGCGGACATCAAGATAAAATCTGTATTTTGCTTTGTAATTGCACCGGAGGTGCAAAGAATGGGCATAGCTACGCAGTTGTTGGAGCGTGTTTGCAAAGACGCAGCCGACGAGGGTTTTGACTTTGTCGAGGCCTATGTTAACAAGGAATTCATTTACACAGACCATGATTTTAGGGGCCCTCTGCCGATGTATGAAAAATGCGGATTTACCATATACGCGGAACGAGATGGTAAAGTAGTTGTGCGAAAGGCATTGAAATAAGGGATACGTAAGCATAGAACAAAAGATAAGCCTAAATAGGGCATTATTGATAATGAAATTTGAAATTATTTATGCTTTTGCTGGAAGAGGTGAAACACATGGAGATATATAATGCAAAGTCAGACGATTTGAAGGGGTTATTAAAGATTTATACTCAGCTTCATGAAAATCCCATGCCGGAAATTAACAGTAAAATATTATCTTTATGGCAAGAAATATTAAATGACAATTTGTTAAAAGGTGGTGCATACTTATGCTTAACCATGAATACAGTGAAATCATTCATAAATTGCTAGACATGAACCCTGACCCTATTCCGAATTTCGTGTTGTTGAAAGAGTTCAAGGAATGTGCCCCAAGTAGCATCGAGTATCAAAATGCATACGACAGGGTGTGCGGACACCCCTTCGTTAAGCGTTTTGAAGAGAGTCAAAATGAGCGTGGTTTTTGGCATCCGTTCCATGGTTATACCGAAGGAGTCGTGCGATACCTTTTATCATACGGTCTTGATAAAAATCACACCTGTCTGAAAAAGTTGCTAATATACCTTATCAAAGCCATTCATAATGAAGAAAGCTGGGATCAGTTTGAGAAACAAGACAACGTCCGTTGGTGGCCGGAGATGTTTATGCCGCTTGTCAATGCTGCTACGATTTCGTTGATTGATAATACTAATGAAAACCTTGATTTTCACAGAAAACGTTGGACATATTTTGCTGAGAATTCTTTGGGGAAGGGATTCTATGACTGCGAAGCTGACAAGAAGCTTCAAAATGAATATTTTGGCTTCAATACCAGGAGAACCATACCACCGTTTAATTATTATAATTTTTTATTGTTAGCACCGCATAATAATATTACTCATTTAAGTGACAGTACCGATCAGGCGCTTGTTGATTTTTGCATGAACGAAGCGGACGGCATTTATTATGTATACAATAAAAAGCCAAATGAAATGATCTCAATTAACATGAATGATAGGGACAGTCGTGATTTTTGTCATTGGATAAGAGCATTGTCTTTGATTGCACAATTTAAAGGATGGGCAAAGTATGAGCAAGAGTATGTAGATTGGATTTTAGCACAAAGGAATCAAGATGGATTATGGGAGTTCCCGAAGAAGTTTGATTTATTTGCCCTGTCAAATTCGTGGAAAGGTAAAAATAGAGCAATTGACAGTACAATCTTTGTTTTGAGACTATTACTAAAAAAGAGAGCGTTTTAAGAAAAATAACGAAAGGGTGAGAAACTGACGATGGTGTATATTGATAAAGAGAGGCTGATATGAAAGAGATAAAATTGTACAATGTAATCTTTATTGTATGCTCAATGCTGATATCAGGAGCTTTTATTTTTATTTTTAATTACTATATTACTTTTGCTAAGCAGGTTGAGGATAAAAAGCTGAGATTAAAGGTAGCACTTGGTCAATACATAGTATATTTAGATGGAAAAGAAGCAACACTTGGCCCTGGAGATGAATTGTTTATACCAAAAGGAACAGAGCAATGGGGAAAGTGCATTGCAGGTACAAGAACTATTCATGCTTTTGGTGGAAAACGAATAGTTAAAAAAAGAAAATTCCGAGTATGACTCTGTTGTGTGGCCGGAGAACCGCAGTGTTATTGCATTTATCCAGTGGTTGTAAGTACATGATATCATTCAAGGACGGTGATTAAATTTGGAACAAATCTTGTTTGAAACAAGAGAAGATTTTCGAAATTGGTTAGCTGACAATTGTACCACAAGCAGTGGGATATGGTTGGTGTTCAGTAAAAACGCCAGTATTAAAACACTTAAGGCTAGTGAAGCACTTGAGGAAGCAGTGTGTTTTGGTTGGATAGACGGGCAGATGCTAAGTATTGACGAAACAAAGTATTTAAAGTACTTTTCTATAAGAAGAAAAGGAAGCAAGTGGTCAGACAAAAATAAAAAACTTGTAAAGGAGCTTGAAGCTAAAGGACTAATGACTGATTTTGGGCGGAAAAAAGTTGAAGAGGCGAAGAAAAATGGAATGTGGGATGCTCCAAAGGCTGAACCTATTTCAGAAGAGCAAGTGCAAATGTTTACAGAACTAATAAAAGATAAGGAGCCGGCATTCACAAATTTTATGTCTATGTCGCCTTCTGTTAGAAAAACCTACACGGGGTTATATTTTGATGCCAAATCTGATGATGGAAGAAAGAGAAGATTGGAAAAAATAATAGGAAGGCTTAATTTGAACTTAAAACCAATGTAGGAGGGTGAATGGGGGCAAAGATATGTATAAAGATTCCAGATGGGCCAAGGAAATCATCATGAAACAAAACCATGAGGGTTCATGGGGGTATTTTCATACACTAAGCGAACCGAACAAGTAAATACGGGAATACAAATGGTAAATATCAAGAAAAAGAAGGTGAAATTTTAGTTGCCGAGTTTCTGAAGGATACCGGATATTCTGCATTAGGGGAGCAAAAATGAAGAATATTTTAATTAATGAGATCAAACAACAAACAAGCGTTATTTTCCAAAACATACAGATTACCTTAGATGAAATAAAAGATGTCGAAGCTGTGCCAAGGTTTTCTGATATGCCATATTGGAAACACATTTATCATATTCTGCACTCCCTTGACCAGTGGTTTGTTAATCCAGGCAATTTTGAAGAACCTGATTTCCATATTGAGAACTTAAATTCCTTATTTGTAAGCTGCGATGTGAAACTCAGGAAGGAGGAGCTTCAGAATTATTTTAATTCAATTAAGGAGAGAATAGAAAATTATTTAATTAGTTTATCTGATGCAGAATTAGGAGAAAAGCCGGAAAACTGTATATTTTCAAGGTTAACATTGATTTTGGGGCAATATCGGCATGCATCATATCACATAGGACTAATTCACAGCTTTATTCGGGATGATACGGGGAAATGGCCAGCTTTTATGGGACTATCGCAATTTATGCAATCAACGGAAGGAAAAGATTAATAATATATATTTGAAGAGGAAGTATTTGTATGAAAGGATTTTTACCATTCCTGATAGTAGTATCGATACTACTTACATGTACAGGATGTTCTAACGAAAAACTTAGCAATAAGTCAGATATTACAAATACTGTGACGGAAACATCAAAATCCGTTTTTGATAATGAGCAAAAGGAAACTGAAGCTGCAGCTGATGATACAATACCGGAAGCTAAAGATATTTCATCATTTATACCTTCCGGATGGCACATATTAGAAAAATATGACGGTATGTTAGCAAAAGCAGAGGGTGATTTAAATAAAGATGGTATTATGGATATAGCGTTTGTTATTGAGGAAGATTCTCAACCGGAACAGCCTGAACCGGAAATGGTACTTAGTTCGCCAAGATCTTTGCTAATAGCCTTTGGAAATAGAGATAATACTTATTCTCTATCAATAAAGGCAGATAACGCTATAATGCTGCGAGATCAGGGAGGAGTTTTCGGAGACCCTTTTGATGATATTGTGATAAACAAAGGTTCAATTTTACTCAATTTTTATGGCGGCTCTAACTGGAGATGGTACTATAATTATAGATTTCGATTTCAAAATGAAGGGTGGTATTTAATAGGTGCTACTTTGGGTTCATATTATACAGGTACATCAACAATGGATAATGCAGATGAAGAAGACTATAACTTGCTCACGGGCGATTATATTATAAAGAAGTATGATGAGAAAGGTGAACTTGTTACTACAAAAGGCAATAGAGGGAAAAGAGAACTTGTGAATCTAAAAGATTTTATAGCAGGTATAGATGCAAGTGAGTTTTAGATACAAAATTAAAGTTCATCACCCGAACGGTTTCAGCTCCAAGGGGTAGTGATGAAAGTTCGTAGAATAAAAGGATGTAAGAGTGTAGTAATTGTAAGAAGCTGACACTGGTATATTTCGAGAAAGAGCGAGGTACAGCCTGCCGAGGGAGGTCGGAATGATAGATACAGCAGTAGTAAGAGAAATCAGATATGATGAATTGAGGGATTTGTTGAATCTGTACAGGCATTTTGACAATGGCGATCCTGAGTTGCCTGATAACCCTGAACTGAAGGAGTTGTGGGATGAAATTTACGATAATCCTAATTGGATATATATTGTATGTGAAGTTGAGGGGAAGCTGGTTTCAACATGTACAGTGACTCTGATCAAGAATTTGACACGAAATGCAAGGCCATACGCTTTGATCGAAAATGTAGTTACACATAGTGACTTCAGAAATAAAGGCTATGGAAAAATGGTTCTGAAAAAGGCTCAGGAAATTGCCCGGGAAAATAACTGTTATAAGGTTATGCTGATGACCAGTTCTAAAAAAGAGGAAACGCTTCGTTTTTATGAAAGCGCCGGCTTCATGAAGGGTATAAAGACGGGCTTTATCATAAAAATGTAATTAATGTGTGATATAGCGCGCTAACTATGTACTGAGGAAATTGCCTGATCGGATACGTATATTTTGTATGATTATTTTGGAGGATGATGAAAAGTCTATTGACACAAATGTGACTGGTAAGTTATAATTCTAAACAAAATTCCTCAACAAATTAGAAAAATTGATGATTGAGGTTGGTAGTAGAGGGGTAAAACTGAATAGCAAAATAGAACAAGGCAATGACCAGGAACCAGTATCGGTGGAGATAACCTTAAGAGAGCTTTCGGTTGGTGCGAGAAAGCAGGATACAGACCGTGAATTCATCCTGAGAGCCACACACTCAAAGACAAGCGCTGACAGGCGGTTTGTCCTGTAGGATGTGTCGGGTTCACCCGTTATAGTGGAAGAGTGATGATAGTTGCTCGTTGAGGTTGTGCAAGCAATGAAAACAAGGTGGTACCGCGAACGGATACTTCGCCCCTGTTATAAGACAGGAGGCGTTTTTTTATACAAAAATCTATCTGAATAAGATTTTAAATAGATAGAATAGAGGATATGGAGGGATAAATATGAAAAAATTATCAAAAGCAGCAGTTCTGATTTTGGCAGTCGTGATGGCTGTCGTGGCAGCGGGTTGTACAGGTGGTATCTCAGGAAATCCGAAAATAGGGATTATTCAGTATGTGGACCATGTTGCGCTGAATTCGTCTCGGGACGGATTTATTACCGCACTGAAGGACAATGGGTATGAGGATGGCAAAAACATCACCATTGACTTGCAGAACGCACAGGGAGATCAGTCAAATCTATCCACCATCAGCGACCGTTTTATCGGCGACAAGGTAGATCTGGTGTTGGCGATCGCAACACCCGCAGCACAGTCTATTGCGGGAAAAACCAATAAAATTCCTGTACTTGGAACGGCTATTACTGATTATGTGTCAGCAAAGCTGGTAAATTCTGATGAGGCTCCCGGCGGAAATATCACCGGAACAACAGACATGAACCCCATCAAGGAGCAGATAGATCTTCTTGTCAAGCTGGTGCCGGATGCCAAAACAGTAGGAGTCCTGTACACTTCTAATGAGGATAACTCCATATTGCAGGCAAAGCTTGCGAAGGAAGCCATTGAGAAGCTGGGAATGAAATATATAGAGGTGACGGTATCCAATTCCAATGAAGTACAGCAGGCGACACAGTCTATAGTAGACCAGTGTGATGCTATCTATATTCCAACGGACAATATATTTGCATCTGCAATGCCTGTGGTTCATGGAGTGACCTCTGTTTCGAAAACACCTGTAATTTGCGGTGAATCGGGGATGGTTGACACCGGCGGTTTGGCTACACTGGGCATTAACTACTATGATCTGGGATACCAGACTGGACTGATGGCGGTCAAGATCCTTAAAGGAGAAGCAAAGCCTGCTACTATGCCAATTGAATCAGCAACCGGTTTCGATTTTGCAATCAACGGCACTGTAGCTGAAGAAATCGGTATTGAAATCCCGGAGGATCTGCAGCAGTATGTGACCAAAGCGGAATAATAACCGGGGCCGAATGAATTTACTCTATTAAACAGTAGACTATTTCATGCGGTATGATATAAAATAAACGTAGTTAATAAACAGAAACGGGTGAATGTCATGCTGCAAATTATAATAGGCGCTGTATCGCTTGGACTGTTATGGGCTGTGATGACCATCGGCGTGTATATCACATTTCGCATTTTGGACATCGCAGACCTGACAGTTGAGGGAAGCATTGCAATGGGGGCGTCGATTGCCGCACAGATGATTGCTTCAGGGGCTAACCCCTACCTGGCAACGTTGCTTTCGCTCATAGGCGGTATGGCGGCTGGACTGGCTACAGGATTATTGCATACAAAGTTAAAAATACCTGCATTATTATCAGGTATACTGACGATGATTGCCCTGTATTCCATTAATCTGAGGATAATGGGGAAAGCTAATATTTCTCTGTTGCGAGTAGATACGGTATACACTACTTTTGAGGGTCTTGGACTGAGCCGAACCGGCGCTGTGATAGCTTTGGGAATGCTGTGTGTAGTACTTCTTATTTGCATATTGTACTGGTTTTTTGGAACGGAAATCGGAAGTGCAATCAGGGCAACCGGTAATAATCCCAATATGGTGCGGGCACAGGGAATCAACACAAACACTACCAAAATATTGGGTCTTATTATCAGCAACGGACTCGTTGCACTGAGCGGAGCGCTGATTGCACAAAGTCAGAGTTATTCCGATGTCCAGATGGGCGTAGGCTCCATAGTTATTGGCCTGGCGTCGGTAATCATCGGTGAAGTTCTGTTTGGGAAAAAGAATTTTATGAGCCGGTTGATTTCGCTGGTCTTGGGTTCAGTGACCTATCGTATCATCATAGCGGTGGTGCTTAAGATGGGCATGCCGGCCAACGACCTGAAGCTGTTTACGGCAATTACTGTGGCGATCGCATTAGCGCTGCCAGTCATCAGAAAGCTTCTTCGCCCTGTTAAAATAACCATTAAGGAGGGTGAATGATATGCTTAAGATAGATGGCGTATATAAGGTTTTTAATTATGGAACAATTAACGAGAAAATTGCCCTTCGAAATGTTAGCGTCAGGCTTGAAGACGGGGATTTTGTTACATTGATTGGAGGAAACGGCGCAGGTAAATCAACGCTGCTCAATTGTGTTGCAGGCGTTTATCCAGCAGACAAAGGTACGATACTCATAGATGGCACGGATGTGACGAGACAGTTGGAACACAAGCGGGCGGCAATGCTGGGAAGAGTCTTTCAGGATCCCATGATGGGAACTGTGGCCAACATGGGTATTGATGAGAACCTGGCGCTTGCTTATCGCCGCGGACAGCGGCGTACACTGAAGTGGGGCACTACTCATAAGGAACGTATATTATATAAGGATATGCTAAAGCAGCTCGATCTGGGACTTGAGGACAGGCTAAGCAGCAAAGTTGGATTGCTTTCGGGCGGCCAACGCCAAGCGCTGACGCTTTTAATGGCAACCCTGAAAAAGCCGAAGCTGCTGCTTCTTGACGAGCATACAGCCGCACTTGATCCAAAAACTGCAGCTAAGGTGCTGGAGCTGACAGATCAGCTCATTTCTGAGAACGGACTGACTACTATGATGGTTACCCATAACATGAGAGATGCCATCAAGCACGGAAACCGACTGATCATGATGCACGACGGTCGGATCATCCTGGACATCAAGGGAGAAGAAAAGAAAAAGCTCACTGTGGAAGACCTGCTGCAGCGCTTTGGAAAGGCCAGCGGACAGGAGTTCGCAGAGGACCGGGCATTGCTTTCTTAAAGAGGAACGGCAGGGTACGGACGGGTTAGCCTCGCTGGAGCCTGCTCTCTTTAGATTGCTGCTATCATAAGTACATGCTCTTTCGAGAGATTGCTACCCTCGAAGGAGCCTGCAGATGCCCATGATTACATCCTTGATTCTGAATAACTCGCTCTCTTTGTTCCTTCTGCGCCATGCTGCCTTATACCCGGTAAACCAGTATTCAAGCCGGACGGCCAACTCTTGCGGAGAAAGCAGGAGACCTGTATCGGTCTGACCCAGGAACTTCTTTTTAATAACTAGGAGCAGTGCCTGAAAAAGAGCAAGACCATCTGCTGACACAAGGAATTCCTTCAGGTCGGCTTTTTTATTCTCATAAACGCTGTTATGTAATGCTGATAACTCCTTCTCCAATTCTCTGATATTGTGATATGCTGACCTTACTCTGCTTTCGTCACTTTCAAGCATGAGCTTCAGGTAATGATCACTGTAGCCATAATTCTCTGTGCTGTGCCCGCAAGTAGTGTAGTACCAGAGAACTACCGTTTCCCATTGAAGAAGGGGCTGCCTGGACAACTCCCGCAAAACGCCTGCTAAACGACCTGTACTGTCGCCGTATTCAAGGACAGATATTTCCTCATCTGCTGGTTTGCCGGTGTCGTCTGCATTCCAGGAAAGGCCAGCTCCAAAGATTGCGCTGGGTATTGAGGCTGACAACAGATTGATGTGTCCGAAATCGCCCCAATCTGTATTTAGTACGCCCGTGGCATTATATTTTTTCCCGAAGCCGATCATTGCGCTGATGTTCTTCGAAGCTTTATCCATATCACTGATCAGTTTGTTCCAGCTATGCACGCCCGGACATACATATTGCGTAAGTCCGGCGTCTGCAACAACCTTTACGTTTTCCTCTGAAGGAGTGGAGCTGTAATCCCAATTCAGCAGTATAATGCCCTTTGGTATTTCCTGCAGCAGCTCGGGATACCTTAGTATGATATCGCCCCACATCATGACCGTTTTTTTTCGGGCTTTAAGATAAGTAATGAGGTTCTTGACAAAGTACAGATACAGCTTGCCTTTTCCGACCTCTTCCGAGAGGGCTTTATTTTTGCCCTGACCTAGATCAAAGGTTTCATCACAGCATATATTAAATTTCCCGGATGAAAAAAGCGGTAAAAATTCGTCGATCATTTCATAAACAAATTCCAGACTCTTCGGATTTGATGCGTCGAGAGTATAATGCTGCATCCTTTCAGTCCACAGAAAAGGTGAGTCCGGAACACTGCCGTATTCATTCAGGTGGCCGAAGGAGCGGGAAATCAATGCATGATACAAATGCCCGAAGGTTGATAAAGAGGGAACAAGCTCAATGTTTTTCTTTTTGCAGTATTCGTCAAGAATCAGTATTTCTTCGGCTGTGAGGGGATCAGAATCAATCCAGATCTCACTATGCTTTTTGAACGCAAATGAGTGCTCTATATAAAGCTGAAGCTGGTTGATCTTATAGAAGGAAAGCCTGTCTGCAAGCTCCTTCAGTGTCTCCAATGCGGGAACCTTTCCTCTTGTGATATCATTGTAAAAGCCCCTGCTTTCAAAATCAGGAGCATCCTCGACCTCCATACATGGAATGGTGGAAGCGAAGTTCCTGACAAGCTGCCGCAGGGTCTGGACACCGTAATAAAGACCGCTGCTGCCAGAGGCAGTAATGTCGACCGAGGCTTCACTTACCGCCAGCTTGTATGATTGTTCTTCCAGCCTGTGAGCTTGTTCTTCAAGCTTGTTTAGCTGTTCCCCCGGTCTGTTGGCTTGTCGGTTTGATGCTGTTGGAAATTTTTTGCTGATTGCTGCCTTCCTTAGCGTGATAAGGCCTGACTCTTCAGCAGAGACATTCCCGTGTTCTAAAATATTTGCTTTACTTGCGCTGGCGTCAATCCTGTTTCCGCTGGCGCCTTTTGCTATCGTAACACGGATACCTGCCGTTTTCTCTATTTCATCCTTAAGTGCTTGTGCCGCTTCAAAGTCACAGTAATCACAGGAGGCGTCAAGAAGTATGACTGTGTCAGATGTGATCGTGAAAGCTCCATCTGATTGGATCAGTTTTTTGGGAAAAGGGATCAGTACCATGTGAGGCCTCCTTGAAGTATTTTATTTCTATTTGTATGCTGTCCCCCAGCTGAATCTTTCGTTAAGCGGATATGAAGATCAGGTTTGGACAGATAAAATCAGGTGAAGCTTATCTTGATTTGTTCAATTTCAGTTTTAAGCTGCCTTAACGCAACACCGGCTTTTTCAAACATCTTTTTTGAGGCTTTGACATTATCGGTGTCGGCGTATTTGTCACTCAGGTAAACTACCTCTTTTATGCCTGATTGAATGATCGCTTTGGCACACTCGTTGCAAGGGAACAGGGCAGTGTATATTTTGCTGCCTTCAAGAGCAACGCCTCTGTTATTGAGAATGGCGTTCAGCTCGGCATGGACAACATATGGATATTTGGTACAGAGGGTTTCTCCGTCGCGTGACCATGGAAAATCGTCGTCAGAGCATCCGAACGGAAATCCATTGTAACCGACGCTTAAGATACGATTTGATTTACTGTCAACGATGCACGCGCCTACCTGGGTCGAGGGATCCTTGCTTCTTTTTGCTGATAAAAGTGCAATTCCCATAAAATATTCATCCCATTGTATGTAATCATTTCTTTTATCCATGGATTTCACTCCTTCACTTTATGTATAGGCCGTCAGCTTTACTGCGGTATAATTTATTATACATCAGATATATGGGGTTGTAGAAGAGAATTGTAACAGGGGGAGCAAATTTGATGACAACTATTTGGTGATAAATGGGAATTTATGGTTGAACATGCTGTTTAAATTTGATACAATGAAGGGCGGGTGGATCCATATAATCATGAAATCGGAAGCCCATTTTAGCCATTTAGACATTTTTATGATAAAATAAGAGGGTAATTCAAAATCATAATGAAGAAAACGGGGTAAATCGTATGCCTAATATGGATGATCTAAGGCTAGCAGTCCTTATTGACGCAGAAAATGTTCCATATAGGAGCATAAAGGGGATACTGGAGGAGGTAGCGAAGTACGGAACGCCGACCATTAAACGAATATATGCTGATTGGACAAGCGCTGCATTGACCGGATGGAAGAGCGCGATGCTTGAAAACGCCATAACGCCCATCCAGCAATATAGCTACACATACGGGAAGAATTCATCGGATTCTGCAATGATAATCGATGCGATGGATATCCTTTATTCCGAAAAGGTGGATGGCTTCTGTATCATATCCAGCGACAGTGATTTTACCAGGCTTGCAACAAGATTACGTGAAGCGGGTATGAGGGTGATCGGAATTGGCGAGAGGAAAACACCAAATGCCTTTATCGTCGCCTGTGACAAATTCATCTATATTGAAATCATCAACACACACACACAGGTCAAGACGCCGGAAATCAGTGATTCAGGAAAGGAATCTTCGAGCTCTCAGGAAGCTAAGGAAAGCACTCTTGAGGTGAATGAAGATCTTATCAAACTGATCGCTTCATCCGTAAACGATGTAGCAGATGAAAGCGGATGGGCATTCCTCGGTGAGGTCGGCAATCTTATCTCAAAGAAGCAGCCCGATTTTGATGCAAGAAACTATGGATTTACAAAGCTGACGCTTCTGATAAAAAGTCTAAATCGCTTTGACATTGAGCAGAGGAATACAAATCATCGCAATGTAAAGCATATCTATATAAGAAATAAGTGAGAATGTAACAGCAAATACGGCTGTATTAGTAGAATGGTAATAAAAGAGAATTAACCAATAGAAATATAAATGTTATGTTTTTTCGCAGAAAGGATCCAAATATGAACCTTTGCTTCGGCGACAGCATTACAAAGGGCAGACCTGGTGTTACCTACCTCAAATATGTAAGGAACAAAGACCAGTTTATGAATTTCGGGCTGGGATCTGATACATTGCTCGGCATGACTGAACGAATTATGCATACCCTGAAGAAGCCCGAATATCGCACAGCAGATACGTTCATTATTGGTATCGGCGCAAATGATGTTCTGCTGCCTTACCTTAAGAATTATTCAAAGTCCTGGACGAAGGTGACTGCAGCAATCCGCCTTCGTGGCAGCGTACCCTGCAGGGACGAGAAGCATTTCAGCTCCGAGTATGAGAAGCTTTTGAAGATGCTTAAAGATAAAGAAAAAAGAGTTATTGTTTTTGGGATACCCTTTTTTGAAACATCAGAAAATGACCTTGACAGGAAAGCGGATAGGTATAACGAGATCATTTCGGATTTGTGCGGAAAATATGCTGTTGCGTATATTGATATCGCAGCACACCAGAGAGAAATCAAGGAAAAGCAGAACAACACAGGTTCCTGCTTTTTTTCAAAGGATTCCCTGAGGGTTCTGCTGCTGGCGTTTTTAACGACAACGCTGCCATTTTCGGATTTGGTCAGCAGAAAAAGAGGGCTGGCTGTTACTATTGATGGAGTCCACATGAATCCGGTATCTGCAAAGATACTGGCCAGTCTGATCGAGGAAGAGCTGTAGGACGGTTAACAGAACCTCTTAACAGTAACCTCTGATTCTATAAGTTGAAAGTATGGTCGATAAGACAATTCACTTAGCCGTTACCGTATGTTACAATAAATTTAAGTAAAACGTCAGGACATATGGTGGCGTAAATGGGACTTAGAATCGTTTATGGGCGTGCAGGCAGCGGAAAATCGACGTTTTGCCTGCAGGAGATTAAAAATAAGATTACTGTAGGTACTGGTGAGGCAACGCAAAGGCGTTCGCTTGTGTTGATTGTGCCGGAACAGTTCTCGCTTCAGGCGGAAAGGAACCTGGCCAGGATAACCGGCTCGAACGGGTCATCCGGCTCAAACGTGTCATCCGGGCCGTCCGGCGCCGAGGTGCTGAGCTTCCGGAGACTTGCGTTCAGAGTATTCAGTGAAGTAGGCGGTATTGCGCGCCGTCACCTCAATGCTGCCGGGAAGAGCATGCTGCTGTTCCGGATCATGGACCGGCTGGGAGACGATCTTAAGGTATTTTCAAGAACGGCGTTAAGAAAAGGCTTCACTGAAATATTATCAGATGCAATCACCGAATTCAAACGATATGATATACCTCCCGAGCAGTTGCTTCAAACCGCTGAGAGTTTGCCGGACGGGCTTCCGTTAAAGGAGAAGCTCAGTGATCTTGCAATGGTTTATTCGGAATTTGAAAGAGTGCTCCATTTAAACTATATGGATGCGGACGACGATCTGGTGGAGCTCTGCAGAAAGCTGGACCAATCTGTTCAGTTTGATGGCGCACAAATATGGATCGATGAATTTTCAGGCTTCACACCACAGGAATACAAGGTGATCGGTAAGCTTTTGAAAAAGGCTTCCTGTGTTACGGTCAGCCTTTGCACTGACAGCCTTTCAAATGAGCCCGGCGACGGTGCGCCGATGGTGTTCGAACCAGTCAGGAAAACTGCTGCCAGGCTTCTGAGACTTGCTTCGGAAGAAGGAATACCTGTGGACAGGCCTGTGATGCTTGGGGCTTTGTCCTCCGCTTCTTCACGGTTTTTGAATGCGGAAGAGCTTGGGCATTTGGAGCGTAATTTTTATAAATACCCTTATCAAAAATATACGAGAAAAACTGAAAATATCTGTATTCGGGCCTCTGCCAACCTTTACTCGGAGGTGGAGGATGCGGCGCGGGATGTGATTGGCCTTTGCAGGGATAAGGGCTTGCGGTACAGGGATATTGCTGTGACCATGAGAAATCCTGACAGTTATTTGGGCATTGTGCAGAGCGTCTTTACACGGTTCGGCATTCCATTCTTTCTGGACGGAAAGAGAGATATCGACGGGCATCCGCTCATCATTTTCCTGTTGTCCGCAATAGATATTTTTTCTGAAAACTGGTCTTATGAGTCTGTTTTCCGGTATGCCAAAACAGGGCTTACGAGCGTGGAAGCACAGGAACTGGATCTGCTGGAGAACTATGTTCTGGCAAATGGGATTAGAGGAAATGTCTGGAGCAGAAAGAGCGACTGGGATTACCCTGTGGAATATACGGACAGACGGGACGAGCCGTCCCCGAAGGAGCTCGAGCGCCTAGCAGCGATAAATGAGGCAAGAAGAAGGCTTGCGGAGCCTCTGCTGACATTCAGAAGCAAGACAAAGGGAGGCGTGAAGGCTATTGAGTTCTGCACGGCTTTGTTTGAACTGCTTGTCGAAACCGGAGCAGATAAAAGGATAGAGGAACTGTCACAAGGCTTTCTGGATACGGGGCGGCTGGATAAGGCGAATGAGTACCGACAAGTATGGAACATGGTGATGGAGGTTTTTTCGCAGATAGTTGAAGTGTTAGGGGACGAAACCTTAGGTGCGGAACGGTTTTCAGATATATTAGCGGCCGGGTTTGCCGGGCACAAGATGGGATTGATCCCACCTGCGCTCGATCAGGTGCTCGTCGGGAGTATTGAGAGAGCCAGAAGCCATGATATAAAGGCGCTGTTTATCCTTGGGGTTAATGAGGGCGTGCTGCCCGGAACCGGCGGGGATGACGGCCTGCTTTCCAACATGGAGCGAGATAGCCTCGGACAGGCGGGCCTTGAGCTGGCAGGGAATTCTGCGGACAAAGCGCTGGAAGAGCGGTTTATGATATATATGGCTCTTGCGACACCTTCAAAATATCTCTGGCTCAGTTATCCTGCGGCGGACAGGGATGGCAGGGCGTTAAGGCCTTCGCGTGTCATATCAGAGGTGAAGAGGATCCTGCCGCTAGTAACAGAACAAAGCACAGTTGCCGAAAGCAAGTCAGGTGCGGGGGCTGAGAAGGGAAAAGGAATTGTGGCCGGGAGTAAGTCGGTAACAACTGCTCAGTTCAGTGATGCCGCGAAGGCTGGAAGCGGTTTCGATGAGACAGGGAGCAGTGGAGGAGAAGAGTCTGCGAGTGGAATTGTCGTAATGCCTCAGCCTGCAGCGCCTGTACCAGCATTTGATGAGATGGTTGCACAGCTTCGCCGCTGTTATGACGGAGAAAAGATTCACGATGGCTGGAGGACGATTTACAATTGGTTCAGCCGTCAGGAGCAATGGAAGGACAGGTGCGCTGTCATACTTGACGGACTGAGCTATACCAACCAGGCTCAGAATCTTTCAAAAGGCAGGGCTGCCAGACTTTACGGCAAGCCCGTGGTAACCGGCATCTCACGCATGGAGGCGTATTCGTCATGCCCGTTTGCCTACTATGTCAAGTATGGGCTGAAGGCCAGGGAACGCCGGATCTTCGGCTTTGACCCTGTGGATGCCGGAACATTTATGCATAATATCATCGACGAATTTTCAAGGACACTTGTGAAGAAGGAGATCCGATGGGGTGATCTGGATCGGGAATGGTGCAGTGCCGAGGTTTCCGCGCTGGTGGATAAACAGCTTGCGACGCGGGGAGCGAACATCCCCGGTGGAAGTAAACGATATCTTTACCTCTCTGATCGGTTAAAAAAAACAGTGGGAAAAGCAGTAATGCTGATCGGCAGGCATATTGCTGTGAGCAGCTTTGAGCCGGCGGGATATGAGGTGGAATTTGGAGAGAAAGGCAGATACCCTGCGATTGAAATAGAAATGCCTTCAGGACAGAAAATTAAAATGACGGGCAGAATCGACAGGATTGATGCTATGACTAATGAAGACGGGACTTATCTTAGAATTATTGACTATAAATCAGGAAATAGGGCGCTGAAGCTTGGAGATGTGTATTATGGCCTTCAGCTTCAGCTTGTGACATATCTGGACGCCGTACTTAGCATGGATGAGGGGGAAAAGCCTTTGCCGGCCGGTATCCTGTATTTCAGGCTAAACGACCCTTTGATACGATGCGGCAGGAATAGCACAGATGAAGAAATTGAAAAGGCAATAATGAAGGAGCTGAGGATGAAAGGGCTCGTATTGGCGGATGTGAAGCTGATTAAGGCTATGGACAGAGACCTTGACGGGGATTCGCTGATCATTCCGGCCAGAATCAATAAGGATGGTTCACTGGGCAGATCGTCCGTCGCGACGCAGGAGCAGTTTAAGTTACTGCGTAAACATGTCAGAAAGACATTGGCCGCGATCGGAAGCAGTATAATGGAAGGAAATGTAACTATAAGTCCTTATAAGAAGAACACAATAACTGCTTGTACCAACTGCAGCTACAGCTCTGTCTGCCAGTTCGACACTTCCATGCGGGGGAACAGCTATCGCTTTTTGAAGGATCACAAAGAAGAAGATTTGTGGAAGCTCATGGGACAGACGAATGAAGGCGAAACGTTGACGATGCATCAATCTGATAAACGGGGAGGGCTAAAGTAATGGCGCAGAATTGGACACCGGAACAACTTTTAGCAATCACCCGGAGAGATTGCAATCTGCTGGTAGCTGCCGGAGCCGGAGCCGGCAAGACAGCAGTGCTTGTGGAGAGGATTATACAAAAAATAACAGACAGTGAAAGGCCTGTGGACATAGACAGGCTTTTGGTCGTTACCTTTACAAATGCAGCCGCCACCGAAATGCGCGAGAGGATCGGAGATGCTCTTGCGGCTGCGCTTGATGAGAATCCGGCGTCACAGAACCTGCACAGGCAGATGGCGCTGCTGGATCGCGCCAGCATCATGACACTGCATTCGTTCTGTCTGGAGGTTGTGAGGAATCACTTCCACAGCCTTGATCTGGATCCGCTGTTCAGAATAGCGGACGAGACAGAAAGCGCATTGCTCAGGCTTGATGTGCTTGAAGACCTGTTTGAGGAGAAATACGAGACTGAGGAAAACAACAGCATATTCTTTCAGTTGGTGGACAGCTACGGAGGCGGTAGGGATGACAGTGCGCTGCGCGAGATGATATTGACGCTGCATCGCTTCACCCAAAGCGACCCATGGCCGGAGCAGTGGCTCACCGCCCAGGCAGAAGCCTACAACATTGGGGCTTCTGCCTCTTTGAGCAGCACCCCATGGGCGCGTGTGCTGCTCAAAGGTGCGGCCGCCGAGCTGCAAGGCCTGGCGGCCTTGCTTGAGAAGGCGGCGGCACGGGCGGCTCGCAGGCAGGGCCTCGGGCCGTACTGCGGCGTCCTTGAAGCGGATTTTGAGCGTCTTCGTGAGCTGCTTCGCCTTTGCGAAGCGGCTTACACCGCCGGTGAACCGGCCGGCACCTCCGAGACATCCGGCGCTGACGCATTGTCGCCGGCCTCTTCCGCCGACCCGGCATCCGCTGCCGGGCCGGACAACGGCGCCGGAGCACATCAGCACATAATCGGTATAACGACTTCCGGTGACTCAACCACCTGCGACGATACACCTGCTAACGGCACCGGAAAGACCGGCACCTCCGAGACATCCGGCAACGCCGCTTTGTCGCCGGCCTCTTCCGCCGACCCGGCATCCGCTGCCGGAGCCCAACCGCACAAGCCAGGCATCGCATCCGGCGACAGTGCATGGGATACCTTACATGAAGCATTATCCAGCATCGAGTATGGCAGACTTCCAAGATGCGGCAAGGATGCTGATCCCGCTGCCCAGGAGGAGGTTAAGGCTGTTCGCAGTCAAATGAAGGAACGGCTGAAAAAACTGTACGAAAGCGGATTTGATGCGACTGCGGCTCAGTGGAAGGCAGACTTTGAGAAGCTGTATCCGCAGCTTCAGTACCTTTCAGCTATGGTATGCAGATTTGAAGAATTGTTCCAGCAAAAGAAGAAAAGCAAAGGAATTCTCGACTTCAACGATCTGGAGCATTACTGCCTTAAAGCGCTTCTGGAAAACGGAATACCAAAGCCTGCCGCAGCGGAGCTAAGTGAAAAATATGAGGAGATCCTTGTGGACGAATACCAGGACAGTAATCTGATACAGGAATTGATTCTTGAAACCATATCCGGAAAGCAGAGAGGCAGAAATAACATATTTATGGTCGGGGATGTAAAGCAGAGCATTTACAGATTCAGACAGGCAAAGCCGGAGCTGTTTATGACAAAGTATCTGTCATATCCCCATGAGAGTGGACATGACAGTCAGGTGATCCAATTATATAAAAATTTCAGAAGCCGGGCAGAGGTCATCGGCGGAGTTAACTTTGTTTTCAGGCAAATTATGTCGGCGCAGGTAGGAGAACTGGATTATACGCATAAGGAGTATCTCAACCCCGGAGCGCAATATGATGACACAAACACCGGATGTGCAGCCGGGGGAGCCATTGAGGTGCATCTTCTCGATGTTACTTCCACACTTGATGAGATCATTCCGGGCAAGGATCAGGATGCAGGCGAAAACAGAATGGACGCAAGCCCAGAGGGCATGGATGAAAACAAAACAGTAACAAACCAGCAAGATTCTGCTGCGACGTCTGATGAAGGAATTCCGGAGGAAGAAGAATCTCTTGACAACATTCAATCCGAGGCACGTATTGTCGGTAAAAGAATAAAATCCCTGGTATCCCTGGCACAGGGCGGCTTCGTCATTTATGACAAAAGGCTGAAGGATTACAGACCGGTTCAATATAGAGACATCGTCATTCTTATGAGAACTACCAGAAACTGGGCGGATATTTTTACCGATGAGTTATCCGCAATGGGGATTCCTGCCTATGCCGACGCAGGACTGGGATATTTCAGGACGGTTGAGGTTGAGACTATACTATCCCTGCTTCAGATAATTGATAATCCGATACAGGACATCCCGATGCTTGCTGTTCTCAGATCGCCCATTGGCGGTTTCACTACAGACGAACTGGCCGACATAAGGCTGGAAGACCGCTCAGTGACAATCTATGAAGCCATGCAGGCCATGGTCAGCCGGGAGGTTTCTCAGCCTGACAGCAGAGAACCGTCTCAATCCGTCACCGAAGAACCGTCTCAATCCGTCACCGAAGAACCGTCCCACCCCGTCACGGAACCGTCAGAACCCATAAAAGAGGCAGGGATCAGTGAAGAAACCGGTTCGTCAAGCGCTCTTCAGACCAAGGTGGCCAAGTTCCTCAATCAGCTTCAGCGCTGGCGCAAGGCCGCACAATATACGCCAACGGACGAGCTGGTGTGGCAACTGCTAACAGAAACCGGCTACTACAGCTATGCAGGCATTCTACCGGGAGGCCCCGAGCGTCAGGCGAATCTGCGCATGCTTTTTGAGCGTGCGCGGCAATATGAGGAAACCAGCTACAAAGGCCTGTTCAATTTTATTAACTTCATCAACAGGCTCAGAAGCGGAGGCGGTGACATGGGGAGCGCCAAAATACTCGGTGAAAATGACAATGTCGTCAGAATAATGAGTATCCACAAGAGTAAAGGTCTTGAGTTCCCGGTGGTTATTCTGGCGGGCTGCGGGAAGCGATTCAACATGATGGATCTTAATTTGGGGATACTGCTCCATCAGGAACTGGGGTTTGGTCCCGACCTTGTAGATCTGGACAGACGTACAATCACACCGACTATGCCCAAATTTGCCATACGTCAAAAACTGAGACTGGAGACCCTTTCGGAAGAAATGCGGATTCTATATGTAGCTTTTACAAGAGCCAGAGAAAAGCTGATTATTACAGGCAGCGTGAGGAACCTGTCAGGTGTTTGCGCTAGATGGTGCGCCACAGCGGATACGACGGCAGAAGAACTGCCTCCTTATAGCGTCATGCAGGCTTCATGCTATCTTGACTGGATTGGTCCGGCGATTGCAAGACATGAGTCAGGCAAACCGGTAAGATTAGCGGCAGAGCTGCATGAAGACGACTTGTACATCTCAGAGGATCAATCCTGCTGGGAAGTTAAGCTTTGGGGAATTGGCGCTACAAGGCTGCAAAAAGGCTCTGCGGACGCAGAAGAGAACATCAGAAGCTGGCTCGAGGAAAGGAATCAGGACAATGTGAACGATGAGATACAATACAATCAGCACATACGGCACAATCACAAAAAGGAGCTTTCAAACCGATTGGTAGAAATGCTGCAGTGGCAGTATCCATATCAAAAGCTGTCCGCTATTCCTGCCAAGATTTCTGTGACGGAATTGAAACGAAAATTTTTACAGGAGGAACAGAACGAGTCGACAATACCCTATATTCCCCCGATGGTTGCACGGCCTCTTTTTATGGAAGCGACAACCGCTCTTAGTGCAGCAGCAAAAGGAACCATTATGCATTTTGTTATGCAGAACCTGGACCTGGTGAGGCTGGCGAAGGTACAAAATCAATTGACAGAAGAATCCGGCAGGAGAGCTGACTCCTTTACTGAGGAGATCAGGGAGCAGATTGCATCGATGAAAGCCAATGAAAAGCTAACGGAGGCAGAGGCGCAAACGGTTCGTCCTGAAGCGGTTGCCAGATTCTTTGAGACGTCGGTCGGACAGCGCATGTTGAACTGTGGAGTTATACACAGAGAAATGACCTTCAACATAGAAATCAAATGTACAGAAATATACGGCGAACTTGCTTCAGACCTGTTCGACAGCGAAACGATGCTTGTGCAGGGCGTGATAGACTGCTGGTTTGAGTCTGAGGACGAGATCGTGCTGCTGGATTATAAGACGGATTATGTACCTGAGGGCGGGGAAGATATTATACGAAAACGATATGAGGCTCAGATAGAGTATTATGTCCGGGCTCTCGAAAAAACTACAGGAAAAAGGGTTGCCGAAAAATACTTGTATCTGTTCCATACCGGTCAGCTATTGCTCATGCCATAAATGGTCAATCAGCCCAAATTACCGATTCACGTTAATTGGTCATGTGAACGCGGCTTCGGATAACAGGTAAAATAAATTACGGGAGGCAGCGAAGCGGCATTCATTTATTTTTAGGAGGTTCCACATGGAAAAGGATATGTATTCAAAAATTGAACAATATATGCTTGAATGTATGAACGACGGGGCTCATGACAGTCAACATATTTATCGTGTCTTATATTCTGCTTTAGATATAGCCAGTCATTATAATGTTGATACTGACGTTTTGGTTGCGGCATCACTTTTGCATGATATTGGACGTAATGCACAGTTTCAAAATCAGGAACTGGATCATGCCATAATCGGTGCTGATATGGCGTATGAGTATTTGTTGGGAATTGGTTGGACCGAAAGTCGGGCACTTCATGTAAGAGATTGTATTTCTTCACACAGGTACAGGAGCAATAATGTTCCTGAAAGCTGGGAAGCAAAGATTTTGTTTGATGCGGACAAGTTGGATGCAACAGGTACAATGGGCATTGCCAGAACAATTGCGTATATAGGGATTGTTTCAAATCCATTGTATTGCGTTGATGAAAATGGAGATATACTAATTGGAGATATTAATGAAGAACCTTCGTTTTTTACGGAGTACAACTGGAAATTGAAAAACATTTATGAAAAATTCTTCACAGACCGCGCCAGAGAAATTGCTTCACGACGGCAGAAAGCAAGTATTGATTTTTTTGACAGTATGTGCGATGAGGTTATACCTACACATAAAACCGGCATGCAAATACTAAACAGCATATTAAGATAGATATTGATAAAATTATGGTAATATACTTAATTTGATTGGAACAATTTTCGAGTGTAATCTGTCTATAATAACAAAAAATATCATGATTGGTTAAACAGTATCCGCATACAATGAAAATCTGAACAGTAATTGCATAGCAGCTTATGAAAAAAAGAATGAAGAGGGACACATGATGAAAATCTCAAAAAAAGGTGTTGTAAAAATCGAAAAAAAATCTGCAGTTAAAATCACAATGCTTGTTCTGATTGCAATACTGTTACTGCAGGGCTGCGCGAATGAAAAGCTCGAAAACGGGGGAAATCTGTCCCTGGACGCGCAAGCGGGTATAGATACACAAGCGCGGCAGGAATCCACTCTTATTACCGGACAGGAATCCGAGGAACAGGCTAATGGGCAGGCCGCGGGAGAGCCGGGCAGCGCCGGTGATCAAACTGATGGAAAAGGTAATCCTGCCAGTGAAAGCAATGACCCTTCAGACATCCATGCAGATACTGAAAAACAGACGCCTCCTGTAATTGATCTCAACGAGGTGAAGCCCAATGAAGCAGGCAGAATAATGGTTGTTATGTTCCACAACTTTATTGAAAAATATGAAAAGGGTGATAAAGCATATACAACAACCTTCAGTGAATTTAGAGCACTGCTGGACACGCTTTACACTTCCGGATACAGACTGATAAGCATGAAGGATTATCTTACCGGCAATATATCTGTGCCAGCGGGCTGCATACCCATGGTATTCACCTTTGACGACGGTACCGCCGGGCAATTCAACCTGATCGAGGAGAACGGGACTTTCAAGTCCAATCCGGATTCCGCTGTTGGTATTCTGGAGGAATTCAGTAAAACACACCCGGACTTTGGTACAAAAGGTACATTTTTTGTCAACCTGGGTAATCAGACATTCGGTTCTGTCGGAACGCTGCAACAGAGACTTGAGTATCTGGTCAGCAAGGGCTTTGAGCTTGGCAATCATACCTATTCTCACATCAACCTTAAGGAAGACGGTAAGACGGCGGCTATTATACAGGAGGAAATCGGAAAAAACCAGCAAAAAATGCATGAACTTATTCCCGGCTACAGCTTTGCGGCATTTTCCCTTCCATACGGAGCACCTGCCAAAGAGCTGACCGGGTATGTGATAAAAGGGGAATTCGAAGGGACCAAATATGAAAATCCTGCTATTATGGAGGTGGGCTGGGACCCAGCGCCGTCGCCGTTCAGCATTAAATTTGACCCTCTTTCCACACACCGAGTCAGATCTTCAGGCATCACACCTGTGGATCAGGATCTTGGATGGTGGCTTTCAAATATGAAACGGGACAACCAGTATGTAAGTGACGGCAATCCTGATACGGTAGCCATTCCGGAGTCCTATAGGGATTATGTGAACCCAGAGATGGTAGGTGACAGGATATTGCTGACATATTGAGCAGCACCGGCTGGAAGGCTCATAAATGAGTTGCTTTCCTATACAAGTGCGAAGGAATAGCCATTTAGAACCTCGGAGATCAGTGCATGCCCTGCCTCATTCGGGTGGATGCCATCCTCACAGAACAGGCCCGGATAATTCCTGCTTTCAAGAAACGCTCTGCGGATATCGATCAGCGGGGCGTTTTTCATTGCGGCCAGTTTTACCACAACAAGATTATACATTTCGTGCCACCTGTAAATGTGTTCAACATCACCAAGCCATCTCAGGATGTTATCTGCATTCAGACCTCTTGACAGGAAATTAAAATATTTCTGCGCGTGAAGCGGAGGAAGAGAAAACAGGACAGGCTTGCTTCCGCGATCAATGACCTTGTCAATGACCTTTGAATATAGTTCTTCAAACGTTTCGATAGGTGTATTGGGGATATGCATATCGTCAGGACGCTCGGAGACTGCCTTCCAGTCAAAATCACAATCATTCCCGCCGAATTCAAGAGCCGTATATTCGTAACGGGTAAGATCTGATGCATACCTGTCAATGATTTGATCACCAATGGCAATTGTGCATCCAAATTTTGCATAATTGTCTACCTTAATACCTGTGTTCCTCCCGAAAATATTGGCACAGCTATTTTTCAAGAATGTATACCTGCCGCGGATTGCATCAAAGATGACACCTTTTACAATTGAATCGCCAAAAACACAAATGGATTTTATCATATATACACCTCATTAATTTTAATTATCATGTAATCCAATAATGAAAATTATATAATGAGATTATTTTGCTGTCAACAGGATTGGCAAAAAAAACTAGACAGGCAAAAATATTGCTATATAGGGCCACAAGCACCTCATATATTGAAATACAACACAATGCATAGTAGAATATATGGAGAATCTGTCGCTTAGTAAGTATACGGCAGTATGGGAATGAGAGGAAGGTTATGAAAGAACTGGAGCAAGTCAACAAAAAACTGAAGCAGCTAAAGGATAAGCTCGAGGCGGAACGCCCGGTAACATGGTCTGAATTTCCGGACATCGGCCTGTACAAAGATCAGATTATTTCCTATATGCAAAGACAGTTGATCCACTTTGAAGAAAACGGACAGATCACCTCAGCCATGTTAAATAATTATATTAAGGACAAGCTGCTGCCGCGGGCAGACGGCAAAAAATATACCCGCGAGCACTTGGCCGGGCTCACAGAGATCTGTATTTTAAAACAGGTGCTGACGGTACGGGATACGGGACTGCTTTTGCAGGAAGAGCTCGGTGTGAGCGGTCACGAGGCGTTTTACGAAAAGTTCAGAGAAATTCTTGATGCGGCTCTTTCCAGAACATCCGAGAGAATAGATACGCAGTGGGAGGCCGATGAGCTCTCTGACATGGCGCTAAGACTTGCGGTTGCAAGCTATTGCGACAGGCTAGCCGCAGAAAGATTACTTGAAATAATTAGAGCCAGATCTATGGCAATGGAACAGAAAAAAGACGAAAAGCAGCCGGAAAAGAAGCCCAAAGAGAGTAAGGAGTGAGCATCGGCGGTGGTATTCAGAAAGACAGTTGAAGCGGATATCGACAGTATCATGTGTATTATTGGGCAGGCGCAGGATTATATGAAGGAACAGGGTATTGACCAATGGCAGAATGGATATCCGGGCAGAGAAGCTATTGCAAAGGACATTAAGAATGGTTATGGATATGTTCTGCTGATGAATAACATCATTGTTGGCACTGTTGCAGTTACCTTTGACGG
>JAEYON010000144.1 GCA_023411645.1 Bacillota bacterium | reverse complement strand
GTACGGAGATTGTTCAGAGGTATAAATCTCATAATAAGTCTTGTTAACAATATCGTGCTTAATAATATATTGCTTGGCATTCAAATTATCAATCGGGGCAAAGAAAAGACCTGTTTCATCAGAAGCTGTAAAAAATCCATTGATATATCTCGCCCGATAAAATCCGTGGTATGGTACCCCTTCTGACGCAGGCAACTTAGCCGAGCAATCCTCAATTTGAAAGGTTTTCCGATCAATTCTCACATAAGAAACAGGTCCAATACTCATGGAATAATAGACATAATCATCTGTGTCATGAATATAGGCACCAGAAAATTTATTATCATATGGATTAACACCTATTGCAATGGATGATAACTTATTGCTGTTGAGGTCATACACAGCAAGTTCCGCACGCTCTGAATCATCCGGCAGCTTTTCAATTTCAATAAAAGACAGTGTTTCATTGTCCACCCATTCAAAAATACACAAACGTTTGCCATTAACCATAAGCTGTTTAACTGGCTCAGATTCCGTCATTGTCATAGTATCAACCGCTTCGGATTCTGGCGATAGATCAGGTGTTATATTAGGCTGGATTTCTGATGAGCTTGCTACCTCGCTGCTGCTAAAAGGGCCCTCAGACTCCAAGGGAGGCTTAACATTGCAAGAGGTAATACCAATAATAAAGCAGCAAATAATTGCTAAAGTCCATTTTCTCATTTACTGAGTCTCCTTTCTGGATTTAGAGGTCTATGCGTAAAAAAACTCAATTATTAAAAACTCTTACAAGCAAATTTTTCGCTTCAACTACGCTCTTTATATTTCTTAAAGCTATGTAAAGTTAATAAACTACCCCCTCGAAGACCTGTTTCACCGTAAGTAGGTCTTCGCATTTTTACTTCAAATCTGGTATTTTAAGACTCTTGTGTGCTACAAGCAACATACATAAAGCTCTCAGAATCTTTTTTTTAATGTTAAGATTCCGGTACATATTACTTTGTGACATCAGATTTGTCATAATACTCAAAATAGAGCAACAGCACATCAGCCTTGACTTCCGCTTTTATGAGGGCAAACAGCGAACCAATACCTTAACCAAACAAATAAACTCCATTTTCTGAATCATAATTTGCAGCTGTTTTAATATGTTCAATTGATATATCAAAGAGGCTTTGCATTTCTGTTTCCTGCTTTTCGACTGAGGCAGCTATTAGCTCAGTCTATACGTCTGGAAACTCTTTTATAAGCGATGGTAAGAAAAAGGCAGAGAAATCATCAGGTGACTTTTATGTAACAGCAGTAATCCATGCGTGAACTGCTCCATGTAAATACCTGTTTGATAATTCATTAATATCTTGCTACTTTTCTCTACTTGTAAAAGCAAATATTATTTCACTGTAATTAGAGCGGCAAAAGACTTCTTAATCATTAGTATACAGTTCTCTCAAAATTTAACAATATCTTATTTATACATATATGAAGCATAGACTATTAATAAAGTTAATTTCTTGTATCCGCTAATATACGCAGAAAAATACAGATTTTGCAAACTGAAATGAGGGTTACTTGATAAGCTAGGGATAATATCTCACGACACCACCCGTTAGACTTTTAATGATTTTTTAAATGAAACAATAATCCATACCCTTCTCCTATCGAAAAAAGGTTGGGATTATCATGATTTGGTGTTGGTGGCGGGACTTAAACCTCAGCAGACCATTACATATATGGGGGGATGCAGATCAAATTGCGCATTAATGGTAGGATGTTCCTCTGTTTAACTATGGAGTGCCACATTATGTTTATAATACTATACCTATAAGACAGATTCCGAAGAAACTAGAGACCCCGTAAAATTTTGTGTAAAAGTGATAGCAATGATGAAAGAATTTGTCAACAACCAGAAATATGAAAGTATCGCAGATGTGATGGAAGCCATGAAAGCGATGTTTAGAAGAAAAACTGGGCTACGAAAAAAGCGAACGCATGTCGGAAGACGGCAAAACGACAATGTCGAAAAATTACCGAAACGGCTATTCAAAAAAACATTCAAAACGCAGTTGGGCGAAGTGCTATTAAAATTCCCCGAGATAGAAACGGTGAATATGAAGCACAGATCATCGGTAAATATACCCGGAATGCCGACGGCATGGAGGAAAAGATTATCGGTCTGTATGCCTGCGGCATGTCGCAACGGGACATTTCAGAACAGGTCAAGGCGCTGTACAACGTGGAAATCTCTCCAGAGCTGGTAAATCATATATACAACCAACATTATCGAAGGTTTGAACCGGCAGTTTCGGAAAATCACAAAGAACAATCCGTCCTTTACAAACGACGATTCCCTGCGCAAATTATTGTATCTTGCGGCGAAAAATATTGTCGAGCATTGGACGGTCCGTTGCCGAAACTGGGATCAGATCATCTGCCAGCTCGACCTACTGTTCGGTGACCGGCAGGCCGGGCAATCTGCTTGATTTTTAGCATTTCCGGTAGGCGGTCTCGGCATTCAGGCTGCGCCCGCATACCGAACCCACCTGCCGGAAGCACGGCTAACAAGCAGAATGCCAGCTTGTGATTTGTTAAGCTTAATCCACTGGTTAATGTTGTATTTTTGTTCATTGGAAAAGCTTTTTACTCAAAATTTTACAGAATGCCAGGAACTAAGATTATCCTGTTACCTAGGCAAGCAGGCACTGCCTGCTTGCTGTCCTATTAGTAAAAAAGTGCTTTCGTGCACACTGACCAGCAGAATGCGGACTACTTATATGCAAACCCTGCACATACTTTGCGGGATTGAAGTTTACTGCCGGCTGGCCGCTTTTTGTATTCGCAATAATAGCCATAGGAAAGATTGCGGCACTTGTTGCAGCTGCCGCAGTTGCCGGTCGCTTTG
>JAEYON010000138.1 GCA_023411645.1 Bacillota bacterium | reverse complement strand
AGTCCTCGAACAGAGGCTGGCGCTTTTAAAATGATGAGGAGGATACCATGAACCAGATTCTTACCCTGCGCGAAAAGCGCGCTAAAGCGTGGGACGCGGCGAAGGCGTTCCTGGACACCAAGCGCGGCAGCGACGGAATGCTCTCCGCAGAGGATGCCGCGACCTATGACAAGATGGAAGCCGACGTCGTGAACCTCGGCAAAGAGATCGAGCGACTGGAGCGTCAAGCAGTGCTGGACGGCGAGTTCGGTCGGCCTACAGCCGCGCCGCTCACTGGCAAGCCTGACGCGCCCACCGGAAAAGCCAAGGCCGGCAGAGCGACGGACGAGTACAATGCCGCCTTCTGGCGCGTCATGCGCGACAAGTCGGTGCCCCACGAGGTACACAACGCGCTGCAGGTCGGTACGGATTCCGAAGGCGGATACCTTGTCCCCGATGAGTTCCAGCGCACCTTGATCGAAGCCCTACAGGAGCAGAACATCTTCCGGCAGCTCGCCAAGGTGATCACGACCGCCTCAGGCGACAGGAAGATCCCCGTCGTCGCCTCCAAGGGCAGCGCCTCATGGATTGACGAGGAAGCCGCCTACCCCGAGAGCGACGACGCTTTTGGCCAGGTGTCCATCGGCGCGTACAAGCTGGCGACCATGATCAAGGTGTCGGAGGAATTGCTGGACGATAGCGTGTTCGACATGCCCTCCTACATCGCCCGCGAGTTCGCGCGCCGTATCGGCGCCGCCGAGGAGGAAGCGTTCTTCACCGGCAACGGCAGCGGCAAACCGCTCGGTATCCTGGCCGCAACGGGCGGTGCAGAAACTGGCGTAACGGCGGCAAGCGCGACGGCCATCACCATGGACGAGGTCATGGATCTGTTCTACTCGCTTCGCGCGCCCTACCGCCGCAGCTCCGCGTTCCTCATGAACGACGCAACGGTCAAGGCCCTGCGCAAGCTTAAGAATGGCAACGGCGACTACCTCTGGCAGCCCTCCGTGACAGCGGGCACGCCCGACACGCTGCTCAACCGCCCCGTGTACACCTCCGCCTACATGCCCGTGATTGCCGCCAGCGCCAAGACCATCCTGTTCGGCGACCTTTCGTACTACTGGGTGGCCGACCGCGCGGGGCGTTCCTTCAAGCGTCTGAACGAACTGTATGCGCCGACGGGTCAGGTGGGCTTCCTGTCCTCCGAGCGCGTGGACGGCAAGCTGATTCTGCCCGAAGCCGTGAAGGTACTGGCGCAGAAGAGCGCCTGATGAACGGGAGGAAGCGCAATGGAAGATTACCAGACGAGGAATTACACCGCCCACGGCGGTCGGGAAACCGTCATCGGCGGGAAACTGACCTTTCTGCCCGGAGCGGAGGTCTCCGGGCTCGGCGAGGCGCTTTCCATGCCGAAGGCGCCTTTCCTCTCGGACAGTGAGGCTGCGACCATCGCCGCGCTCCGTGAGGATTTCAACGCCCTGCTGAACACGCTCCGCGCCGTCGGCCTCATGGAAACTGAGGCGATGCCGGAATGACCGTCACTGTCCCCGAGCTGAAAGCGCACCTGCGTATCCAGCACGACGAGGAGGACGCGCTGCTCGCGTCCCTTCTCATGCAGGCCCAGGCAGCCGCCGAGGACTTCTGTCGCACGTCCTTTGACGCAAACGCGCCGCAGGCTGTGCGGTTGGCTGTGCTTCTCATGGCCTCCCATTTCTACGAATTCCGGGACAGCTCTGAGAAGAACGGCTACAACGTCATGACCGCCGCGTTTCGGGCGCTGCTCTATCCGCACCGCGCCATTGAACAGATGTTTTAAGGAGGCAGGCCCATGCAGCGCAACACCCCGCATCCGGGCCAGCTCCGGCATATGGTCGAGATTGGGCGCATGGTAAACGCAGCCAACGAGAACGGCTACCCTGTGGAAACGGACGAGATCGTCTGCCGGGTGTGGGCTGGCATCGAGGATGATTCCTCGCGGTACCTTTTCGCCGGAGACGCCGAGACCGCCGAGCGCGGGCTGCGCTTTATCATCCGCTGGCGCGGGGACATTGCGCCCGGCATGTGGGTGCGCTTCCGGGAAGAGAAGTACGGGATCACGAAGCTGGGCGAGTACGACTTCAAGCGCCGGTACCTTAAGCTGACCACGACGTCCGTAAAGGCGGTGGGCTGATGAAACGGGTACAGGACGCGCTGAGCCCCACTGGCATCCCCGCCTTTCCGGGCGCTTGGAAGCCCACCGCCGCGCAGCCGGCCGCGCCGGCGCAATACATTGTCTACACTACAATGACCACCGAGGAGGAGCATTGGGATGATTCTCACTGCAGCTATCGCGTGTACGTCTACCTGAACCTCTGGAGCGATCCCGATCCCACTGACACTATCCTAGCGGTTCGAGCCGCGATGCGCGCAGCGGGCTTCGCTATGGTGGAGGAAGACGAGCGTGCCTCGCCCGACGAAGAATCGCGCCAGTATCTCGTATCCTGGACGTGGGTTTTCTGGATGGAGGCATCGCCATGAGCCTTGAATTCCAGGGTAGTACGGAGTTGCGCGAGGACTTCGCCAGGATGGCCGAACTTCTGCGCTCGGACGCGGGCGGAGGGGCATCTGCCAACCGGATACTCGAAACAGCCGCGCAGCCGGTTCTGGATCAGATGATCCAGAACGCCAGCACTGATCCACGCCCGCGATCCGGGAAACTAAGAAGCGCGCTCCGAATCAAGAAAGCGTCCGGGCGGCGTGGCGCTCGGGTGACGGTCGGTGTCCACGCCGCAGAAGGCGGCGCGCCATATGCCCAGCCAGTCGAGTTCGGGCATGGCGGGCCGCATCCCGCACCGCCCCACCCGTTTGTCCGCCCGGCCTTCGACGCCAAGGCGGACGTAGCCTATGAAGAATTGAAAAAGCTCCTGAACGAAGCCCTCGACAAACGGGGGCTTCTGTAATTCAGAAACAACAGAACGGAGGAACTCACATGCCTGAACCGACCGCATCCCCCGCGGTATCCAGCACCGTCGGCCTGAAAAACGTGGTGCTCGCGCCATTGACCACCGATACCGAAGCCACGCTCGCCTATGGTACGCTGCAGTTGCTCGCCGGCGCCATCGACGCGCAAATTGCCCCGGAGAACGCCGACCCTGAGGTGCAGTACTACGATGACGTCGAAGGTGACGTCGTGTACCCAGACCCCGACGTTAAACTGACCATGGAGATGGCGGACATCCCGCTGGCGCTCCAAGAGATGATCCTGGGCAACACCATCGACGACAATGGCGTGCTCCTCCGCGCTGCGGGTGATTCGCCGCCCTATTTCGCGCTCGGATTCAAGAGCGAGAAGGCGGACGGCACCTACC
>JAEYON010000103.1 GCA_023411645.1 Bacillota bacterium | reverse complement strand
GCGCTTTCGATGTTACTCTTTTCAACACCGCAGTCCACCATCATAACTGCCGCATTGCGTTCGTACCGAGATGCGCAGTAATAGCACAGGGAAAGCTTTTCTCGAACATTTAAAAACAACTTTGAGGAGGGTGTTCCGCCATATAGTGCGCACATTACACGCATGGCGGCCTGCTCGGCCAGATTACCACGCTCCGGTGCTCGAAAGCCTAGTACCATCTTAGACTGAGAAACATCCAGATACTCCACCTTTTTGAGTGGTTCGCTGCCCGCCGGGCAAATTTTGGCGTCAGTAAAGCCCAGCGGCTGTCGACGTAGACCCGCAAACGCTTTTTTCATGACTTCAGAGGCCGCTGAAGGATCACCCGAGCCGACAAACATAATTTCTATCGCCGAATTATCCATAAGCCTTGTATAGCTATCGGCAGCATTCTTAGCTGTAATCCTGCGTGCATCTTCAACTGTGCCGTATTTGGACAGCGCCGCAGGGTCATCACGCCCCATCAACCGTCGGCACTGGGTAACGGCGTAAGTCCGCTTGTCATTGATAAGTGCCTCAATGGAATCCACCAGGTATTGGCGCTCAAGCGCAAACTCCTTTTCGTCAAAAGATCCTGCTTCAATCAGCGGTTCAGACAAAAGCTCTCTGAGAAGCACTGCCGCCTGCTGCATTAGCGCTTCTTCCCCTAATGCAAAGCGGTCATCCAGTGTTTTGATTCCGAGGGTTATGATTTGGTTTCCTCCGCTTTTACTCACATCCGCAGCAAGAGAAGCTCCATATAGAGCATCAAGCCTGCGGTTCAGCAGAGTGAAATCGTTGCAGCTGCGGCTTCCTTTTCGCAATAGAAAAGGTAGAACCGCGAAGTGACTAGCTGTTGGCACACTAAGCGGAACTATAAAATTAACCGAAAGACGATTATGCTTAAATTTAGGGTCGCTTAGCACGGACAGGTGCACCCCGTGTGCCAACGCAGTACGGACTAGGTTTGTCATTACTACCTCTCCAAACTTTTCTTGTCAGATTTCCAAAATTTTTATTGTGTCATTGTACCATATTAATCTGAATTTTTCCAGTATTAGTCTGCACCAAAACCGCTGCGTAGATACAATCAAAAGATTTTGTGCCGCGAAATGAAATAAAATCACTCCGCGGCACGTACTCAAATTCATATTTAGGCTTTATTCACGGGATTGACTGCCATTTTCCGCACTATTCTTATTTTCCGCCTCATCATCCGATATAGGTGCTTCAGATACATTTTCAGCGCCATTTTCCGCTGCATCACTCTCGATGCTCGCACTGTCCGCTTCCGAAAGCATACTACCCTTAGTCATTAGGCTTTCAAAGTCAGCAGCGTCGATCTTTTCGTGACGGATAAGCGTTTCGGCAACAAGTATTAGCTGATCCATATGCTCGGATAGGGTGTTTTTTGCCATTTCAAAAGCCTCTTCAACCAAAGCCCGGATTTCGTTGTCAATTTCGGAAGCAACCTCCTCCGAATAGTTCCGTGACTGGTTAAAGTCGCGCCCTAAGAACACCTCGCTCTGGTCGTGCCCATAAACAACCGGGCCGAGCTTCTCAGAGAAGCCATAGCGCGTGACCATTGCGCGGGCAATGGTGGTCGCACGCTCAATATCATTGGAGGCACCGGTCGAAATATCATCAAGCACAAGATGCTCGGCAACGCGTCCGCCCAACAGCGTGATGATGTTTTCCTGCATCTCTCTACGGGTACGGTAGCTTTTGTCTTCGGTGGGCAGGCTCATGGTAAAGCCACCCGCCATTCCGCGCGGAATAATCGAAACCTGATGAACCTTATCAGCGGTATCCATATAGTAGGTGACCACCGCATGTCCTGCCTCATGGTAAGCGGTAAGGCGCTTATCCCTTTCGGTTACTATGCGCGATTTCTTCTCAGGACCCGCTATAACCTTTATGGTCGCTTCCTCAATTGTTTCCATTGTAATGGCTTTAAGGTTCTTTCTCGCTGCCAGTAGCGCCGCCTCATTAAGAATGTTCTCAAGGTCAGCGCCCGTAAAGCCCGCCGTTGTAGACGCAATCGTTTTTAGGTTTACGTCCGGGCCTAAGGGCTTATTTTTTGAATGAACTTTTAAAATTTCTTCGCGACCCTTAATATCGGGATAACCAACGACAATCTGACGATCAAAACGGCCGGGGCGCAGCAGAGCAGGGTCTAGAATATCGCGTCGATTGGTTGCGGCAATGACAATGACGCCCGTGTTGGAGCCAAATCCATCCATTTCTACCAGCAGTTGATTAAGCGTCTGTTCGCGCTCGTCATGACCACCGCCTAAGCCCGCGCCGCGTTGACGGCCCACTGCATCAATTTCGTCGATAAAAATGATGGCGGGTGCATTCTTTTTGGCTTGTTCAAACAGATCGCGCACACGCGATGCACCCACGCCGACAAACATTTCCACAAAATCCGAGCCGGAAATTGAGAAAAACGGTGCGCCGGCCTCACCCGCAACTGCGCGTGCGAGCAGGGTCTTACCTGTTCCGGGAGGGCCCAGCAG
>JAEYON010000061.1 GCA_023411645.1 Bacillota bacterium | reverse complement strand
CCTTGCGTAGCAAGGCTTTTCAGCGTTTTATATGGTCACCTTGAAAATGGTTGGCCTTTATTGTTAAAAAATGTTATAGTAATCTTGCCTAGCTATGATTGTAATAAAAGAGGGTGGTGAGGAATATTAAGTTCTTACTGTTCTACTTCAGCGGCACGGGCAATACCCGTTGGGCATCTATGCAGTTCTGCGCCGCAGCGAAAGCGCTTGGCCATGAGGCTGAGGCCGTATCCATTGATAGGCTGGAACTCTCGGATAACCTCATCATTAAGGTGCGGCAGGCCGAGTACATAGGGTTTGCGTACCCCATTTATGCCGCTGACGTCCCTCGCAACATGCGTGAGTTCATCCAAAACCTAACGGCTTCCCTTTCGGGGGAAAAGCTTCGGGCGCAGGCATTCTTCATCTGTACATTTGGCTACATAAATGGGTTTGGTCCGTTTAACGCCTCAGCACTCTTGCAGGGTTCGATGAAGATGAAGGCTCACCTGAACCTGCGTTTCTTTAACAATGTGTCCAATCCAGTAATGAAAGTGAGAATGCCGGACAAAGAGAAGTTGAATCGGACGCTTACATGCGCTCAAAGCAAGCTTGTCAGGCTGGCCGACAAGCTTGCTTCGGGCAAGCGCGTTATAACGGGCATAGGCCCGTACCTTATTCCGGGAATCATAATCCGCAATACCCTCGGGAAAGCGCGAGATAAGAATTATAAGAGTTTGTCCGTTGACATGTCAAGGTGCAGCCTTTGTATGCGTTGTGTGCGTGAATGTCCTACCGGCAGTTTCCGGTACGATGACGGAGCGTTCAACGTGCTCCCAACATGCGCAGCCTGCATGCGGTGCTATAATTTTTGCCCGAAAGCGGCGGTCATTTCAAGTGGGGTATACGCCGACCCAGTTGTATATCAAAGATATCGAGGGCCTGGGGAATAAACATGTCTTTGGCATCATATCGCAGAGCCATTTTTGACCAGCCGCCCCCTTCGGCGATCTTGCACCCCCTAAACAGGCAAATGAAATTGTGGTATGAGACGCGCTCTCGTTTGAGGGCATTGAGCCTTTTCATTGGTATTCCTCTGTTAATATACTTTATGCTGACAATACACAACAATTTTTTACAATTTTCAATAAACGAAGAGAGCAGCTGAACTTTTCACAACTTGTTCAAAATTTGGCCATAATTTTTTTATATTATTTTAAATGTTTCATGGAAATTCAAAACTGTATGTTATAATGGTTTTACTGTTTTGAAAAGTACGGTATGTATAAAATACAGTTCGTAAAGAGGAGCAAAATGATGAAAACATTTTTAAGTAAAAATTTAATCTGGCTGGTAATTATCGCGGCTATCATTTCTATAGCTGCCATTTACATTGCGCTTACAGGCAGTGATGGCACTACCGTCGTTGCTAAAGTCGGAGATGAAAAAATCACACAGGCCGAACTATATGACACACTAGTCAAAAACTACGGCGCAGAGACTCTTGAAAACATGATTTTTGACAAAATTTTAGAAGCAGAAACGAAAAAAGTTGATGTAAATATTACAGACGCTGAAATACAGATGGAAATGGACCGCATCATTGAGGCATATGGAGGTCAGGAAGCCTTCGATCAGCAAATGACACTGTCCGGAACCACTGCTGAAACACTTAGAGCTGATATAGTAACCTATCTGAAGACGCTCAAAATCCTTGAGCCAAGAATTGCTGTGACCGATGAGGAAATCAACACATATTTTGAAGATAATAAAGACTATTTTGATAAGTCAGAGCAGGTAGAAGCCAGTCACATATTAGTTGACGATATAGCAACCGCTAATGAAGTAAAAGCACAGTTGGATGACGGGAAAGACTTCGCAGAGTTGGCGGCCAAATACTCAACCGATGAAAGCAACGCCCAAAATGGCGGAGAATTAGGTTTCTTTGGAAAAGGCGATATGGTAGAGCCTTTCGAAGCAGCCGCTTTCTCAATGAAAATCAATGAAATAAGCGATCCGGTGGAAACCGAATTCGGATATCATATCATAAAGGTCACAAATAGACAGGAAGCACAGGAAGCCAGCCTGGAAACCAACAGGGCTGAAATAGAAGAAATCCTGAAAAATGAAAAACTAAATACCGAGTATTCATCCTGGTTAACAGAAAAACAGGAGGAATACGACATCTATAACAGCCTGACTCAATAATCATATTGGAGGCTACCCATTAATTGAGCAACCGAACTCCGACAGCAATAACAGGATGAGGAATACAGACCCCTCATCCTGTTTGTATATTATTTAGGTATTGGTTGCGTTGTTATATTGACATATTTCAGATATCTGAAATCCATGCCCTTGTAATTGCTCTGGGTACTCTTCGATACCAGTACCCAGTTCTCAAGGCGATCAAGGTTCGGAAAATGGCGGTCTGCTTCGAACTCTTTTTCAAATCGTGTCACAAAAGCCTCCGAGCAGTATGGCAGCAGCTGAGTGTAAACGGATTCGCCGCCTATGACAAATACATCTGAACTGGAATAATTCTCAAGCTTTTGAAACAGCTCCTCCATGGAACGGCAGACAATAAGGCCTTCACCGTCAAAATGCACATTTTTGCTCAACACAATATTTACTCTGTCCTTTAACGGCTGTTGTCCGGGCAGCGACTCGAATGTCTCTCTGCCCATAACCACTACCTTTCCGGTGGTCTTCTCTACAAAGAATTTCATATCCTCCGGGACTCGCTGCAGTAGTTTCCCGTCCTTCCCGATACCCCAATTAAGATCTGCTGACAAAATTGCCTTCATATCACACCGCCTTCTTTTCGTGGGACACTCCTCGGATATGGTATCTGCAGGAGTGTCGCCGCACCACTTACACCGCCACGGGTATGTTCTTTATCTGCGGTCCGCGCTGATAGTTTTCCAAAGTAAAGTCATCTACTTTAAAATCGTAGAAATCCTTCACGTCCGGGTTGATCAAAAGCTTCGGAGCCGGGTAAGGAGTACGGCTGATCAGTTCCTCAACCAATGGGATGTGTCTGTCATAGATATGCGCATCGGCAATCACATGTACAAACTCGCCTGGCGTAAGTCCGCTGACCTGTGCAAGCATATGAATCAGAACCGCATATTGGCACACATTCCAGTTATTTGCAACAAGCACATCCTGTGAACGCTGGTTTAAAATACCGTTGAGCCTGTTGCCTGTCACATTGAATGTCATACTGTACGCGCAGGGATACAGGTTCATTTCATGCAAATCAGCATGAACGTACAGGTTGGTCATAATGCGCCTACTATAGGGGTTATGCTTCAAATCGTAAAGTACTCTGTCCACCTGGTCGAATTCTCCCTCGGCATACTTGTGCTTCACCTGCAGCTGGTATCCGTAGGCCTTGCCGATGGAGCCTGTTTCATCCGCCCAGCTGTCCCAGATATGGCTGTTAAGGTCATTAATGTTGTTTGACTTCTTCTGCCATATCCATAGAAGCTCGTCAACAGCGCCCTTAAGATTGGTCCCTCGCAGGGTCAGAATGGGAAATTCCTCCGTGAGATCGTACCTGTTGACAACGCAGAATTTCTTAACGGTGTGTGCAGGCGTGCCATCTTCCCAGACGGCCCTAACCCTCTCACCTACTGAAGAATACCCATGGTCAATGATATCCCGGCACATCTCTTTGAAAATATAATCCGCTTTGCTCATCACTCAACCTCCGTTTGCCAGAAAATCGAAAACCATCTCTTGCTTTTAGTCTCCGTTTCAAGGCTCCATGCCTCACATTGCCTTTGTTTTGATCTCTTCGGTGATCTTATCAATGAATGCTTCAAGCGCCATCGCTCCCAGGTCGCCTTCCTTGCGTGATCTGACAGCTACCTCACCTTTTTCCATCTCTTTGTCACCCACGACCAACATATACGGAATCTTTTCCAGCTGCGCTTCCCTAATCTTAAAACCAATTTTTTCATTCCGAACATCTACCTCTGTCCTGATACCCATCTGCTCAAGCTTTTTCTGAACTTCGAGCACATATGGATTATGCTTTTCCACGATTCCTAGGATTTTTACCTGTACAGGAGAAATCCACGCCGGGAAGGCTCCTGCAAAGTGCTCCGTCAGAATCGCAATAAAGCGTTCGATGCTGCCGAACACAACCCTGTGTATCATGACAGGCCTGTGCTTTTCACCATCCGCTCCGATATAATTCAGATCAAATCTCTCAGGCATCTGCATATCCAACTGTATGGTGCCGCACTGCCATGTACGTCCTATGGAATCCTCCAGATGGAAATCGATCTTCGGCCCATAGAATGCGCCGTCACCCTCGTTTACCCTATAGTTAATTCCCTTAAAGTCCAACGCTCCCCTGAGTGCCGTTGTAGCCATTTCCCACTGTTCATCGCTTCCCATTGAATTTTCCGGTCGTGTGGAAAGCTCAACATGATATTTAAAGCCAAAAACCTTATAAAAATCGTCGATCAGGTTAATAACGCCGAGAACCTCATCCTGAATCTGTTCAGGTGTCATGAAGATATGTGCGTCATCCTGTGTGAAACAACGGACCCTCATCAATCCATGCAGTGCGCCGGAAAGCTCATGCCGGTGAACCAGCCCCAGTTCACCCATTCTCTGGGGCAGATCTCTGTAGGAATGCAGCCTGCGTTTAAATACAAGCATACCCCCCGGACAGTTCATCGGTTTGATTGAAAACTCCGATTCGTCTATATCAACAGTATACATATTATCCTTATAATGATCCCAGTGGCCTGAACGCAGCCATAGGTCCTTGTTCAATATAATCGGTGTTTTGATTTCCTGATACCCGCGCGCCCTGTGCTCTTCTCTCCAGTAGTTTTCAAGCTCGTTTCGCAGAACCATTCCCTTTGGCATGAAGAACGGGAACCCGGGGCCCTCTTCAAGAATGTCAAAAAGGTCAAGCTCTCTGCCAAGCTTTCTGTGGTCGCGCTTTTTAGCTTCTTCGATCCTAAAAAGATACTCGTCCAGATCGCTCTTTTTCGCAAATGCAGTGCCATAAATCCTCTGCAGCATTTTATTCTTTTCATTGCCACGCCAATAAGCCCCGGCAATAGAAGTTAGCTTGTATGCTTTAACCTTCCCTGTCGAAGGGACGTGAGGACCTGCACACAGATCTGTAAATTCGCCCTGCTTATAGAACGATATGATCGCATCCTCCGGTAGATCCCTAATCAACTCAGCTTTGTAGGGCTCATTCATATCCTGCATGTATTTGATTGCTTCTTCGCGAGGCATGGTGAATCGTTCCAGCGAATGATCCTCTTTAACGATCTTACCCATCTCAGCCTCAATTTTTTCAAGGTCCTCGGGTGTAAACGGTCTATCCATCTCAAAATCATAATAAAAGCCGTTCTCAATTGCCGGACCAATAGCCAGCTTAGCCTTTGGGAAAAGCCTCTTCACTGCCTGAGCCATCACATGGGATGCCGTATGTCTGAACGCGTGACGGCCACCCTCAGTGTCAAAAGTCAACAAATTTAGGCTGCTGTCCTTTTCAAGAACCGTTGATAAATCCATGACCTCACCGTCGATCTCCGCAGCAAGCGCCACCCTGGCAAGTCCGGCGCTGATACTTTCCGCTACCTGCATTACTGTTGTTCCTTCATTATACTCCTTTACGCTTCCATCCTTTAAAGTAATCTTAATCATATTATATATCCTCCTTTTTTGCTAAACATTTCATGTTTACTGTCGGCCAAAGCTTACGACCTCTTTTCGGGCTTCTGAACGCCGGAAAAAATAAGCTCTCGTCGCTTGTATACATATACAAGGGACGAGAGCATTCTCACGTGGTTCCACCCTAATTTGGTCTCATTATGATGATAACGCAATCAGCGATCGCGCTCCGGGGCGGTATTCGGCTGTCCACCTTCAAGTCCGCTTTCAGCCCGGGCGGTCTCTCTCTTTCAAGGTAAGTGACGGCTTACTGTTCCCTTCAATGCACGATAAATATTGATTTTAATTTATTATAACCCAATCACAGCCGTTGTCAACATTCAAATGTCTTTGCCAGTTCAAATTCTTCATCGATGGACTGGCCAGGCTTCTTCGTCAACAGCGATACCACAAGTATTGCGATACATGACAGTACAAAGGCCGGAAACAGTTCATAGATTCCAAATACACCGCCTAATTGTTTTAGCAGAAGCTTCCAGATGAAAACCATTCCGCCGCCAGTCAGCATGCCCGCAATAGCTCCTGCTCTGTTCGTTCTTTTCCACAGGAGAGAGAATAGCATGATCGGTCCGAAGGTGGCGCCAAATCCGGCCCAGGCAAAGGAAACGACCTTAAATATTATGCTGTTTTCATCCAGCGCGATGATAACACCAATCAGGGACACAACCAACAGTGTAATACGGGTGATGAGCATGATCTGCTTATCTGACGCATCCTTTTTCACTATGCCCTTATAGATATCCTTTGCAAAAGCAGACGAAGCTATCAGCAGGTAAGAATCAGAGGAACTCATTGTCGCAGCTAGAATACCTGACATAATTACACCGGCAAGCAGCGCAGGCAGCAATCCAGTGGACATGGTAATAAAGATGCTTTCAGAAGCGCTCTGAGTCAACAGCTCCGCAGGATAAAGCGATCTGCCGATTAAACCGATGGCCACTGCCGCAAATAATGAAATGACGCACCACACCGTCGCAATTCTTCTTGATTTTTTAAGCTCGGAGGCTTTGTTGATTGCCATAAACCTTAACAAAACCTGAGGCATTCCAAAATAGCCAAGACCCCAGGAAAGCGTCGATATAATTGTCAGAAACCCGTAGTTGCCAGCTTCTCCAAACAACGGTTTACCCGCGGCATCCAACTGCTGGACTCCATCAACGACTTGCGGCTGAGCAATCCCGAAAAATTCAAAGAAGCCGGGAATCGCCTTAATGTTCTCAAGAATAGCCGGGATCCCGCCTGCAGCAACAACGCCGACAATCAAAACTGTACAAAGCGCAACAATCATTATAATACCCTGTAGAAAATCTGAGACGCTTTCTGCAAGGAAGCCCCCTAAAAATGTGTACAGAATAACAATGATAGCTCCAAGAATCATCACATACTGGTATTTCAGATCGAACAAGGTGCTAAAGAGCTTGCCAAAGGTAACAAAGCAGCTGGCGGCATAAACCGCAAAGAATACAAGAATGAAAACAGCAGATATCATCAAAATAACCTTCTTGTTTTCCTTAAATCTGTTGCTGAAAAATTCAGGAATGGTTATCGATTTTGTAACCGTAGAATACCTGCGAAGCCTTTTTGCCACCACCAACCAATTTATATATGTACCGACCGCGAGCCCTATCGCGGTCCAGACCGCATCGCTTAACCCACACCAATAGGCAACGCCTGGAAGCCCCATCAGGAGCCAGCCGCTCATATCCGAGGCTTCCGCACTCATAGCGGCAACCCATGGCCCCAATGATCTGCCTCCGATAAAATAATTATCAGAACTTTCATTGGCACGTTCTTTGTAAAAAAAGCCGATTGCAATAACTGCGACAAGATATAAGCTCATCGCTATCAGTATCTGTATTGAATCCCCACTCATACACATAACTCCTTTGCCCGTTTTTCAGACATTATATCAGAAGCTGTGAAAATTATAAAGAAAAATGTATATTTTCTCGTTTTATTGCATTTGCGTTTGCATTTACATTATCTCGGTGTTATGATTTCTACAAACATATTGCGCTTATTGGATAAAGCCGTTTTATCACACACGGAGGCTGGATTATGATCGGAATTGGTACAATAGTTAATGCAGGTGCAATCATTGCAGGAGGATTGGCAGGGATTTTTGTGAAGAAAGGTCTTCCGGAGAGATTCAAAAGCACTGTTATGCAGGCACTAGGCTTGTCAGTGCTTTTTATAGGTATTTCCGGCGTCCTGCAGGGTATCTTCACTGTAATTGACAATGGCAGGCTGAACAGCCAGTATATTATGACAATGATTTTCAGCCTGGTGATCGGCGGTATCATAGGCGAATTAATCAATATTGAAGCTAGGCTTGAACATCTGGGCAATTGGTTTCAAAACAAATTTTTCAGCAATGGGGGCAATTTCGCTGAAGGCTTTGTAACCGCAAGTCTCGTTTATTGTGTTGGAGCAATGGCAATTGTGGGCTCACTGGAGGACGGTCTGGCAGGAAACCCGAAAACTCTTTTCGCCAAGGCAATACTGGACGGGGTAAGTGCAGTGGTATTCGCCGCTACAATGGGTTACGGGGTGCCATTTTCAGCTCTTCCGGTTATTCTTTACCAGGGTACAATTACTTTTGCGGCAGGCTTTATAAAACCCTGGCTGACTGACGCAGTTGCCACTCAGATGTCACTGGTCGGAAGTGTCCTAATATTCGCAATAGGCCTGAGTATGCTGGACATAAAAAAGATTAAGGTAGGAAATCTGCTGCCTGCAATTTTCCTACCTGTCGTATACTATTTAGTTACGCTGATTTCCTAATATATTGCATTTGTGTATCCTTAGTGCTATGATTTTATACAAAGCAATCGTTCGTTAGTGAAAGTTGGTTATATGCTGCAATTATTTGTTATATTCCTGCCGATCCTGGCAGTGATCGCCGCCATTTTAAGGATAGCGGCAGAAATGAAAACCTCAGGGCACTCTCTTGGCAGACTGCTCAATGACTCCGGCTGGTTTATTGCAAACTCACCCGCTCAAGTTGCATTTTTCATGTTTTCATTTACCGCAGCCATCGCAGCAGGAATCATTTCTGGAGCATTTGCTCAAATCGCTACACAGTGGATTCTCTCGCTTGACATATTATTCTTAATTAGCATTTTACTGCTGATCACATTCCATCGTCTTAAACTTCATTCTTCCGCCTCTTTGTTAAGTATTGATTAAAAACTTTCAGGAGGCTAAATATGAAAAATAAATATAATTTATTTAAAAAGCTCGATGAATTTAAATCAACAGAGCTTGACCTTACTCCTGCCAAAAAGCTTTTGGAGGAAATAAACGGAATCTGCCTGACAGACCTGACTGATACCGCTTTGAAAAAACTATCGGAGGATCTGAAGCTCAAGGCGAACAATGGCGTCCCTGCTGACAATCTGCTGGCTCAGGCTTTTGCCCTGGTCAGGGAAGCTGCCGCAAGAACATTGGGAATGCGGCCGTTTGATGTGCAGATGCTGGCCGGTATTGCGATGCATTACGGTGCGCTGGCAGAAATGCAAACCGGGGAAGGAAAAACGCTGGCAGCTACCGCTCCTGTGTACCTGAATGCATTATACGGCAAGGGCGTACATGTGCTGACCTTCAATGATTATCTTGCAAAAAGAGATGCCGGATGGATGAAGCCTCTATACGATTTTCTAGGCGTCCGCGTGGATTATGTACAGGAAGGAATGAGCAAGGCACAACGAAAGATGGCTTATGCGGCCGATATTACTTATCTTACTGCAAAAGAGGCCGGCTTTGACTACCTTAGGAGTTTTCTGGCGCAAACGCCAAATGAACTTGTCCAGCGGCCGTTCCATTATGCAGTGATCGACGAAGCGGACTCCATACTTATTGATGAGGCCCGTATTCCATTGGTCATAGCCGGGAAAACAGAGGACAGACATAGCATCGATCCGGTGCGTATGGCCGGGGTAGTCGCCTCTCTAAAACCCGAAGAAGATTATTGTCTTGATGAATACGAAAGAAATGTGTTTCTTACAGAAAAAGGAGTCAGTGTTATTGAAAAAATCTTTGAATGCAGAAACCTGTACGCCGAGAAGAATCTACATCTGCTGGTCGACGTCGGTAATGCGCTGCATGCAAGAGCGTTGTTGAAAAAGGATATTGACTATATTGTACGAAACGATAAAGTAGAGCTTGTGGATGAGTTCACCGGACGTATAGCCGACAGCAGGCAATGGCCTCACGGACTTCAGGAGGCCCTTGAGGCAAAAGAAGGGCTCTATACCGGCACAAAGGGACAAATTATTGCTTCAGTCACACTGCAGAATTTTATCCGTCAATATTCGAGGATTGCCGGCATGACCGGTACGGCTAGATCCTCTTCAGAGGAGTTGCTGGAGTTTTATGGCTTGAGTATAGCGGTAATCCCAACAAATAAGCCGTGTATCCGTATTGATCATCCCGATGTCATATTCACACATTTTGAGGCAAAAATGGAAGCGCTGGTCAATGAAATAACATCGGTGCACAAAACCGGCCGTCCTGTGCTGATCGGAACCAGAAGCGTTCAGGAATCGGAGCAGCTGGCTGAAAGATTAAAAACAGCCGATATTCCCTGCAGCGTTCTCAATGCAAAAAATGATGAGCAGGAAGCTGCTGTTGTCGCAAACGCAGGCAAACTGGGTGCAGTGACGGTATCGACGAATATGGCCGGAAGAGGCACTGATATCAAGCTAGGCGGCGAAGACGAGGAAGAACATGAGCGTGTTGCCGAACTGGGAGGTCTTTATGTTATCGGAACAAATAAGCATGAAAGCCGACGGATTGACGACCAGCTCCGCGGAAGAGCAGCCCGTCAGGGTGATCCCGGCTCCACACGTTTTTTCATCAGTCTGGAGGATGACCTGATGAAGCAATACCGTCTGAAGGAACTGATACCGGAGAATCTTTATCCCGCTAACCAGCCTGACCCTCTGGATATCAAGGTGATCCGCAGAGAAACCTCACGTGCGCAAAGAATTATTGAAGGACAGAATTTTAAGATTCGCCAGACATTGCATAAATATAATGTGCTGATGGAAAGGCAGCGACAAATGATCTTCAACTGGCGACGCGAAGTGCTTTTTGGTAAGCTGCCGGGACTTTTCGCAAGCAGACTGCCGGAGAGATTCGGGACGCTGCTTCCAATCGTAGGCAAAACAGCCCTGCTAAAAGCTGAATGGCAATGTTTGCTTCACTTTATCGGCTCCTGCTGGACTGAATATCTGGACTTTCTGTCCTACACACGGGAGAGTATCCATTTAGTAAACATTGCAGGTAAAATTCCAATCAGCGAATTTAACAAAACCGCAATAGAAGGCTATGAAAAATTACTTAGAACGATAGAAGAGGAAACGGTTGCCGTACTGTCGAGGGCACAGATCACACCAAACGGAATCGATATGGAAAAGGAAGGTCTCAGAGCTCCATCCTCCACATGGACCTATCTGATCGACGACAGTCCCGAGCAGCTTGGTATCAGACCAATGCAACTGGCTCTGAATCCTATTTCAGTTATCCTGACAACAATCAATCTGGCCTTATATAGGGGTAAAAGAGCAAAGAAAACAAAGCAGTAAAGCATAAAAAGAAAGGATGACCTTACATATGGACAAATTTTCAATTGTCGACATCGGCGGACACGCGAGGGATATCACGTATCTTCTCAAGGAGCTTCGGCAAAACAATCTGATCGTTGCAACCGAAAAGGATGCCGGCTATGATACGGTATACCTGACAAATAATCTCTTTGCCGTAAAAAAGATCATGGAGGATTACGACGGGCTCATGCTCGATGTAATTAAACAAAAGTGATCATCCGGCATAAGGGTCAACAGGTAAAAATGACCATCCGACAAAACAAAGCGAATAAAGTCCTATCACGTGTGGTATTTCCAGGAAATTGAAGTTTCCTCATCTTGATGCTAAAATTACAGCGAGAGCACAACTTCATTACTTTTCTGGGAGCATAAAACATGAGATACAAAAGAAAAGACTACTTTCGGAGAATGAGGCGAAAAAAAGCAGGGAAGGCATTTCTGATGACTGTAGTAGTGCCTTCCGTACTGATACTATTAGGTTATCTTGTTGCATCCATGATTATTTTGCCGGCAATGGCAGGATGATTTATTAAGATTGCCCAAAAAACAAATAAATCCGGCTGAAAAAGTCGTTAATATGTGATATTACCTTTAATCATAGTATTGTGTATAATGTTATTGAAGCGAAAAGTTTTCCTCCTTTTTAATATTTGAAAAAAGTCGGCTCCGTCGAAAGCCGACTTTTTTATTTCAGACAATTTTAATTGTCGAAATCATTGTTTGTACTTCCAAATTATTTTGCAATGATATCATTATCCCTCGCAATAGGTTTGTCAAAAATCATGTGTGTATAGATCTCACGTTTCTTGCCATTGATCAGGAATTGTACCTTGTTTACCTTATCCAACGACGTTAGCGAATTCACTACCGAATAAATTGCCATCCTCTCGCTTGCAGTGCCTCCCGGACTGTTGTCAACAAATTCATTGGAAAGATCTATAGTACAAAGGCCGTCCTTCGTATTAACAGACAAAAGCTTCGTTCCTTCCGGAATGGCATCCCAAAGATCATCTGTCTTCGGGCCTTTGAGCAACTCACGAATCACGACTGTCTCAGGTTTCTCACCCTCATTCACAATTACATCCCTTTTTTCACCGACCAGGTACATAGCCTGTGAATCAGAGAAGTACAATGTGACAGTTATAATCTCCCCCGGCACTGGAGTACCGTCAGCATTGAGTGCCGCCGGCTCCATATCACCAAGTGGTTCCCCGCTCGGCCCTATCATATCTTCGCCTTCGATGTGAAGTCGTACCTTTTCAATCCCGTTAATCTGTGTGAGTGTATTTACAACAGACAATCTGGCCGTTACCTCTTCCAAACCGCTTGTGTGAAGAAATTCCTCGGAGAAATCCACAACTGCGACCTTGTCCTTGATGGAAATACCCAGCAGTTCGGTTCCCTCAGGAATCGGATTTCTGAGCCCTGCTGTCTTCGGTCCTTCAGCAAGAGCAAGTACTGATGCTTTTAATATAGCGCCATCCTCCACTCTTATTTCTCTCTCCTCTATTTTGAGCGCACTGTTATCATTGGTTGGAAAGAACAAACTTACCTTGATTGTTTTTTCATTCGTTGCGCTGTCAACGTCTTCCTCTTCAGAATTCTCATCTGCCGTACCTTCCGTTACGGAACCTGTATTACTGTTATCCGTTGCCTTTTCATCGGTTACGGCAGTCCCGGTATCTTCCTGCTGTGTTCCTTCCGAATCAGAGCCATTCAATAGGCCGCATGCCGAAAACGACAATACAAATATGCTTAACAACATAAATATTAATACCTTTTTCATCTTGACCCCTCCGTAGCTATAAATTATTTTGTCACTCCTGATGGACGTTAATGAAGATTGTAATGTTCCACCGCTCCCCGTAGGGTTCCTATTCTACAGTGATATAGTCTTTAATACTGTCAAATCTATTTTGCTTGATCCTCGGTACCCTCATTATATCCTCAATTTTTTTGAAGCCATCGTTTTTTTCTCGAAACGCAATAATATCCTTTGCCGTGGCTTCTCCAACTCCGGGAAGCGTATCCAGTTCGTCGGCTGTTGCTGTATTTATATTTATCAGCTTGGTTTTGTTATCCTCCTCAGTGCCTACGCCATTGTCATCATCCCCGTCTCCAATAATAACTGCACTCTCTCCGCTATTTCTGACTATGAGGGCATGATTGCCGGTCGACTTCTCTGTCTCCTTATTTGACCCTTGCTTTACCTCCTTTTCAGCCTCCCTCTTAGACATTATGTATAACATCACATTCTCATTGAGCTTATAGACCATATTAATATTTCCCGAGTCAGCCTCTTCAGTTAGTCCACCGGCCAAAACAACAGCATCGTGGATCATTTGCCCTTTTTCGATCGTAACAATACCAGGCTTATTAACACATCCAACAACATATATCTTGATTGTTTCGACGGCATTAGCAGCGCCCTGATCAGCTTCTCCGCCTGTGGCACCGCTCTGATCGGTTGTTCCGCCAGTTGCATCATCTGCCGCCTCACCTGTTGTCCCCTCGGCTTTTACCGTCTCGATGATGATCTCGTCTTTATCTTTTAAAAATATGTATCCCACAAGACAGCCCAATATCATCAGGCCAGCAATCAAAATTACCACAGCCTCCGGTTTCAGCTTCACTTCCCTGCCAAACAACTGCATTCCCTGTTCCCCCTATTCACATGTATAATTCTTCCTTTTTGTTCTATATTCCTCTTTTTTCCAAATATTTTTTAACTATTTTTAACTTCTCTCATGACATTTTTGATATACTTATGTTGTTAACATCATTTCTCGGAGGTACGGATGAAAAGGCTCCTGTTATTTACAGTAATTTTGTCCATTCTATTTTTGAATATCAGCTATACCTTTGCACAGCCACCCTCTATCGATGCCGATACTTATATTCTTATTGATGCCGAATCGGGCAGTGTACTGTGCGAAAGGAATTCTAAAGTCACCCGTTATCCCGCCAGCATGACGAAAATAATGACGGCAATTCTTGCAATTGAACTCGGAGATCCCGAACAGCTTATGACAGCCAGTCAGGCGGCAATAAATGATATTGGCCCGAATGGCAGCAATATAGGCATCATCGTTGGAGAAAAAATACCTCTTAAAAATCTGCTGCAGGCGCTGCTGATATCCTCCGGCAATGAAACCGCCAATATCATTGCAGAACATATATGCGACAGCAGGCAGGAATTTATAGATCTGATGAATCAAAGGGCAAAAGAGCTTGGCGCTGTGGATACAAACTTTACCAATACCTGCGGTATGCATGATCCAATGCACTACTCTACAGCCTCGGACATTGCCAGATTAGCGCGGTATGCAATGACACTCCCACAGTTCAGGGAAATTGTCAGCACACCTCGTTTTACAATGCCGGCAACAAACAAACATCCAACCTGGCCCGAATTGACCAATACTAATGTGCTGATGGTAACTGATCAAAGCGATCTATATAAAATAAATGGCATTAAGACCGGTTTTACAGGACCGGCAGGGCACAATCTTGCTTCCTCAGCCATAAATGAAAATGGTATGGAATTAATTGCTGTCGTCATGAACGTTAAGGACGAAGGCGCATCGGGAAATGTCAGAAAATATTCCAAAGAGCTTCTTGACTACGGCTTTAACAATTTTAAGAAGGTGACTCTGCTTGAAGATAACAAAGTTTATCGAAATGTCAAAGTTGAAAATGCTACTGATATTTATGGTCTCGACCTTATCACAACAGGCTCTCTGACCTGTGTCCTTCCAAAAGACGAGACAAGACGAAACATTAAGGAGATTCCACATATTAACGAGTCTATTTCTGCGCCCGTCAATCAAGGAGATATAATGGGGTATGTTGAGTTCTTTAAGGACAATATTTCGATCGGTAAAATTGACCTTATTGCCGGAAGAACCATGGAGCACATGCCCGAGCCTGAGACCATCAAAACCTTGATTGAAAAAGCTCTTGGCAACTTTTTCGTCAGAATGGGGCTGTATGCGGCAGGCGTTCTCCTGTTCTTCCTTATTCTTCGCATCACACTTCGAACTATTTCCCGCAGGATTAATTCCAACAGGCGTTCCAACCGCCCACACAAGATGTAAGTATTTACTATTGCATGTTACATAATATATAATGATGAGGCAGAGAATGGAAAATGCCAAATTCTCAAGTAAACTTCCTTTAAGGGGTGTTGTGAAAATGACTTCAAAGCCTATTCGCAAGGTCCGGGAAATCAGTAATCTTAAGGATATGCTTGAACAGAGTTCAGCATTATTTGCTGACAGGGATGCTTTCACATTAAAAGGAGAAGATGGCAGTTACAAGGCTGTCAAATATAAAGAATTCAAACATGAAACCGACGCCTTGGGCACCGCATTGATAGATCTTGGTCTAAAAGACAGATTTATTGCGGTGATCGGAGAAAACCGCTACGAATGGTGTCTTTCCTATCTTTCCGTTGTAAACGGCACAGGTGTAGTTGTCCCGCTTGACAGGGAACTTCCCGCAGCAGAAGTAGAAAATCTGATCACACGTTCAAACGCAAGCGCGATTCTGTTTTCAGGCAAGCATGAGAAGGATATGCGCCAGATTGCCTTGACAAACTCCTCAGTTGAGTATTTCATCAATATGGATGCACAGGAGGATGACGGACGGTTCCTCTCGCTAAACAAGCTAATTCAAAGAGGATTTTCATTGCTGGCTTCAGGAAACCGCACCTATCTTGATTCTAACATTGACGCGAATGCATTCAATATTTTAATATTTACCTCGGGTACTACTGATCTTGCCAAAGGCGTCATGTTATCTCATAAAAATATCGTGTCGGATATCATGTCGGTTTGCTCGGTATTATACATCGATGAGACAGATTCAACTTTGTGCATGCTGCCCCTTCATCACACTTACGCCTGCACGACCAGCTTCCTGCTGATGCTCTACAACGGCTGCAGAATCTCTTTCATTGAAGGACTCAAGCACATCGCAAAAAATCTGAAGGAAACCGGTCCGACTATCTTGCTGGCAGTTCCGCTGCTGCTTGAAGCCATGTATAAAAAAGTATGGGATTCAATCAGCAAGCAAAAGAGTACTGCCAGAAAGGTGAAAATTGCGCTGTTAATCAGCAATTTCACCTACAATCTCCTTGGATTAGATATCCGCAGAAAGCTTTTCAAACAGAAACACGACAGTATCGGCGGAAATGTAAGACTGATAATTTCAGGGGCTGCCGCAATCGATCCGGCTGTATCAAAGGGCTTTCGCGCATTTGGAATAACGATGCTGCAAGGATACGGCCTCACGGAGTGCGCACCAATCGTCACTGTAAACCAGGAGGAAAAATTCCGTGACGATTCTATCGGGCTGCCCCTCCCTATAGATGAGGTTATGATCTACAAGCCAAACAAGGAAGGAATCGGTGAACTGATAGTAAAAGGCCCCAATATCATGCTCGGCTATTTCGAAAACAAGCTTGCAACGGAGAAAGTCCTCCGAGACGGCTGGTTTTTCACAGGTGATCTGGGCAAAATGAACAGGGACGGGTTTTTCAGTATTACCGGCAGAAAGAAGAATGTCATCGTTACCAAGAACGGAAAAAACATTTACCCCGAAGAGGTCGAAGCATATCTGGACAAAAGCCCATTCATTGTGGAATCCATGGTTTATGGCAAGGATGACGAGGCTTCAGAGGAAACCTTTGTCTATGCAATGATCGTTCCCGCAACGGACATAATCCGCGAAAAGCTCGGTAAGCAGGATATCACCGAGGATGAAGTCTTCAGGATCATTGATGCGGAAGTCAAGAACGTCAATAAAAATATGCCTCTATACAAGCGCATACGCAGGTTTACAGTGCGTGAGGAGGAGTTTGCCAAAACCTCAACGAAAAAGATCAAGCGCTATATTGAAAAGATTGGGTAGCAAAAACCGGAAGACGCGTAAAGCGCTTCCGGTTTTTTATTATTTCACCACTATATTGACGAGTCTGCCCGGTACCGCAATCACCTTGAGCACCGTCAGGCCCTCGAGCATCGCTTTCACGTTATCATTGCCCAATGCAGCCTCTTCCGTCTGTGCTTTATCAAGTCCTGAGGGAAGCATTACCTTATCCTTGATCTTTCCGTTAATCTGTATTACGATCTCTACCTCATCCCTGACCAGAGCTTTTTCGTCCCAGGTCGGCCACGGCTCATTGAAGATGGAATACGCTCCACCCATCTCTTCCCAGAGCTCCTCGGCCAGATGCGGCGCAAAAGGAGCCGTCAGCTTCAACAGGTCTTTGATCGTATCCCTGTACAGCGCGGTATTTTTTACTCCGGCAGAATCGTATTTATATAGGGCATTCACCAACTCCATGATCCTCGCAATCGAGGTATTGAACTGGAATCGTTCCGAATCCTCTGTGACGCCTTTGATGGCATAATTGCGTACATAATTCAGTTCTTTTTCCTCACTGCCAATAACGTCGCTCGATTGCCCGGCAGATACTTCTAACCCTTCAACCAGTCTCTCCACTCTGCCGACAAACCTTGAAATTGCCTTTATTCCGTCGTCACTCCATGGCCCGCCTTCTGTGTATGCAAATCCAAAGGCCAGGTACATCCTGAAAACATCGGAGCCGTTCTCGTTGATATATTCATCCGGTGAAATGGTATTTCCCTTCGATTTGCTCATCCTGTTGCCGTCGGGTCCAAGAATTGTGCCCTGATGCACCAGAGACTGAAAGGGCTCGTCAAAGTGCAGGTAGCCCATGTCACGAAGCGCCTTTGTAAAAAATCTCGCATAAAGCAGATGCATCGCGGCATGCTCCGCACCGCCAACATATTTATCAACAGGCAGCATTTTGTCGATCCACTCGGTGTTGAAGGCTTCCTTAGCATTTTTATTGTCCGCATAGCGCAGGTAATACCAGGAGGAACACACAAAGGTGTCCAGCGTGTCCGGATCTCTCTTTGCATTCTTGCCGCATTTCGGACATGTAGTATTGATGAATTCATCACATTTAGCCAGTGGTGATTCCCCATCCGGCGTAAATTCAACATTGTAAGGCAATTCCACCGGCAAATCACTTTCAGGTACGGGCACGGCGCCGCATTGCTCGCAATGAATCACAGGGATTGGAGCACCCCAGTAACGCTGCCGGGATACCAGCCAGTCTCTGAGCCTATAGTTGATTTTCATCTCTCCCCTGCCCTGTTCGTTGAGCTTACGGACTATACCCCTGCGGGCATCTTCCGAACCAGCTCCGCTAAACTCCGCACTTTCGGTCAGGATTCCGTCCTCAACAAAGGGAAGCGTATCATCAATACCTTCTGCTCCTTTTATAACCCGCCTGATCGGAAGATTATATTTCTTAGCAAAATCATAATCCCTGTCGTCATGGGCAGGTACAGCCATAACGCAGCCTGTTCCGTATCCTGCCAGTACATAGTCCGCTATCCAGACAGGAACCTTTTCCCCGTTTACAGGGTTGATGGCATAGGCCCCTGTAAAAACACCTGTCTTTTCTCTGGTTGTGGAAAGCCTCTCTATCTCAGTCTGCTTTCTGGAAATTTCCCGGTACTGCTCCACCGCCGCCCTGTTCTCCGGCGTAGTGATACGATCCACCAATTCATTTTCGGGAGCCAGAACAACATACGTCACACCATACAGAGTGTCTGCGCGTGTGGTGAACACTTTGAAGGAAAAGCTTCCGTCGGCGCCGTCAAACACAAGCTCAGCGCCCTCTGATCTTCCTATCCAGTTTTGTTGAATCTTCTTTGTCTTTTCAGGCCAATCAAGATTAGGAAGACAGTCTAAAAGCTCCTGAGCATAATCTGTTATTTTGAAAAACCATTGGGTAAGATCCTTCTTCGTCACTTCATTTTTACATCTTTCACATGCACCGTTTTCAACCTGCTCGTTCGCCAGTACGGTTTTACAACTCGGGCACCAGTTTACGGGCGCCTTCTTCCTGTAGGCAAGGCCATGCTCGTAGAGCTTCAGGAAAATCCACTGTGTCCATTTATAATACTCAGGGTCACATGTAACAACCTCATAATTCCAGTCGAACGATGCACCCATCTTTTTGAGCTGTTTTTCCATCGTCTGGATATTGTTATATGTAGAATCCTTCGGGTGGATACCGGTTTTGATAGCATAATTTTCCGCAGGCAGCCCAAATGCGTCAAAGCCCTGGGGATGAAATACATTGTAGCCCTGCATCCTCTTCATCCTTGCCCACGAGTCCGTAAGCCCATAATTATACCAGTGCCCCACATGGAGATTTGCTCCGGAAGGATATGAAAACATTTCAAGGCAGTACAGCTTCTTGTTGACCTTGTCAGGGTCAAATCTGTACAATTCTGTCTTCTCCCATTTTTCCTGCCATTTTGCGTCTATTTTTGTTGAGTACGCCAATACGAACAGCTCCTTTCCAAGCTATATCCTGATGTCGTTGGATCTCAAATCAATTATATGCATTTTGTTGTCGCTTTATAGTTTTATCGGGTTGATTCCCTTTACGTTCTATTGTCGTCTGGTGTTCTGAACTTGCCGTCTGCCCAAAGCCTCTCCAGATTGTAGAAGTTCCTGTCCTCTTCGTGGAAAATATGCACCACCAGTTCGCCAAAGTCAAGCAGAATCCACCTGGCGCTTTCATACCCTTCTTTATGGATCAGGTTATAGCCCGCTTCACCCATTTTCTGATCCAATTCATCTGCGATCGTCCTGATGTGGATCGTGGAGGTACCGCTGCATATCATGAAATAATCCGCCAGGGTGGAAACCTTTGATATGTCAATGATTTCAATATTTCTTCCCTTTTTGTCCTCAATAATTTCATATGCCTTTTGTGCTATTTTGTCAATGCCCAAGACAATCCTCCTCATTGTGCCGATTGATCTCGATAAACTATTTAGGCTATTATACCATTATTGTATAGGCTTTGTGAATAAAAACACAGCTTTTTTTGCGGATCGTAAGTCCGTGTCGTTACTGTTCAAAGGTTCTGCTATGCGGATACTGTGAACAGTAGCCCTATGTCCCCTCCTTGCCGGAGTCCGTCCTGTGATCCTTTTTGCCCTTCCGGAACATTTCGTAAGCGCTCATTGCCAGCAGAAAAAAACCAAAAAGCTTCTTCAGGCTTCCTTCAGCAAGTCCGACTGCAAGCCATGATCCTGCAAGGGAACCACATAATCCGGTCAGGATGATCGGTACCGCCATTTTAAAATCGATCTGCCTGTTCCTGATATGTATGATTAATGCTATGATTGCCGTCGGCACAAAGAAAAGCAGATTTACGCTTTGCGCGATGTGCTGCTCCGGCTTTACCGTCAGAACCAGCGCAGGGATCAATATAGCACCTCCGCCCATTCCCATCCCGCTGATAACACCAGCGGCGAGCCCGATAAAAAAAAGAAGGAAACTCTCTGGGCTAAACAAATTAACACCGCCTTTCAGTCTATAGGATTTATATATCCAACGACAATTGGATTTACAGCCACTGCGTGATTTACAACCATTGCATAACTTTACAGCTGTCACATGAGTTTCGACCGGTGCTACAGTATCATCCTGATCCCGGCGGCTGCCATAAACAGTGCAAAAACCTTTCTAAGCACCTTTTCAGGACAGATATTCAGCAGCTTTGCTCCGATATAGCCACCCGCAACGCCTCCGAGCGTAACCTTCAGTGTCAGTCCCCAGTCGGCATATCCATTTGAGATATAAAAAACCGAGCTGACAACAGTCAGCGGAAGAATCACGGAAATTGCCGTTGCATGAGCCTTATGCTCCTGTGCGCCCAGAAAATGAACCATTGCAGGTACGGCTATTGTTCCGCCTCCGGAGCCGAAAAGTCCATTTGCCAGGCCTGTGACAAGACCAATCAGTGCACATTTCAAATATTCGACTTTAGCTTTCATTCTTTCCTTCCTTTTAAAGCATGATATTTTTGTTCAACACGTTATATATTGACCAATACATAGTAATATTGTCCAAGTATTGCTTATAAATATACCACGAGAAACAAAATAGAAATAATGAATAAACAAATGTAACAAAACCGAAGTATAATGTGATAGAATTTTAGTGTCTCTACATAAGGAGGTTTGATAAATGAAAAAGAGGAACCGATCATTAATTCTTCTTACATTACTGCTGTTTATCCTGTTCTCTTTCGGACAGGCAGCATCAGCTGACGACAGGTATTATACAATAGACAGCTATGTTATCAATGTCGATATTCAAGCAGACGGCTCTGCATATATTGAAGAGAGGCTTATCTACAATTTCCGGGGCTCCTTTAACGGCGTCCTGAGAGATGTGGACTACATGCTCACTGACGGTATTGAAGATATTCAAGTGCTGGTTGATGAAAACGGCGCCTCCAGAGAACTTATACTCAACTCAACTTCTGATCTGGACTCTAATGCCGGCTCAGGCAGCTACAATGTGGTAAAATATGATGAAATCGCACAATTTAAAGTGTTTGAAAAATCAAGCAATGAGAAGAAAACCTTTGTATATAAATACATCTTAAAAAACGTCGCTACAAAATATAATGACATAGCTGAATTCAACAGAAAAATAGTCGATTCTAACTGGGACGTTACTCTGAACAATATAGCCATCCATATTCGTCTTCCGGAGGGAGCTCAGAAAGAAGACTTAAAGGTATTTGGACACGGTTCCCTGCTTGGGGTCTCCGAAATAATTGACGGCCGAAACGTGAAGTTTTCGGTAGATACTGTCCTACCGGGTGAAATGGTTGAAACCCTTGTCGTGTTTCCGACAAGCCTTGTACCACAGGCGGGAAGAGTCATTGCAAGAGATGAATTGCCTACAATTATGGCCAATGAAAAAAAGCTTGCCGAACAGGCTAATCTTGAGAGAGAACAGGCTCGACGCGAGGTGGAAGAATATGAGAGGCGGCGCGAAGCAGAACAGAAAAGGATGGCTGTTGCCAGGTCAATCGGCAATGGCATAGGGATTATCGTGTTCCTTTCATGGTTTGCATTGATAATTTATCTGTATATCAAGTATGACAAGGAGCTAAGGCCGTCCTTTTCCGGGAAGTATTACAGGGAATTGCCCGGTGAATACACCCCTGCGGAAATGTCCGTTCTGCTGACAATGGGACATGTGGCAACCCGCGATATCACAGCGACGCTGATGGATCTGGTGAGGAAGGAACAGCTGCTGCTAACGACCGAGGTCTATACAAAGAGAGGCTTATTCAAGGACAGAGAGATTGAAGATTATGTCATTTCGATCAATCCTGGGGCACCCAATATTCCATTGAAAAAGCATGAAGCCTTCCTGATCTCCTGGTTTATAGGCACCATCGGGAATGGCTACCGCGTCATGCTCGATGAGATCACTGATTATGCGAAAACCAGTTCCGGGGCACGTCGCTTCTCCAAAGATTATAACAACTGGTGCTCAATGGCAAAAGAGGAAGGAATGAAAAACAACTTCTTCGATAAAAAAAGCAGCAAAGGGAGAGGCATCGGTATTCTCTCGTCTATTGGTTTCATGGGCCTTGGTATGTTATTGTCATCAATGACAGGGGCGGGGTTTGGTGCTGCCCTGATTGTACAGGGCGCCATACTGCTCATCTTTTCAATAAGGCTAAACAGACGCACAGCTTACGGCAATGAACAGTATGCCATGTGGATGGCTTTCAAGACCTTCCTGAAGGAATTCAGCCATCTGGATAAGGCAGAGATCCCCTCCATCGTTATATGGGAACACTATCTGGTATATGCTATATCACTGGGCGTAGCTAAAGAGGTCATCAAGCAGCTTCCGCTGGTATTCACCGATGTTGACCTTCAGAACACACACCTCACATATATGTACGGATACCGTTATAACAGCTTTGCCAGCTTTACCAACACCTTCGACAGAACGATCGAAACCGTTGAAAGTGCAATCAGTCGGGCAAGATCTGTGGCGAATTCAACCAACTCCTCTTCATCGGGCGGAGGAGGAGGTTTCAGCGGCGGCAGTTCAGGCGGAGGCGGCGGACGCGGAGGCGGCGGCGCATTTTAACAGATTTGAGTAGTATACATCTCAGCAACACACCTTCGGCGTATGCCGAAAGGTATAATTATAAGGAGGATGAACATGACAACATTTATTATCATTTTAGTTTTGATTGCGGCTGCAATCGCTATCTATGCAATCAGCGCTTACAACGGCCTGGTCAACAAGCGTAACAAAGTGGCGAATTCCTGGAGTCAGATCGATGTTCAGCTAAAGAGAAGATTTGATCTAATCCCAAATCTCGTCGAGACGGTTAAAGGCTATGCAGCTCATGAAAAGCAGGCATTTGAAGCTATTATTCAGGCAAGAAACAATTTCATGTCGGCAGGTTCACATCAGGATGTAATGAAGGCAAACGGAGAGCTGTCCCAAGGATTGAACAGGTTGTTCGCCGTAGCGGAAGCATATCCTGAACTGAAGGCCAATACGAACTTTCAGGAGCTGCAGCGTGAACTCACAAAAACTGAGGATAAGATCACATATGCCCGCCAGTTCTATAATGATGTGACGATGGACTACAATAATGCAGTGCAAATGTTCCCCACCAGTTTTTTTGCAAACCGCTTCAACTTTGTTGAAGAACCCTTCTTCACCATTGACGAGAAGGAAGCTGCAACGCCGCAAATCAAGTTTTAACATAGGTTCTATTTTCAAAAAAAATCATTATGTTTATGGGGAGACAGACAGCAGATTATGCTGTCTGTCTTTGCCATATCAGCTATACGGCATGAGTTTGAGATACTCCGCACCTGTAAATTTTTTAATGTGTCTGAAAATTACTCTAATGTAAAGGACGCCAGATGCGCACTCCCGCTGCCTGTATAAGTAAAGTACAATGACTGTATCCCGTCCGGAATTGTTATATCAGCAGAATACTCCGTCCATATATTTGAAAATCGAATTGGAATCTTTCCCAAAGCCGGCCCATTCCAAGATGTTTTTACTTCAAAATCTCCGCTGGCATATCCGCGCACCTTGATTTTGACCTTTCGGATTCCCTTACAGTCAAAATATTTGAATCCGGCTGTGGCAGATTGCTTCATATTAGCGATATAACCGATTTCCTCATCACCGTCTCTGCCTTCCTGGGTTATCTTTGGAAATTGATTGTTCATCCATGATGCGGTCCAATCCGTGTATAAAGATTCTTCTTTACAGAACAGATTGCAGGCAATATACGCCGGGTACTCTCCGAATCCGGCAAGTGGTCCTCCGTTGGAGCCGCAGGAAGTCATCTCTGCCTGAAGAATGGATCCGTCCTCAAGGAACGTAATAGGTTCCATACAGGCCTGACGGCTGAAATTCGTTCCATTGGTGTGTCTGTGATAGAATATATACCACTGCCCATTTATTTCTACAATGCTTCCATGGTTGTTGGCACCATAAAACATAGGCTTTTCCGCCGGTTTATATGTATCAATGTGAAGATCGCTGTTGCTCACGATCACCCCCCCATATACAAAGCCCTTCGTTGGATCTTTGCTGGTGGCATAGCACAATTCATGAAAGACAACTGAGGAATAGACGAAATAATATGTATCCCCCCGTTTTCTTATGGAGGGCGCTTCAAAAAACTCATGGCCTTCATAACCGCTGCCCTTGCTGTAAGGCTCGCTCGGTGCGATAAATACCGGCGACTCTAAAATAGTGAGCATATCCGGTCCAAGTACAGTTACCATCGCACCTTTTCTTGATTTGTCACCCTTCGGACAGAATCCGGTATATAGGTAGGTCTTGTCTCCTTCCGTCAATAATCCCGGATCAAACTGGGGCTGGTCGCCCTCCCTTTCACCAAGGCGTGTACCGTCGGGATAATGTACATATCCATAAAACTCATACTTGCCCGCAGGGGTATCGCAAACAGCTACCGATACAACACTGACATGGTCAAGAACGTAGTACAAATAATACCTTCCGTCAGGCCCTACGGTGACGTCCGGGGCGTAAAGGCACATGCTTGCGTCAGGATTCAGCGGATCATCAGTTTTTTTGTAAATCACACCTTCATACCGCCAATCTGTCAGATCATCAGCTGGCGCCGACCAGCAGACATAATCGTTCATACAGTAAACATACCCGTTGAAACGGTCATGAGAGCCGTAGATATAGACTCTTCCGTTAAAAACATACGGTTCCGCATCGGGAATATACTCCCAAGACGGAAGATAAGGATTAAAACCTTGCTTTTTCATTGCAATCACTCCTTTGTATTTGTAATCAAAATTGATTATTCCTGATAAATTATTCCATAAGCTGCTTAATAAAATTGTAAGATATTGAACCGCTTGAAACAATGATATAAACTAAGATATACTTGATTTATACTAATATGGGAGAAAGATATGACACGTATATACTACATTGAGTATGATGCCATCCATCCCGGCAACTTTGTCTTTGACATGCCGGGGGGACACGATTGCTGGCTGCTTGTTCTTACTCATACTCCGGCACAATTCTGGGTTGACGGAGAAATGAAAGAATACCCGGCCAACTGCGCTGTTTTATATCCCCCGCATCACAAGATCCTGTACCGTGCCTGTAC
>JAEYON010000019.1 GCA_023411645.1 Bacillota bacterium | reverse complement strand
AAGTATACCCAGTTGAAACCGGTCCATCTCCATCCGGCCACAGATTGTCTTCCGACAAAAATAAGCCATGCCCAAAACTGCTGTCTGTTATCGAGCCATAAATACACATATCTGAACCTGCACGGCCTTATAGCGCCCGGATCAACGGCCAGTACACCGATTGTCTGCTGCGCCGCTGCCTGAGATGGTGTAAATGAAGGCGGGGGTCCCTGGGGCGGTCCCGAGGCAGCTCCGCCGCCCGGTCCGGGAAAGCCCGGCCCCGGCCCTGGAAAACCCGGCCCCGGCCCTGGAAAACCCGGTCCCTGGCCTGGAAAACCCGGTCCCGGTCCCGGAAAACCCATAAGTCCCGGCGGCATGAAGGGCAGCATACTCTCGAAGGGTCCCTGCGGCTGGCGTACAACATAATATTCCTGCATGCTATATCCACTCCTTTAAAAGTCTGATATAGCCTATGCAGTGCAGTAATGAAAGGTTACATAATTAGAACGTCTGTATTATGTTTTCATATCACTTTCACGACGGGCGGATTACAAGAACACCTGTCTCCACATCTGCCACAATACTGCTGCCCTCTCCGGTAGTTCCTTTAATAAGGAACTTGCCAATCTCTGTCTCAAGCTCCTTCTGCAAGAACCTCTTAACGGGCCTTGCTCCATACTCGGGAGTGTAGGACGTGTCTGCGATAAATTCCTTCGCCGCATCTGTTACCGTCAGAGTTATATGTCTCTCATCCAGTCTCTTTTGGATTTCCTCAAGAGAAAGGTCGATGATTTTGACAATTTCCTTTTTCTGAAGAGGGTTGAAAATAACAATCTCATCTATACGATTGAGGAACTCGGGCTTGAAATTTCGCTTCAATTCTCCCAAAACTGCCTGCCTTACCCTTTCGTTATCCCGATGGCCGCTCTTGATTTCCTCAAGCAGATATTCGCCGGCCAGATTAGAAGTCATTATGACAACAGTATCCTTAAAATTTACAGTCCTGCCCTGACTATCCGTCAACCTGCCGTCATCAAGCAACTGCAGCAGTACATTGAACACCTCCGGATGCGCTTTTTCTATCTCATCAAACAAAATGACACAATAGGGCTTTCTCCTTACGGCCTCAGTCAACTGTCCGCCCTCTTCATAACCCACATAGCCGGGAGGCGCGCCGATAAGCCTGGCAACAGTATGCTTCTCCTGGTATTCCGACATATCAATTCGTACAATATTCTCTTCACTGTCAAACAAGGCTGCCGACAATGCTTTTGCCAGTTCTGTCTTTCCTACGCCCGTTGGCCCGAGGAAAATAAATGATCCGATCGGTTTTCGAGGGTCTTTCAGGCCGGAGCGCGCGCGCAGCACAGCATCTGCAACAGCCTCTACCGCTTCATCCTGCCCTATCACACGTTTATGCAGAATATCTCCCAAATGCAACAGCTTATCTCTTTCGTTTTCCACCAGTTTCGTAACAGGGATGCCAGTCCACCTTGATACAATCTCAGCAATTTCTTCATCAGAGACCTCTTCCTTCAATAGCCGCTTTCCTCCCGCCATTGATAGTCTGCTTTTCTCTTCCTGCAGTTGTTTCTCCAGCTCGGGCAAACGGCCATGCTTTAGGATTGCCAACTCATTGAGATCATATTTGCGCTCTGCCTCTTCTATATCGCGTTTTGTCTGCTCGATCTGCTGCTTGAGCTCCTTCTCTCTGGCAAGGTTGCTCTTCTCGCTCTCCCACTGAGCCTTCATCGAGTCGGCTTGCTCCTTGAGTCCTGCGATTTCCTTCTCCAGCACCTTCAGCCTATCGAGGGAATGTCGGTCGGTTTCCTTAATCAGTGCCTGTTTTTCAATCTCCAGTTGCATAACTCTTCTGCTAATCTCATCAAGTTCGGCAGGCATACTGTCGATCTCCGTCCTGATCATCGCCGCAGCCTCGTCCATTAGGTCAATTGCTTTATCCGGCAGGAAGCGGTCACTGATATAGCGGTTTGATAATACTGCGCAGGCAATAATGGCACTGTCGGTGATTCTGACGCCATGGTGGATCTCAAATCTCTCCTTCAGACCTCTGAGTATTGATATTGTGTCCTCCACATCCGGCGGTTCGACCATTACGGGCTGGAATCTTCTCTCGAGCGCCGCATCCTTTTCAATATACTTTCTGTATTCATCCAGTGTGGTCGCTCCTATGCAATGGATCTCACCTCTTGCCAGCATAGGCTTGAGCATGTTTCCTGCGTCCATTGATCCTTCTGCCTTTCCCGCTCCGACAATGTTATGCAGCTCATCAATAAACAGAATAATCCTACCTTCGGATTTTTCCACCTCTTTCAGAACAGCCTTCAGTCTCTCTTCAAATTCGCCCCGGTATTTTGCCCCTGCAATCAGCGACCCCATATCCAGCGCAAATATCGTTCTGTTCTTCAGCCCTTCAGGCACATCGCCCTTGAGAATCCTTTGGGCCAAGCCTTCCACCACTGCAGTCTTTCCAACACCGGGCTCACCGATTAGGACGGGATTGTTCTTCGTCCTTCTGGAAAGGATTCTTATCACACGTCTAATTTCAGAATCTCTTCCGATGACAGGGTCCAGCTTTCCCTTCCTTGCCATATCCACCAGGTCGCTCCCAAACCGTGTCAGCGCCTCATAGGTTTCTTCAGGATTTTTGGATGTAATGCGCTGGTTGCTTCTCACCTTTCCCAATGCGGCAAGAAAGTTTTCACGGTTTATTCCGTGCTTTTTGAAAATACTCTCGGAAGGTGTGTGTCTTTCTTTAAGCAAAGCAATATATATATGTTCAACGCCTGCATATTCATCTTTAAATTTATCTGCTTCATCTCCCGCATGCAGTAATATTTCATTCAATCGCCTCGTGGCATAGAGGCTTGACGCCGCAGTACCATATACCGAAGGTTGCTTATCCAATTCCTTTTGAACATCATTAATCAGCAAATCATTATTTATTCCCATGAAACTGATTAATCGCGGGATCAAACCCTCTTCCTGTGTCAGCAGCGCCATATGAAGATGTTCTCCATCCACCTGCTGATGCTGCATGCGCAATGCTATCTGCTGCGCATTTTCCAGAGCTTCCTGCGCCTTATCTGTAAATTTGTCCAGATTCATACTGTCACTCCCTTCTATATTGCATTGTTCGCATCGTTAAGAAACGTCCCACAAATTTACCGTACTGTTAGCTTCTTAAGTTGCTCATATAAGTCCAACTGCTCTTTGCCGAGCTTTTCAGGGTTTATAATTCTGACCCGGAGAAACAGGTCTCCACGAACACCGTTTTTGTCCCTGTAGCCTTTGCCGGCTACCCTGATCCTGCTGTCCGTCTGAATGCCTGCAGGTATCTTTACAGATATCTTCCCATCCAGTGTCTGATAGGATTTCTCCGCACCGAGCGCCGCTTCCCAAGGATACAAAGCAATTCTCCCCTCAAGGTTAAGGCCGTTTAATTCAAAATCTGCGGACTGCATGAATTCGACCTTCAGAAAAAGGTCCCCGTTCCTGCCGCCATTAAACCCCGGGCTTCCCTGTTCCGATAGCTTGATTTTTTCTCCGGGCTTAATTCCCGCTGGAATCTTCAGTGAAATTGTCTTCTCACCGTCACTCGTTCGCAGACCTATCCTTCTCTCCGCACCTGTAAACCCTTCGAGAATGGTTATCTTCAATACAGCTTCACTGTCTTCACCCTTAGTTTGCCTGCTTTGCGTAAACCTGCTGCTTCTCCCCCTTTTGTTACCGAAAAGCCCGTCTTCACCAAAAGAACCAAAGGGACTTGATCCGCCGAAAAACATATTGAAAAAATCGCTGAAATCACTATTCTCCGCTTGCCTGTACTCATAGCGTACATTATTGCCAAAGCCATACGCCGAAGGGTCAAAGTCGACGCCATTTCGGAATTGCCCCTGAGCTCCGAATTGATCATACTTCTTCCTCTTCTCTGAGTCGCCGAGCACCTCATATGCTTCATTTGCTTCCTTGAACTTTTCTTCAGCAGCCTTATCCCCGGGATGTGTGTCCGGATGATACTTTTTGGCCATTTTTCTGTATGCCTTTTTAATTTCATCCGCAGATGCCTTTTTATCTACGCCAAGCACCTCGTAATAATCCCTGAACTTCATATAAACACCTCATCACACGCTAAAAAGCACCAATCTGTAGTATGTAACATTCAGCATTCCCATAAAACTTTACTCTTACAGAAATGCTGACTTTGACTTTCTTTGACCTATTTATTATTATACTCCGCTTTGGGAAAAAATCAAGAAAATAATATTATTTTCCGCGCATAGAATCAGAGCCTGTACCCATAGCTCTTCCTATTCCGCCGGTGGAATCTTTAGCTTCTGCCCGGGATAAATAACATCGGCATTTGTCATATTGTTGGCTTTCATGATAAGTGTATACTTGCTTTCATCACCATAGAATTTCCTGGCAATGACCATCAGCATATCACCGTTCTTAACGGTATAATATCCGTCGACCAGCTCCGGATTGGGCATCGTATCTTCAACATCCTCCACGTCCGGTTCCGCGGTTTCATCAATATCCTCATCATCGCCCGCCGTTACGTCACCTTCCGTATCATCATCGGGGATATAGCTTGTTGATGATTCCTCCGTGCCTGTCGAATCTTCCTGCGTTGTCTCTTGATCACCGGAAACGTTCTGTGCCTGAGGATTCCGAATCATTTTAATCAGCCTGAATCCGCCAAAAATGACAGCTGTAGCCAAAACTATAAGAACGGCAATGGAAATGATCTTACTTACATCCACAGAGCTTCTGCGCTTTGATGCAGTGACCTTCATCTGCCTGGAAGGAACCCTTGCTGCGGATGAACGATATTGTACGGCCCTCGGGCCTGGGATCGGGGTCTGTACCGCTCCTGCACTCTCAATCCTGAGCACCAACGCAGTAACGCTACCCTCAGGTTCGCTCCTGAGCGCTTCGGTTACAAGCTTGTCGGCAGCCTCATCCGGACCGGTGTTAGAGCCGAGTATATCATAAATACTGTCCTCATTGACCGCCTCGGCAAGTGCATTGCTGCAAATCAGATAAACGGTACCTTCTTTAACGGAATTAATGTCGGATTTTTTCACTGTGAACCGGCCTTCATCCATAGTTGCTCTTTGCTGTCCGGAGAGCATTTCAGCCTGCTCATTGCTGATAATGCCCATCTTGAGAAGCCTTTCGGCCCTTTTATAATCATTTACCAAAAGCTTAAAGGTATCACCTTCCAGCTTGTAAATCCTGCAATTTCCCAGATTGACTGCGGCAATATGCCCTTCGTCAATCAATATACCGGCAAAGGAAGGCTTTCTTTCCTGAAGGTCGTTGTCACCAAGCGAAATGCTGTGAAGAAGATTACCGGACTGCTCTATACATTGAACTAATTCATCCAGCTTAACCTGAATATCCTTCGAACTGGCCATCGCTTTCTGATGGAATTTTTTCAGATCGCTTATAAGGGAAATGCCTGATTCCTCATCCTCCATATTTTCAGACAAAGCAAAAAAACATTTGCTGTCGTTGAGTTCGAGTGATATCTGGGCATAGTCTGCTGAACTGGGAGACAAAAACTTTCCATTTGCAAATACTCTGTCTTCATTCACCGTATATGCGGCGCCTGTATGTGTGACTGCGGAGAATGATATTTTGATGGTATTTTCCATACATATACCTCCTCATCTTTTGTATAAAGAATATTTTCCGAATATGAACAATATTTAAGAGACCCTGCTAATACAATATAATTATCATACCACATAAAATACGGGTGTTCAATAAAAGTCGTTCAAGCATTATGACGAAATAATCCAACTATTGTTCCAATATATGATATTTTTTAAAAACTTTTTTTTGAGATAATCAGGCTTAAAATCTGAATTCTGTTTTTTTCACAAACCAGTTCTATCGTAAAGCAATCCTCTGCTCCCATGAACTTGCAGCAAGTATCAAAGGGCTCCGTCGGTATAAGCTGACCCTTTGACAGATTACGCATCAGGTGCGGCATCACATTCTTCACTATATAACTCCTGAAAGCCTCAGGGCTGCTGTCGTCCAGTCCGGCAAGTCCTAAAAACCCGGGCAGGATTACCATATCATACGCACTGTCATAATCCCGCTTCCAGATCGCTTTAAGAAAATCAACAGCTGTATTGTAACTTACATACGGCATCCGTACCTGATTTGCCGTTGACGTGTATCCCTCGCCATCCCATTTGTAGGAAAACCCCTCTCTGACATGATAGCAGGACTCATTCAGAGCAATAATTTCTTCTCCCGTTAAGGTGCCGCTCTCCACAAGAATCTCACTGATTCCGTCATGGTCAATATCATTCAGTTCCATACTGCCGTGAAAAAAAGTTCTGCCGCTGTTCCATATTTTTAACGTCTCCTTATCCGGCCAATCAAAGACATGTATATCAATATCCTGTTCATGGCTCAGCAACCTTGATACAACCAGCTCCGGAACCCCATCGCCATCCGTGTCGGCTACGGCTGCATTGTCAATAATCCCAAAAGCTGCATAAGCATTATCTGAAAAGTACATCCAGCTATGATTGAATGAGCCTTCATTCTCTTTCACCAGAATGATCGCCGAATCCGGAGGGAATGGAGTAAACCGGGAAATACCTATGATCGCTTCCTTCCGGCCATCATTGTCAAAATCCTCGTAATAAACAAATTGGATCACCGAGCCTGCCGGCAACTGGGCTGTTGTGTATTCTGACAGCCTGTGTTTTCTTTCAGTCTTTTTCTTTCCCATGATAGTCCTCTCGTATTCATTTCCGCCACCATTTTCAATCATTACTAATATATTCAGATGCAATGATTACGGAAACCCTACCATAGGACTTTTATATGCTATACCGTCCTAAGCTCATAAAGCACAAGATATCTTTCGCCAATGGGTTCGAACCGGATATCTGTATTGTATGCATAGCTCCACTCCGCCAGAATGGATTTCCCCTCGCTGAGCTCCTGCCTGTAGCGGCCTGACATGACCGAGCCGCATTTGAGCAGTTCCTCAAGCTCGTTTTTATCAAGAAAACCCGCTTCCCCAAAATACTCCGCATCATGTTCTGCCGGTATTATAACGGTCACGTTCTTTCTTCCGAAGGTCACAAGATTCCACAAATCCTTCTCTACTGCTTCAATAACAGCTCTTTTGCTGTTTATGTCCAAAACGCCGCTCTTTTCAGCAATAAAGTAGGGATAATAGATCACGATCCCGTTCCCCTCATATTTCTGAAGCAATTCCCTTCCTTTCCTGACAGCTTCGCTCGCAGTCACGCCTACAGCTCTCGGCAAATGATGATCGTCTCCCTTTTCCACAGCGACCCTGACCGTCCACAAAAGTTCTGCATCCAGGTCCGTTTCCCGGGTAAATTCCTGCCAGGGTACAGTCGGAAGACTTAGGGACTTTAATTCGTAAAAACCCATATATTTATTCATACGGCCCGTCCTTTACTCCAACTTAAAATAATCAAAAAGCTTACCAATATCCATTCCAGCGATCTTTTTCCTGCTGTATTTTTTATAAAGACTGCTGTAACCGTCCCGGAGATTTTCAGAGTTAATTCCGTGCGTTATGGACAGAAATGCCTCCATGTACGCCGCAAATTTGTCGCAGAACTCGATGATACTGCCGTCCACCGGCGAAAACCCAGCTTCGTTATAATACTCCGTGATTTTCTCAGTACTGACCTCAAGAATCTTTCCATCAAGCAGGATCTTATCCGCAAATTCATTCTCCGAAAAATAGCGTATCTCGGACCGCCAGTTCTTCGGAAGCAAGGGCAGCAGCACTTCATTCATCTGCGTCTCCTCAATGGATTTGATTAGATCTCCAAGCCCGTCCACTGAGTTTTTGACAGGTGAAATGATATCTCTTGTCAACACCTCAGGCATGTCGTGAAACAGACCTGCAAAAAAGTTGTTATATTTTCGTTTTTCACAAGCATTCATCTGCAGGGATAATACATATGACACAAGCGCCACAATTAACATATGACCGGCGACTGATGTTTCAGGAATTCTCTGGGTTTGAGCCCATCTTTGCTGGAACCTCAATTGCCCGACAAGATTAAGAAAATCTACGGCGCCGCGGTTAAACACAAGCTTGCTGACCCCACTGATATTCTGATGCTTCTCAAGTTGTTTTTCTATGTTTCTTTTTGTATCCTCGATTCCAAATAGATCAGAGGATAAATGATAGACTATTTTGAACTCCCAATCGGTTGCAAGGTAATGGGACGCACTGAGAATCGTTTTTTCATGACGGCTGTATTCGGGGTCGAATAAATATTTTCTCATTCTGCCGCCGAAATCCGGCTCAATATCATTAATACCTAATTCAATCAGCCTTTTCACCACAAGCTCGTTGATCTCGGGGCCGTGCTTTTCCATCAAAAGGTGGAAAATAGTTGGTTTGATGTCCGTCAGCACAATCCGCTGAAACAACTCAAACAGTGCTCCTTCTATCAGCTTTGTCCAATCGATGGGGTTGGTCTCTTCTTCAAATTTGCCTATCACATACGCATAGAACAGCTTGTGAGCCTGCTTGTCCAGTTCAGTAAAACCTTTGTGAGGTCTTATATGGTCATTCCAGCGCTGCATGCTTGCAGCCTGGTAAATGAAACGAAGAAAGCCCTCCCTTATCATTGACCGCCCCCCTTTAAATCCATGCGCAATATTTTGTAAGTGCTGATGATAGAAAAATCATACCACAAAATCCCTGCCCTGTACACTTCCAGAGCAGGTGCTCCGTAAATTGACGTAGTTATTCGGGGGAGCACTCTGTAGGTGCTTGGAAACATAACCGGAATAAACGGCGCTGACGGCTGCCGTCCCTGTACACTTCCGGAGCATGTACTCTGCCCTGAATAACCACCTGCTCAGTTGAAGGAAAGCCAAAAGTCCCCTGTTTTGTCGATGAGCTCCTCGATTTCTCCGAAGGATACCTTAAACGTCGGGAATCCAGCCGCATATGGTGCAATTTCATAGGGATAGAAATAGAGGTTGAGAGCATCCTCAGTCAGGTAGAACGGATGGTCAGATCTGATGCCTTCATAGCTGCCGGCCATCACACCGATTTCCTCCGATTGCGCTTCGATCTGCTTTTGTACGATTGCACTCAAAACGGAGGAATAATCGCTTCCGGCCTTAAACAGGTCCTTCAGTTCATAAAATGTCCCCGTTTTCGTGTCCACATGAACGTACTGCTGCAGCGGCATACCGTGGGCCGCCCCAATGGGATAATCATACCCTGATTCGTTTAGTACCAGCAGGTTTCTGTGATGCAAACTGATTGAGAAACTGCCTATATAATTATTATTAAGCGTATCGGTTTGCTTGATAGATGTTGTCGTGCTGCGCGTCCAGACATCCCGCAGTTTTTCGTTTACTTTCTCTTGAATCTGAAGGTCTTCCAGATTGCTTAGAATCGGATAATAAACTATGTAATCCCTATTTGGTTTATACTTGCCTTCGGATACGACAATCCCATTGTCAAGGGTCGTTTCCGTTGACGGCTTGTATACAACCGTGCCCTGCTGATCCATATAATAAGGTCTTTGGTCAATATCTGCATAGATCAATCCATCCAGATTTTCAAGGCTTCCAGCCCCTTGTGCTGAAGGAAGATTTTTTAACATATTGCCTGAGGCGTCAATGAAAAACGTCCCTGTAGCATCCTGTGCAGAGGCAATCCCCTCATGAAAAGAATCAATCCTGTAAAAAGTAAAGTCTGTCCTGAGCTTACCATCTGCGCCGACTAGTGCATATTTAAAGCTGCCAAATATGTTCTGCGGATCAATCGGCGCACCCGCTGCGGTCATTCCCTCTCCAAGCTGCAGTAGCTCATTATACTGCGCCTCTATGACAAACCGGCCTTTTTTATCAATTAATCCAAGCTTTCTGACAGAATAGTCTTCGGACAAATCGACAACAGCATTGCCTCCTTTAAAGTTTTCAGCGTAGATAAAGGAAGGCGATATGACTATGTTTCCATTTATATCCATATATCCATACTTTTCGCTGTCTATCGGCTGATACATCATCATCCCTTCCGAAATCTCACCTACATAACGATGATCAAAAGTTTTGACTACATTGCCGCTGGGGTCTATCAGCTCATAATTGCCGGAAGCCATTTTTACAACGGCCCGGTCTCCTTCAAAGTCCATCGCTTGCTCATAGCCTGCCTTTATGACCGGTTTCCCTTTCTCATCCAGATAGCCGCTTACCCATTGCCCATTGCCGAAATCGATGGTATAGGCTGCACGATTGGAGCTGTAGCTGCCGATGAATGCGTATTTTTCTGAAATAACATTGCCTTTCTCATCCAATACGACACTCTCCTCACCGTCATATGCAATCGCAAGCCCGTCGTTGTACTGCCCGATATAATTGTAGGCCGGGCTCACAATAAACTTCCCCGAACGGTCTATAATCCCCGCTTTATTGTCAACCATTACCACCGCAAGCCCGTTTTTCTGGAACCTGTAAGCCTGTGAAAATGCCGGCTGAATGACAAACCTGCCTAAACGGTCAATATAACCCCATTTTGACTCGCCTGATGAGGATTTTTTCGCAGGATATATTTCTGAAGAGGCTTCTTCTTGTACTCCGGTACCGTCGCTCTTTTCATCGGCAGTCCCCGATGGAGCTCCATTTGATATAGTGCCGGAAGTCTCTCCGCTTGAACTATCATTGATAGGCGTCCTTTCTGCCTGTCCCGGGCCGTTTGTGGCCTGTATTGTGCATGCTGCCAAAGATAATGCCAGTATTACTGACACTATAACAAATATAAACTCTCCAAGTTTCTTCATAGAACCTCCAAATTACTTAACAACTCATCCTTTTACATGATAACTGATTCTTTTATGTTATCATATAAATCTCAAGAAATATATTTCTGTTAAACTTTCTTTAACCAAATGTTCTCGTTATACAGGTATGCATTGAGTTGTGCTATAATGTAAAAAATGTTGTGAAGGGGTAACTAACGAAATGTCAGATCAAATAACGAATACATACAAATACGAGACGCATTTTCACACCGCTCAGACAAGTTTCTGCGGCAAAGTCCCGGCAAAACAGGCTGTAAGGTTATATCACAAGGCAGGATATACAGGAATCGTGGTAACAGATCATTACTTCCGGGGTTTCTTTGATATGCAGCTCTTCTGCAGCTTTGACAGGAAGATCGATATGTATCTAAAAGGATATAAGCTGGCGCTGGCAGAGGGCAGGAAGCTTGGGATTGATATTCATCTTGGCATGGAGATCTGTTTCGAGGAAAATGCCAACGACTATTTGGTTTACGGCATAGATGAAGCCTTTCTCCGAAAACATATAAAGCTGTATGCTCTGACTCTGAAACAATTCAGGGAACTCACCGCAGGACAGGGTATTGTCATTGTGCAGGCCCACCCATTCAGGCCTCACATGGTTCCGGCACCCCCATCATTACTGGATGGTGTAGAGGTTTATAACGGTAACCCAAGGCATAATTCCTCCAACCACCTTGCACTTAAGTATGCACAGGAAAACAATTTGATCGGGCTCTCAGGCTCCGATTTTCACCAACCCCAGGACGTGGCCAGGGGTGGAATTATGACTAATGAAAAAATTCCAGCGGACGGATTTGCCGGATGGATACTGCATAATAAAGAGTTTGACTGTCTCCAGACAATTTGAAATATTTCTCAGACATGAAACTGCTCCCTTCGTATCATTTATTGTAAACACTAAAACAAGTAAACCAATAAAGGAGCGTTATTATGGACAGGAGAATATTTTTGTCGGATTCAAATAAAAAAATAGGCGGCGTATGCGGAGGAATCGGAGAATATTTCGGAATTGATCCGACGATTGTAAGGCTGCTATGGTTCCTCTCAATCTTTCTTGAGGGAATCGGTCTGCTGGCTTATTTCATCGCCTGGATCGTTATTCCAAGGCGCAGCAGCTGCAAGTACCAAGACTGGTAGGACATTTTTACATTTATAATACAGGTATTCTGAAGTAACTTTATTAAAACGCCGTGGAATATTGCCTCATTATCTGATAAAATAAATGCAGTTTATTTTATCAGATAATGAGGCAATTTCTATGATCAACGAAGCCTGGATCATATCCGCTAACATGGGACTCGGCCATCAGAGAGCCACCTACCCTTTGAGAGATATAGCGTACGAAGGCATACAGCTTTTTGGCGAAGATGAAATGTCCAATAAGAAAGAAAAAAGGCTATGGAAGATATTCCAGAACTCCTATGAAACCCTTTCCAGGACCCGTCAGCTCCCATTAATCGGCCCATCATTATTTAGCATTCTGGAAAAGCTTCAGAATATATCACCTTATTATCCCCGGCGAGACCAATCCAGACCTTCCCTGCAGGTAAAATCCCTAAGCTCCTTGATAAACAGGGGGATGGGCAGGGGTATGAGCAAGAAGCTCAGTTCGGCCAGGCTTCCTGTCATTACCTCCTTCTATGCTGCAGCTATAGCAGCGGAGCGATTGACCGACCTTCCCATATATTGCATTATATGTGATGCCGATATCAACAGGGTCTGGGTTTCCGAAAAACCTCAGCAGAGCAGGATCATTTATTTCGCACCATGCGGTAATGCAATGCGGCGACTGAAGGAATATGGCGTGCCGGACGAAAGGATCTTTCTCACAGGCTTTCCCCTGCCCGAAGAGAACATTGGAAAAAACATGTGCGTTATACGGCATGATCTTGCGAGAAGGCTGCTCCGGCTTGATCCAACCAGACGCTTCAGGGTCATTCACGGCCAGGAAGCGAAATACTATCTTGGCGACTGCTGGGATCCGGATGCCACACCGGGTCCTATTACAGTGACTTATGCAGTCGGCGGAGCGGGTGCTCAGGCTGAAATAGCCGAGGGAGTGCTCAGAGGTCTGTCAAAATTCATTAAAGAGGGAAGGATCATACTGAATCTGGTCGCTGCACATCGGATCGAAGTTAAGGAGTATTTTGACAAGCTGCTTGAAAAAAGTGATCTGCACCGCTTAGGAGGCGTACGCATCATCTTTGATAAGGATAAAAACAAATACTTCAAGGCATTTAACGAAATCCTTCACGACACGGATATACTCTGGACAAAACCTTCAGAAATGTCCTTTTACTGTGGTCTTGGCTTACCAATCATCATCGCGCCTCCAATCGGGCCCCATGAGGTCTATAATCAACGCTGGCTCAGGGATCTTGGGGCAGGGCTGCACCAATCGGATCCTCAATACTGCGGGGAATGGATCATGGATTATCTGGTGGACGGCAAGCTATCGCTTGCAGCCTGGGACGGCTTCCTCTATGCCAGAAAGCTTGGCGTGAGCAAGATCCGGGAGGTACTCGTTACTGGGGCAATGGAACGTCACTATTCACCATTGCTGCGTTAGCCCAATTACTTTCACAACTGATGTTTACACTGCCGCAATCTGCCACGCTTAACCCTTGTACATCTGGTGGACTATAAAGGATTCCAGTGCTTTTGGAATCAACCGTTTCAAAAATACAAGCAGCTTGTATTGCATCCCGACCACAACACATACGGGTGGATCTTTACGCCTGATGATTTTTTCAGCCACTCTTGCAACGACAATTGGATCAGGTCCGTTTGCTTCGTCGCGTTCCATGACCGCAACGGATTTTTTGCTGTACTCCAAATAAGGTGAATCATCTTTGCCTGCCGCAACAAATATTCTGCTGCCTGTAAAACCGGTCTTTGTATCACCTGGTTCTATCAACGCTACCTTGATACCAAAAGGCTTCAATTCATTGCGGAGCGACCCGCTCATCCCCTCAACAGCCGCCTTGGCGGCGACATACATAGATTGATATGGTATTGGAAACAGTGCTCCAACAGAAGATATGTTCACGATCAGGCCTCTTCCAGCCTTTCGCATATGGGGCAGCACCTGCCGGATTACTCTGTGTACACCAAAAAAGTTAGTATCAAACTGCAAAAAGGCTTCATCCGGTGAGGTATCCTCTACAGAACCGGCAATCCCCATCCCTGCATTATTGATAACGATGCCGATCTCACCCTCCAGAGCTACAACCTTTTCTATGGCAGCCCTGACCGACTCTTCATTGCAGACATCCATCTGAAGCATATGAACCTGACCCACCGTCGTACTTTCGTCCGTTTCTGCAGCTGTCCCTTTCGATTCATTATCCGCTTGAGGTTTTCTGGAGGTTCCGTATACCTTGTAGCCCCTGTGAGCTAAATAATGCGCAATAGATTTCCCTATTCCCGATGAAGCTCCTGATATCAGCACAACATTACCATAAGGTCTGCTCATAAATGCCTCCGCCTGTTTTTTACATCATTTTATCACAGAATTAGTAATATGTAATTCATGTTATATATTGCTCGTTGCATACATTATCGTAATAACAGAAACATCAATATTTCTCATTATCACTTGGTAATAAGGTTTTGTATACTTATTCCTCAATATGTGGTAAAATGGGGAAGATCTTAAATTGATCATAGCACTTACTCGAACAAAGAAAGGGAGATTATCTGACTATGGATATCTTTGAAAAATGTTTTAGCTACACGGATTACAAGGAAGTTCTGGCAGCCGGCCTCTATCCGTATTTCCACGCCCTCGAAACCGGTCAGGATACAGAGGTCGTGATAGAAGGCGTCAAGACTGTCATGGTTGGCTCGAACAATTACCTTGGGCTTACTTCCGATCCGCGTGTTAAAAAGGCAGCTATTGAAGCCGTAGAAAAATTCGGTTCAGGCTGCTCCGGCTCCCGTTTCCTGAATGGTACCCTCACGCTCCATCTTGAATTGGAGAAAAAGCTTGCTGAATTTGTGAAAAAGGATGCCGCAATCACATTCAGCACCGGTTTCCAGTCAAACCTGGGAATTATAACCGCCATTGCAGGAAGAAACGATTATATCCTCTGTGACAGCGAAAACCACGCCAGCATTGTGGACGCATGCAGACTCAGCTTTGCCAAAACTCTGAAGTTCGAACACAACGACATGGAAGACCTTGAAAGACTGCTTAAGAAAATCGACGATAAACATGGAAAGCTTATCGTTGTAGATGGCATTTTCAGTATGGAAGGTGATATAGCAGATCTTCCGTCCATTGTCAGGCTCGCTAAAAAGTACGGGGCCCGGGTTATGGTGGACGACGCCCATTCCTTTGGCGTGCTGGGCGAACATGGAAGGGGTACTGCGGAACACTTTGGGCTTGAAGATGATGTGGATATCATCATGAGCACCTTCAGCAAGTCCCTTGCCAGTCTTGGAGGGTTTGTTGCGGGCAATCAGGATGTGATCGATTTCATAAAGCACAATTCCAGACCATTTATATTCTCCGCATCGATACCGCCTGCGAACGCTGCTTCCGCAATTGCAGCGTTGGAGATCATCATGGCCGAACCGGAAAGAATTCAGAAGCTTAAAGAAATTTCCTCATACATGAGATCGGGCTTTAAGAAGATCGGCATACCCATATATGAGTCCAACAGCGAGATCACGCCGATCGTCCCAGTCATGACCTATGAAAACGAACCGACGCTGGTTGTCACCAAGATGCTTCGGGATGAAGGCGTCTACGTCAACCCGGTCATCTCTCCTGCTGTTAAGCCCGGACTATGCAGGATCCGAACCAGCTACACCGCCACTCATACTAAGGAACAGCTTGATTATGCTCTGGAGGCCTTCAAAAAGGTATTCAGTCAGCTGAAATAGTATTTTGTTCATTTAGCGACAAAAAAGAAGTACTGTATAAGGTGCCTGTCACCAAATACTGTACTTCTCTTTTTATTGTCATTCAGCTTATAGTTTATATTCCCATTATATTCATGCCGCCATCTACATGGATTACTTCACCGGTGGTGCCGCCGGCCAAGCTGCTGAGCAGGAATACCGCCGTTCCGCCCAATTCTTCCAATTCAACATTCTTTTTCATCGGAGCTTTTTCGCGGGAGTGCTTTAACATACTCCCAAAGTTTTTAACTCCTTTTGCGGACAGTGTTTTCACCGCTCCCGCCGATATGGCATTGATCCTGATACCATATTGTCCCAGGTCATTGGCAAGATATCTGACGCAGGCCTCTAGCGCGGATTTGGCAACGCCCATAACGTTATATCCTGGGAAAACCTTCTCCGACCCCATATATGTCAGCGTCACTATGCTTCCGCCTTCAGTCATGAGCTCGCTGGCTCTTCTGCTTACCGCAACAAGAGAATAAGCGCTGATGTCGAGAGCAAGAGCAAATCCGTCCCTTGACGTGTTCATAAAGCTGTCCTGCAAATCCTCTCTCTTTGCGTATGCAATGGCATGAACAAGCCCGTGAATTACGCCGAGCTTTTCTTTGATGATGCTAAAGAAGGAGTTCAGATCGTCATCAGAGGCAACGTCCACCCGGTAGCATGTTATGCCGCCCAATTCGGCTGAAAGCTTCTCAACATCTGTCCTTTCATGTTCTCCCTGATATGTAAATATCAGCGTTGCGCCTTGTTTATGCGCCGCTTCCGCAATCCCCCAGGCAATACTCCACCTGTTCCTAATACCCATAATGATTATATTTCTGCCCTTCAATAAATCTCCCATATTTTTACCTCCCTTTCAAGCATTTGTTAGTGCTTTTTGCTACATTCATATGCTGCTTTACACTATTTCAAACATACTGTATCTTTCATTGATTTTACCATTTGATTTAATATTGTCAACCAGTCATATTCCCTGGTCATAAATTCAGGTAATAACT
>JAEYON010000012.1 GCA_023411645.1 Bacillota bacterium | reverse complement strand
CATCATACGACACGCATCATGCTTCAAGTTTCTTCCTGTCATTATCCTTCAGAACGTACTGTACAAAGCAAACAAACGCAATAATAATAATCCCGACAAGATCGGTTATCAGACCCGGATCAATCAGCATCAGACCTCCGCCAACTGCCATGATCCTCTGCCACCACGGCATCTTCTTCTTCATGAAGCCTTCGAGGCCTCCTGCTATGGCAAACATACCAATAGTGGATGTAATAATGATCTGAACCACCTGCCAGATTGAAGTGTTAATCAGAAGCATAGAGGGGTTAAGCACAAAAATGTATGGGATAATAAACGCCGCAATTGCAAGCCTGGTCGCAATGATGCCTGTCCGTATGGGGTTGCCGCCTGAGATCGCAGAGCCGGCATATGCCGCCAATGCTACAGGAGGGGTAATATCCGCAACGATGCCAAAGTAGAATACAAACATATGTGCAGCAAGTACAGGTGTGCCGGGTATCAGCTTGAGAATAATTGGTGCTGTTATTGTCGCCATAATGACATAATTTGCGGTAGTGGGAACACCCATACCCAGAATGATACACGCAATCATTGTCAGGAACAGTGCGAGTATGTCAATTCCGCCCGAAAGCATCAGCAATCCGTCAGCAAGCTTCAGACCAATACCGGTAAGAGAAACGATTCCAACGATGATACCTGCGATGGCACAGGCTGCTGCAACACCAATGGTATTCTTTGCGCCATTCTCAAGTGCCTCAATAAAAGCTTTTGGCGTCAGACGTGTCTCTTTGCGGAACATGCTGACAACAATTGCTGCAAGGATCGCCAGACAAGCAGCACGTGATGCTGTATAGCCAACGGACATTGTAACAATGAGTACAATAATCGGTATGAAAAGATACCCTTTTGTCAGCAGCAGTTTAAAGAAGTTAGGGATTGATTCCTTCGGAAGTCCCTTCAGCCCAACTTTCTTCGCTTCAAAATGTACCATCAGAAAAATGCCGGAAAAGTACAGAATCGCTGGAAATATAGCTGCTGTTGCTATAACAGAGTAAGGCAACTCTGTCATCTCAGCCATCAGGAATGCTGCAGCACCCATAATTGGAGGCATTATTTGACCGCCGGTTGATGCAGCAGCTTCAACTGCACCGGCAAAATCCTTATCGTACCCAGTCTTCTTCATAACCGGAATGGTAACGCTTCCGGACCCAACGGTGTTGGCAACTGAGCTTCCGGAATACATTCCCTCAAGTGCGCTGGAAATAACGGCAACCTTGGCAGGGCCGCCGGTAGCACGCCCTGCAATGGAGTTTGCTATATCTATAAAAAAGACGCCAATATTTGTTTTTTCAAGAAAAGCCCCCAGTATAATAAACAACACGATGAATGTAGAGCAAACACCTATGGGTGTTCCAATGACACCATCAAGTGTATAAAACAGAGTATACACAATTCTGGTGATTGAGTATCTGGCGGTAAAGGCATAAATAATAAAAGCAGCGGCAACCACTAGGATCGGGAGCCCGACTACTCTTCTGCAAACCTCTGCAATAATCAGTATACCAACAATAGCGATGATGACATCCAATTTGCCGATACGTGTAGCCTTAAGTGCCATATTTTCAAAATTAAAAGAGTAGTAAAAGAAACATGCAGCACCGACAATACCGAGTATAACATCATACCAGGGTACAAAATTAATACGTTTGGCGGATTTCTTTCTAGCAGGAAAGAGCATGAAAGCCATAAATACGATCAAAGCTACAAAAGAAGTTCTTCTGATCTGCTCCGGCCAGGCACTGATAAGATTCATGTAAAATACAAATAGTGAGAACGCTGCCAATATATATCGCACTACTATTTTCGGAACGCCTGCATAATGCCTTGTGTTGGATTCTCGATCATATTCAGCCATAACGGCATCTACATTAATCTGTTCAACATCGCCCATTGAAGACTGGACAGTGTTCTTTGGTTCGGACATACGTAATCCTCCTTTTTGATGGGTAAAATCAACTAAAATAAATCATAATATTTATATTATTTATATTGAAAACCTCCGCCCGCGTACAAAACGCACCGTGGTGTTTTGTCCGCATAATTCCCGAAGGCTGAATGATTCATCGTTAATAAAAAGCGTGTGATCCGATACAGTGCCCACAATATAGGAGAGATTATTAATCTGTCGTTCAAAACCACTGACGATCATGGAACCATCATCACCGAATTCCAGAACCTGGCCTTCTCCTACTTCTGATTGCACTCCGGCACCAAACGAATAGTAAATCGTCCGGACAACAAATATACCTGCACCGCGGAATTCATACACATCAGTCACCGGACTATTATTAACAGAGTGAATAAAAGTAACAGAGAATTCTTCTCCCTCACTCAAAGGATATTCCGCCAGTACCTTGCCTGTATCGCCGTCCTTTAACAGGAGACACGGTACAGAAATAATAAAGTAAAGAAAAACGGAGGACGCGACTATGAGTACCAATGCGGCCCCCGTCAGTTTGCGTTTCATTTATATCAACATCCCTTAACGAACGCCTATTTCTTTATAATACTTTAATGCGCCTGGATGAATCGGGATTGATATGCCTGAAACCGAATATTCAGCATCAAGCTCCGCACCCTTCGGATGAGCTTTTGCGATTTCATCGGCATTTTCAAATAAAGCTTTGGTCATATCATAGACCAGATCTTCCTTCAGATCATCAGAGACGATATAGGTTGCAACAACAGCAACAGTTTGCTTATCCTCGCTAACACCCTTGTAAGAATTTCCCGGTACAGCATATTTTGTGTAGAAAGGATATTTTTGAACCAATACGTCAACATGCTCATCGTCAACTTCCAGTATATTAATATCATTAGAAGTCGCTAATTCAACAATAGCCGTTGTTGGAGCACCAGCAACACAGAAGAAAGCATCAATTTTGTCGTCCTTGAGTGCGGTTGCACTGTCTGCAAAGCTGAGATTGTGAACTTCAATGTCATCAATTGTCATCCCGTATGCTTCAAAGATCTGATGCGCATTAAACTCACAGCCGGATCCGACATCGCCAACCGAAACACGTTTGCCCTTGAGCTGAGAAATGTCTGAAATGTCGCTCTTTGAGACAATCTGGACCACCTCGGAATAGCAACCGGCCATGGCGGAGAATCCAGTAACCGCTTCACCTGCAAACAGGTCTGTCCCCTTGTGTGCATAGTACATAACATCATTTTGAACAATTGCAATGTCTGCTTCCTTATCTGCAACAAGGTAGATGTTCGCCTTGGAAGCACCTGTGGACTGAACATCAAAACTCAAATTGTTGATCTTTGATGAAAGAACCTGGGAGACGGTACCGCTGAAAGCATAGTATGTACCTGTCGTGCCGCCGGTAGCCATCTTTAGAGTCGTTTTGCCGCTGCATCCCGAAAGGATCAGTGAACAGACTAGCAACATAGCCAAACCAATTACAATAATTTTCTTTTTCACAAATTAACCCCCATATCTCTATTATTTATTATTGCAAAGATAAATCAACTTTGATACTTTACAATGGTATAAGTTTATACTAAATCGCTCTACTTTTCAACTCTGTCTGTTTCCAATTTCTAAAATTCTTAGCCCTGCAGGTCCGCCAATTTGCCGAGAAGCACGTTGCTTCTTTCAATGAATCTCGTCATTGCTTCCGGATCCAGTTGTTTATGGCTCATCATGGCCAAATCAAAGACATGTTGGCAGATCAGCGTCACGTCGTCCTTTTTGCTCTCATTACCCGACATTTCTGCAATGGCCTTTATCAGTGAGTTGTTCCTGTTTAATACAAGTGTTTGCTCATCCTGGAACATTGCCCCCATATCCATTCCGTTCATGCCATACATTTTACTCATCTCCTGCATCCTTCTGGAGTACTCCGACAGCAGAATGATACTCGGGACTTCAGACGTTTTCAATGCCTCAATTCGTATCTTAAGTTTATCATTGCCCACAGCTTCTTTAAACTGAGTTTCAAGCTTTTGCGTCAAGTCAGCGTCAATGGTAGTATTCTCCGCATCCTTCATACTTTCTGAGAGATCAGCGTCAATTCGTGAAAACTTCACTGTGTTTTCCTTCATCTCAAGGAACTGTATAAAGTGACTATCTATCATAGTGTTAAGAATGACAGCTTCCATGTCCTGGTTCTTGAACATCTTGATATATTGAGCCTGCTGCTTTTCGTCTGTTACATAGAAAACCTTATTCTCATGCTTCTCCTTGTTTCTATCGAGGTAATCCTTTAAGGTAATGTATTCTCCGCCTGTTGTCTTAAAAATAACAATATCCTTTACCCTGTTGAAGAACTTTTCCTCACGGATGCAGCCATATTTGACAAATGGATTGATATCATCCCAGTACTTATTGTAATTATCCCTCTCATTTTCAAAGATGGACGAAAGCTTGTCCGCGACCTTTTTCGTAATGTGGGTGGATATCTTTGAAACATACCCGTCATTCTGCAAAAAGCTCCTGGAAACGTTCAGCGGCAGATCCGGGCAGTCGATAACTCCCTTTAGCAGCATGAGGAATTCCGGTATGACTTCCTTTATATTATCTGCTACAAATACCTGATTGTAGTATAGTTTAATCTGCCCCTCGATGGTTTCAAACTCGTGTCTGAGTTTCGGGAAATACAGAATTCCCTGCAGGTGGAAGGGGTAATCCATATTCAAATGGATCCAGAAAAGAGGATCGTTAAAATCATGGAATACCTTTTTGTAAAATTCCTTGTACTCTTCATCAGTGCAGTCCTTCGGGCTCTTCAGCCAGAGTGGATGCGTATCGTTGATGGGCCTTTCCTGGACATCAGCTGACTCTTTTACAACTTCAGCTTCGTCAGAAGCGTCAATTTTTTGAGAACTGTCCCCGTCTTTTTCGTCTTTAGCTCCGTCGCTTTTTTGAGAACTGTCCCCCTTTTCCTCTTCTTTTTCCTCTTTCTTCGAAGCATCCTGAACATAGATCTCGAATGGCATGAATGAGCAGTACTTTACAAGAACTTCTTTCATTTTATAGTAATCCAGAAATTCTAATGAATCTTCGGCAAGAAAAAGTGTGATCGTTGTTCCCCTCTCAGTAAGGTCAGAATCGTCCATTTCAAACTCCGTCCCTCCCGAGCTTATCCATTTAACAGCCCGTGCACCGCTCTGCCATGACAATGTATCTATGGTAACCTTTTCTGATACCATAAAGGCTGAATAGAAACCAAGACCAAAATGCCCAATAATCTGGGTGCTTTCGTCTGTCTTGTCCTTATATTTTTCAAGAAAATCGACAGCGCCTGAAAATGCGATCTGATTGATATATTTTTTGACCTCTTCATCGGTCATACCAATTCCGTTATCAATTACCTTAATTGTTTTATCATCCTTGTTTACAACGACCTTTATGTAGAATTTCTCATTCTCCTGAAGCTGTGCTTCGCCGATTGATGCTAGCTTCTTCAGTTTGATGATCGCATCATTGGCATTTGAAACCATCTCGCGGATAAATATATCCTTTTCGGAATAAAGCCATTTTTTTATTATTGGTAAAATGTTTTCGGTATTTATTGAAATACTCCCATTCTCTCGCGGCATAGCTAACCCTCCATATTAATGTGTGCTTTTTATGAGCTTTCAGATTTTATTATAGTTTGTGTCATTATTAATATTACAACTACTGTTCTTTCATTGTCAAGACCAAATTAGCACTCTCTTGATTTGAGTGCTAATAAAGGTGCTGCTCAATGTATTTGCTATGTGTATAACGTGCGAAAGAAGGAAACTATAGCAGAATGCAGCTTAGATTTAAGCGTACAACCTTCTTATTCTATTCTCAGATTAATGATATTCCCGTACTGAGAAGCAGAAATTCTGCAAAATGCTTTTTTCAATGTCTCTCTTAAGTGCAAATTAGGATCAAGGAAACGAAAGCCATATTCAAATTCGCCGACTTCAGCAGAGATCCGTCGGACAACGAAGCCTTGTTCGTTATATTGGAGTCCTTCAAGCCTCAAGCTCAACTCAAGAATCACCTTCGGATCTTCAGGAAATCTGAGTCTGGATAAGAACCTCAATCCGGCGGGACTAATGTCAGTTACCCTTACTCTTGTCGTTCTGGAGCATACAGCCCTCGTGCCGATACGAACAATCGCTGCCTTTGCATATAATGGCAGATTCGGTTTAATCCTCATATGTTTTCTGGTATAAACCCTCGGCTCCAATATATCACCTGCTGCGCGTTGGTCACATTACTCAGCTATACATATGGCACTACTGACTGCAATGCACACGGCACTAATTCCAATGCTTCAGCAAGATAACCTTACCATAATTTCCCATTTATTTCAATATATTTCTCGAGCAGCGAATCATATTCTCGGCGTATTGCTGCAATAACAGGATTTACTGAAGAATTCAATTCAATATGATCTACAGTGGAAATCGGCAGAACCTTAATTGAGGTCCCAGACAAAAATGCCGCTTCCACATCGGACAGATCATTGGCATCCACAAACTGTTCAAACACCTGATAACCGGCTCTTTCACATGCTTCAAAAACGTATTTGCGCGTAATTCCCTTTAGAACATACTCCCCTGGCGCCGTGTAGACAGAACCGTCCCTGACAAAAAATGCATTTGATTTACTTCCCTCTGTAATCCGCCCGCTGCTGTCAACCAAAAGCAGCTCGTAGTAAATATCCTCCTTCATCTTTGCACTTACAGCGTCCATATACCCCTGATTGAGCACCTTCGCATTAGGATTGTGCCTCTCGATCCGGAGTAATCCGGTCTTAACGCCAGTATCTATTTCCTCCTGCGTGGGATAATGACTTTTGCTGATATAAATCATTTGCCTCACCAGGCCGCCAATTTCACTGATCACGATTTTTACGTTACACATATCAGCTTCATTTGCAGCAAGAAGCTTCATTATATTTTCCTTCATCTGATTTGCATTTATTATATAGTCGTTATCTGTCGACCGGTCGGGTTCGATTGCTGATGAAATAACTATTGCATTAATTGTACCCTTTAATCTTTCGTAATGGTCCTCAAAAAAGAGCGGTACTCCACGTATGATACGCAAAACCTCATATGCCGTTCTTCCTGAAATGGAATCGACACTGACTACATCTGAGGCATCCTTTACCATGCCATCCAGCACTATATACTTGCCTGAATTATCCTTCATTTGTAATATCATCCTTTTATCCGTATTGATTCGCAGTAAGCTGCGTGGTATTCTCTAATACAAATATAGTCCATCTTTATCCTTAGTTCAACTTTTTCTGTCTGTAATGATTCAGGGTGCCGCCATCCGGCCTTTAAAAATTATGTTATCCGCTCAGCAGTCCAACCAGTTGAGTGAAATCACTGACTCTGTATTCCCATTCAGGGTGTCTGATAAGTCCGGGATGTCCGGGTTTAGGTAGAGTGTCGAGCTCAGGATGTTTCTGCTTAGGTGGGATGCTTAGATCAGGATGTCCCGGTTCTGCATGTCTGTTAAGTTCAGGATGCCTGTTGAATCTATCCAGTAAAACAGACCACATTCCCATTTCTAAAGGTGCCATATAATCATTTACATAATCGTCTCCAACAAATATCACCTGCTCCGGCTCAATACAAGCAAGCTCAAGCGCCTTTTGATAAATAGCCTGGTGTGGTTTTTTCCAGCCTTCCGCAACAGAAGTCACCACAAAATCAAAATATCCTCTGATTCCGTGGATTTCTAGCATTTCTTCAATGCCGCCAATTACCATGAAATTTGACACGACACCCAGTCTGAATCTCTCCTTCAGTTTAATTAACGCTTCTTTTACTTCGTCTCTCACATATGAACCCGATTTATAATTATGCCAATAATTTCTGTATAAAATGTCAGCAGTAGACTCCACAAGCCCATATGGAAGCTGCGGAAGGCTCAACTGTACTAAATGTGAGAAACGTCCCCGCAATTCGTAGTCAGCGTGTTCCGGAAGTTTTGATTCCAATTCCTGTTTGGAAAGTATATAGTACCTGAAAAATTCGTCAAGATCCTCCCAGTATCCTTCCAACCCTGATCCTTCGTAAGCCCAGGCAGCATAATCACGCATTGTCGGAAGCCTATGAAGATCAACCAGCGTCTCCATGCAATCAAAGAAAATGTATTTTATGGGTTTTCTCATAATCTTATTCCTTTGCATCTTGCTGCTGAAATATAAGTGGATTATAATGTATAAATGCACAATGCGCAACGCATATTATTAAAAGTGTTCCGCTAGTAAAGGAGGCCAATGCATGGGCACAGTAAAGGATTTTAAGAATATCACAAACTGGGATGAGCTGTTTGATATGTCAAATGAATATCTCACCTTTCTTGTAGAACAGCATGAGATCACCCATGATATGGTTATAAAAACAACCCATGATATTATAAAGAACGCAGGCTACAACTACTCATACGATGATGTGGAAAAAAAGTATTACAGCGGGTTTTAACAGCATTAAGCCGAAACTATACCGTTGACATCGCATCCGCTTCAGCGATTTCTTTAATAGCTTGATCGGTACTCCAGTAAAAGCTATTCTCTCCCACAAGCTGCATAAGGCCACATTTTTTTAACATATCCTCCACAGTACTCTGCAGGCAGGTAAAATAAATATGTACGCCTTTGTCCATTAACTCCTTGCACAGAGCAAAAAGTGCCTGCACGGCGCTTAAGTCTGCAAGCGGAACGCCTCTCATTGAGAAAATAATCCGTTCTTTGTCGTGCAGCGTTAAAAGACAATCCTCAAGCCGCCTCGCTGAGCCAAAGTACAAAGGACCTGTTATGTAAAGCACCACCGTGTTTTGCGGGTTCTTAATGGTGTTCTCCTCGAGCTTTTCCGGGATGAGTTCGCTCACTGTCACCTGGATTTGGCTTATCTTCACAACAAACGTTAGTACAGAGAATATCACACCGATCACAATGGCGATGGTCAAATCAAATGCCACCGTACAAGCCATGGTCACAAGAAACTTCGCAATAGCGCTTTTGTGGCGGTTAGTGAAAATATTGCGAATCACATGCCACTCGTTCATTCTCCATGCGGTTATAATGAGTACACCTGCAAGCGCGCTAAGCGGTATTTTGGACATCACGCCTCCAAGGGCAAGCATTGAAAGGAGCAGCACAGCAGAATGGATAATACTCGTAAGACGCGTTTGCCCTCCCGCCTTTACAGCTACGCTCGTACGTGCAATGGCTGCCGTTGCAGGAACACCGCCGAAGAAAGGCAGCGCGAGGTTGCCAATGCCCTGCGCGATCAACTCCACACTCGCATTAAACTTTTCGCCCTTCATCCGCCCTGCGGATGTGCCGCACAGGAGGCTTTCTATCATACCAAGAGCTGCAATGCTTACAGCGGGTACCAAAAGCTCACTGATGCGCGAAAAACTAATATCCGATATCGTAAACCGCTCGCTTAAAAACAATGTTCTTGGGATATCACCTACGGTCTGTATGGGCAGCCTCATCAACGAGGTTGCTGTTGTGGCAAGCACGATAGCCGCAAGAGAGCTGGGCAAAGCGGAACTCCATTTTTTGGGGTATAGGATCATAAACAGCATCACCATGCCTCCTGTGATAAGAGCGCCTAAATCGAGCACCTGTGCGTTTTTGAAATAGCTGATGAAACGCTCTATGGTTTCGTTACCCTCTGAAACGAAGCCTGTAAGGTTATTGATCTGCCCAAGCGCGATAATGATGGCGATGCCCGAAGTAAAGCCGGTAATGACGGGCAGTGGAATAAACGATACCAAATCCCCCAGTTTAAATAAGCCGGCGAGTATAAGCAGGATCCCTGAAAGAATGCAGGCAAGGAACATGCTCTTCAGTCCGTAATGCGAAACAAGCGATAAAAGTATAACGGTCATAGCCCCGGTAGGACCGGAAATTTGGAAGGAAGCACCCGAAAGTGCGCCGATGATAATACCCGCAACAATGGCAGTCACTAGGCCCGCGGCGGCGCTCGCACCACTTCCGACACCAAAAGCTAATGCAAGTGGCAGCGCAACGGCTGCTACTGTGATACCTGCGAGAACATCTTTGCTAAACTTCTTAGTGTTATAGCCCTTAAACTCATTTAACAACATAGTATGTAAGCTATTAAAGTAATGCACAAAGAACCCCCTTCACTCGAGCGATCCATTCATTTATCAGACCCTTTGTATGAACGTATACATTTTCTCAAGCAATTATAGTCTTCATCATAATGAAATACAACAGAATTTTTATTTCAAGAGAACAAAGAACCGGCAGACGGAATTGATCCGACTACCGGCTGTAGTTACAAAAGCGGTATCATTACATTTTTCTATATATTTCTTATGCCTTACGCTTTGGTGCCTTTAGCAGCAATATAATCACAAACCCAACCGCCGCAACAATTCCGGCTATCAAAAACGCTTTGGAGAATTCCTTTGTAGCGCTAAAATGCGCGATAATATAAGAAGAAGCTACAGCTCCTACCCCAAAGCCAAGAAGTACCATTCCATAGTTTTGAGCGGCATTCTTTGTTCCCCAGAAATCAGCTGATAAGGCCGGGAATACACCGAGATATCCTCCATACGAAAAACCAATTACAGCTATGATGAAAAGCATTAAATAGGCTTTTACAAATGTCATCAGTATTATTGAAACGGCAGTAATTACAAGCAGCAGCAGCAACGTTTTTCTTCTGCCCAATTTATCTGAAACCCAGCCCCAGAAAAGACGGCCAAAGGAATTACATCCTGCAATAATCATTACCCCTGCGACTGCTGCTTCCCTTGTCAGCCCGCTGTCTGGCTGCAAACCAAGTATTTTTGCCATAGGAATCATCATAGAGCCTGCAGCGGTGGCACACATCAAGGCCAGAGTAACCATATAAAACTGAGGAGTCTTTAAGACCTCCATGGGTTGAAAATTCTGCAAAATGACGCCATCTTTTGGCTTTGGAGGCGTCCAGCCTTCCGGTTTATAACCCTCTGGAGGATTCTTTATGAAAAATGCTCCAATAGTTGATACAATGATGAAAATGATACCCAAAATAGCAAATGTACTTAATACATCGTTGCCGCCATTCCTTATTATCAGGGCTTCTGCAACAGGAGTAAACACTAGTCCGCCAAAGCCCAGCGCCGAAACAATTATTCCAGTTACAAGACCTCTTTTGTCAGGAAACCATTTCTGGCAAATAGCTATAGTGGTGGTATAAACCATTCCCATGCCAAATCCGCCCAATATGCCATATGTAAGCCACAATAGCCACGGTGTTGCTTGGGTTGTAAATTGAGCAAGGAAAAACCCGATTCCGAGAATAATTCCACCTGCCATAATTACTGGTCTTGGATTCTTCATCCTGTCCTGAATCCTTCCGCCGATTGTACTACCTATTGTCAGTACGCCGAGCAGAAGTGCATAAGCCAAGGTGCCATGGGTCGCCGGCCAATCAAACAAAGCGTTTGGAGTTGATGGAGTAATAATCAGATAGGACTGGAATACACTCCAGATATATGCCGTACCAAGACATATTTGAATAGCGATACTTGCAATAACCGGTACCCATCGATAGAATTTTCCCACCGGTGTGTTAGTCATTTTAGAATCCCCCTTGTTGAAATTGTGATACAATTCTATTGGATTTACTGTACGTCTGCAATGACTGAATGACATAAAGGTTAAATTAGTGAAAAATATCGGATATAAAAGCATAAAAGCATAAAAAACAAATACCTTTTATGTATACTTCATAAAGTATACTCGAACAACATCGCTTTACAGCTGGTAATCTATTCGGGGACGCTTCTCAACTTTGGGTCTTTTATATTCGGGGACGTTTCTCAACTTTGGGTCTTTTATAGAATAAATAAGCCCCTCACTCTTATATGAGTTGAGAGGCTTTGGAGCCAACTGCCGGATTCGAACCGGCGACCGCTGGTTGTTCGTAAGGTAGTATAAATTACTTTAGTATCTCCTCCTTATGTTCTTCTTCATATTTCATCAGTATATCGGCAAGTGGCGGTTTAATGCTATAAAAAGCCTCATCAGTTTTCATAAAATCGTCGCTTTCTCCTGTAGAAGTAGCTTCTTTGAAGTTCTCAATATATGCTTTTGCCCCAACCTCGTTTAAAGCCCATATCAAATCATCAGCCTTTACACCCGGATAACAATCAAAGTAACCGGAATGACCGCCACTATTCATTTCAGAATCGTACCAGAAAGAATGTACCGCAGCTTTCTGGCATGAAGAAAGTGCTGAGCGTTCTTTCATACAAATCTCATCAATAAATCGATTCCATCGTTGCGCTTCTTCTGATAACTGAGGTTCCTGAGTACCTTTATTCAAGATTTTATCAAGCCATCCCATATTTAATACCTCGACTCTTTGAAGCTTCCGCCCCCATGATATGTATCAGAAAAACAAACAAAAAGCTTTCCACACTTTACGCATTGAATTGTGTGCTCAATAATATCGCTGTTCCAATGTCCGCTTGAATCCATTACTTTATCCAACTCACAGGTTTTTTTGATAAGACTGTACTCACCTGAGTGAATTAATTCTTGGATGTACTCCAAACAATTCAAGTAATCATTTGGGCTATAGAAAGAATCCCTAAGAATAATGTCCTTGCAGTTATCACACATTCTTCGTTTATTCGTCCAGCATCAGCTTCTTCTTTGAGTTTCTGAGCTTGCGGATTTCCTCCCGTTCAATGGTTTGAATGCTTTTCTTCGGCACCGGCAGGTCTTCCGGAAGGGTAGCGCCCATTTCAATAATGGCTTTACGGATTTTTTCACCGACCTCGTAATGAGTATTATTTGCGGCTTCCACCGTAGAAACTTCATCACGCTTCAGCTTTTCTTCGGTCTGCGAAATTCTGAACAGATTGGCGATCAGTTCTGTGCTGCCCATATAATCAAGGATTTTATCGTTTTTCTTCAAGCCTTTTCTCGCATGAATATCGGAGACTGTCATGCCGCCATAAAGCCCCATGTATCCGGCATTTTGGAAGATTGCAAATTCCTCGTCGGTAATAACTCCGGCATTATGCGCTGCTTCAGCAAGAAGCTGATTCCATTGCTTTATATTTCCGCGAACAACTAACCGCTTGTTGTTTTCGTCAAGCTGATTAAAGGCATCCTGGACTTCCTGGCGTCGTGTCTGTATAGCAAAATAGGTTTGTCCCAGCGCGATGATTTCTTTTCGTGGATCACCATTCTGGACAATCAAGTAACAGGCATATCTTGTAAGTTCATAATCATCGATTTGTTTTTTTGCTGTTTTAGGCATTTCTATCGTTTTGCTGGCCTCAGCAAAATGATCCGATACAGTAAATCCGCTGTTTTTACAGGCGAGAATGGCACGGTCAATTACCTTCTGAAAATTTCTCCATTGCACATATTCTAAGACCTCAGCAAGCTCACGAGCATACCAAAATTCCGTTCCGTTTTCACGAATATGCTTTATGCCTTCAAATGACTTGTATTCTTCAGCGTTTAAGTTTGACATGTTTCTTCCTCCGTACCGCTCCTTAATGGAGACTATCTTATTTTCGTTATATCATAATTAAAAATCTACACATAATTTATAACACGTTTTCTACATAGCTGTCCCAATACTCATCATCACTGGTGACTCCATGCAGCCAGCAGTACAGAATTACTGCTTCAAATTCTTGCTTTTTCCCTTTGGTGAAGACCTTTTTCGGCATGTTTCTATATAATGAATCAAGCCCAAACAGATTACTTTTCTGCTTATAGTCATAATCCCAAAGCATTGAGTCAGGTAACTTAATACTTTTGTATTCCTCTCTTTTATCATAATATTCGCTTCTTTGTTTATGTCCTTTTGGCCATATGTCCGGATATTCATAAAAATAGTGAGCCCAATCATAGCAAAAATTATAGACATTCACGCCATATTTTTTATAAGTATCATTAATCCATTCATTGATTCCTTCGGATATAAAAAAGTCTTGATTGTAAGGTGCGAACAAGCTTTTTACCTTATGGGAGTCTTTAATGAATAAGTAAATCATTTCTGACTGTCCTTCGAGAAACTTGAATCTCTTTACCACCTTGGGGTATATTTCATAAGATAATGCCCTGAATTCCGGTTCGCTGTCATAAAGTAAAAAATAGTCATCCGTAATAAAGTTCATTAAATTCTTGTGCATATATTTCCCGTATGATGTATAAAGCGAGACTAACCAATCTCTTACCTCGGTATCATAATCACGAATTATATTACGGTATTTCTCGATTTTCTGCTCATGCAATACTGTCTTCTCGTCTGCTGGTTTTGTCTCAAGATAATTATTGAAATACTCAAATATATAGTTTACGCAAATACGAGTATTCTCTGAACGCTTATCCAAATCGTACTCATTGATTCCATCCTCTTTTTTACGTTTGAAAATATATTCTTCTAATCGCATTCCGCTCATCCACCTCTGCATGTAAAATGAACTACGGTGAAACCACTACACGCAAGTCACCCTGCGTTGTCTTTTTAAGAAAAAGCTCCGTTGTCGCAAGGAGCTTCAGAATATCTGCACTCAGAGTTGCCTTCGACCCTCCTGGTTGTACTATAACCACTTCAAACTGCATCTTTGATCTCCGAGCTTTTTCCTTGAAGTAGGAGAGCTGCTTTATATCGCCCTTCAAAAACCGAGAATGACCTTCTCTGACCCATATTTCGTGACGGCGTTTCAGATCGTTATATAATCGTGCCATGCCTAAGTGCTTAACTGTTATGCTTTTTTGAGCCTGCCCACAAACAGTATAAAAATTATCAATCTCGCCTGAAATCTGACCACCGATAGCACCCTTGCAATGAACCAGGCATAGTTTGATCGTACTGTCATCAATATCTTTTAAGCAGACAAGGTCACCGGCTTCGCCTTTACCATCATCATTAAAAACAACATCAAATTCGTTTTCAATAGCCTGAAAACTTTTATGTTGTATCGTATTTGTATCTCCATTTTTGCCTATTGATTCCCTGTTCAGCGGTATTGATGTCCAATCCCAGGATTCAATCCTGTCTCTTGGGAACTCTCCTGCATTCATGGGTACTGGGATATGATAGCAGTTATATGAATATGTTCCGTCTGAATACCTGACTATCACAGGATCAACAATGAAGTATTCGTGCAAAGCCTTCCTATCGCCATTGGCCTTTTGAAAATACACATCTTGTCCAGAATACTTTATATATCGGTATCCGGCAGAAATGCTGTCATCAATCAGAAAACTATATTCCGAAGATACATCATCGCTCGATATGCGAATAATGATTTCACCGTTATCTCTTACTTCAGCTAATTCAAGCTCTACAAGATATAGCGGGACCTCGGTTGTTCCAAACACGATATACTGATCGCTTAACGCAATCTGTGCTTGTTCACCCCATTGTACACTTATCGGATATTCACTATGGGGTGCATTTAATCTGTTTGGTCGCAGAAAATCATTCGTAATATTCGCAGCGTCAATCTCATCCTCATTGGATACTTTCTCCCATGTGCGTATTGTCCAATCAATCCACTCTGCAATCGTTCCAGCAGACTGTTGCCACACCTTACCTCGCTTCTGGGTACCTCCCCAGAGAACCCGGTCACCATTTTCGTAACCGACACAAGCGATATTGTTCAAAGCAGACTCAGCCCGCTCAATTAATGCAAGACCTTCTGTGACATTTGGCCCGAAATATGATGTAAAACTGATTGCGCCAATTCTTGAAGATCCAAGGTTTTTTACAAGCGGAAGTTCAACATTATTTAGTATATTGAAAATAACTGGCCCTTGGATGAGAACAGTTCTGTCGTCAGTTATTATTTTTGCTATCTCAACGCTCTTTAAGCCATCATAATCGCTTGCGTAAACGAAAAGAGCCCCGTTGTCTCTGTCCCATCGTGCCAGCAACAAATGATATTGACGATCAAGTATGTCTTGGTAATTGCCCCAGCGTACGCGAGTTTTACGATGGACTACTGCAACAAGAATGTTATTGTCAATGGCGTGCCAACTTTCTGAATCTCCAGGAAGAACTTCAGCATATTTTTCAGGGCTCCAATCTTGGCATTGTGTTCTGAAAATCTGGGTTGATAATGACGGGCGCAGATTCCAAAGCGAAAGATAAGCATGGAGATCTCCGCCTTCACGTAATTTATGTATCACATCTTGTAGTCGAAGTTCCTGCTCGATACGCTCTTCACTCAACCTTTTTATTAAGCCATCCCAGTCTGCGCCTTCGGCATATAAAGCCTCAATTTTTTTCTCAGTAGCAGGATCAGCTATATTTACTACTACAGTAGCCTCACCAATCTGTTGCCAATTGCCTTTGCGCGTAAAGCGTCCAACAAACTGCAATGTGATGGCAAGAGATTTATGAGCGTCATGTAAAGCGGCAACTTTTAGATTTGGCAGGTCAAATCCTTCGCCCAACATATCAACGCAAACAACAATATGAGCGGCATTATCATCCCTATTAATCAGCTTTGTGAGTGCCTCACGGTTTTCACGCTGACGCCCAACCCCAGAATAAACAAGCTGAGGTAGCATCTCCGGAGAAAGCTCTTGGTAGAGCTGAAATACTTTTATAGCACGCTCTTTACTCTCGCAACGCGCCATAAGTATGTGGTCGAGATGCAGTTCATTTCGGTCATGCCGAAGTGCGGTCAGCGCTTCCTCAGCAATACTTCTGTCGCGTTGTTCCTCATCTCCGTATTCTTCTATTGTTTTCAAATTTATAGGACGATAATACCCAGCAGCCTGAGCATCACCGAGCTTATAGTTAAAGATAATTTTACCATCAACACGTTTATTATCTCTCCTAAAAGGAGTAGCAGTAAACTGAGTAATCCGTTTCGCGGAAAACATTTCACGAACTTTTGACCACTGCGCTGCTGGAATATGATGGGCTTCATCTACTATAAGGTCTGTACAATTCTCAGTAAGAACTCTAAGAGCGTCAGCTGTTGAAGCGCTTAGTGACTGAGGCAGGGCGACAATAATATTAGATTTTTCAATTATTGACCTCGCCGCACCTTCTGAACAAATGCCGACTCTTAATACAGCAACGTTTGGACCAATTGTCTCCGGCGGTATAACTTCAACATCAGGCATTACTCCCAAGGACATAAATTTCTTTGAAATTTGTGTCCTGAGTGCATCACTTGGCACGATAACAAGAGTTCTCGAAAGCCTTTTGTAGACTTGCAGAGAGAGCATTGTTTCTGTTTTTCCTGTGCCGGTAGGCAATACAACTGTGGCAGGTTCGAAGCTATTTCCGACCGCAAAATGTGCGGATAGTGCATGCAAGGCACCAAGCTGAGGTGGCCTCAACCCTTTCGTGCCATCTCCATCATTTTCTTCGCGGAAAGAGAACTTACCCTTCCAGCTTTCAATCACCTGTTCAGGCGTGGCAAACCTGCTATTAAGTAAGCCGAGATCGTCCCATTTCAACTTTGTATCAGTTACGAGTTCGCGAAGTCTTCTAAGCTCGGGGGCTAACAGCACAAGCTTTTCATTGTTAGTTTCTATCCGCCGTGTCCCTTTAAGGCGCAATAGTATTTCATCAAACGGGAATGCCAGACTTGTTCTTATAACATAATAATGGCCTTCCTCAGATTCTTCTATCACTGCACTTGTGCACAAACCTCGGAAAGCCTGCTGAAAAACAGCATTTTTTCCTACCAACTCTCTTCGCAGAGATGTTGGTGGTAACGTAATATTGCCTTGCCAGTCAGGGAAAAGTTTCACAACGAATCACCCCCAAATATAAAACAAATCACCTCGCAGGGAAGTAATTTAAGTAGTCCAAGATTTTAAACCCCTCGAATTCGATGGGTTTAAAATCGTCTGAAGCTTCTGCTATTTAGATTTATTATAACAAAAATTTCCTTTATCCGCAATCCGTATTTATCCGGCGAGACCTTTCGCCAGCTCTCTCGCTTCGGCTATCAGTGCATCGTCAATCTCGACGTCCTTCGCCATCGCCATGACCATCGGCAATCCAAACATCTCTTTCATCTACACATACCCGATGAATTTATAATGGATGTCCACCCGTTGGCTCTTGCTGCCGTCAGGGTTATCAGTCTTTTCATAGACCACAATCTTCTGTATAAGCTCGTTGAGGATTTGTGTGTTGAGCTCGGTGATGTCGGTATATTTCTTAATAATCGGCAGGAATTTCTCGATGTTTTCATATACCGATTCCGCCCGTGTGATTATCTCCGTCAGCTTATTTCGCCGCTCCTTCAGTCCAGAC
>JAEYON010000136.1 GCA_023411645.1 Bacillota bacterium | reverse complement strand
ATCAAGGATTTGCTTAAATATAATGATTTCATTAGGTATTTTCCAAGAGAAAAAATCTATGTAATGCACAGTATTTTGCAGAATTATTTAAGGAATCAATTTTATCAATATCAATCGGAGGCGTTTCAAAAACGTGTCTTGCATACTGCGGGACAATGCTGTATCGCTGAGTCGGACTTCTACACCGCAGCACGATTCTTCTACGAAGTCAGAGATTTTGATGCGATTTTTTCTACACCATTTAATGGTATATATCTCATTAATAAAAGAGAAAGCAATATAGGTAAGTTTCTTGTGGAAGTCATCAATGAATGCCCAGAAGAGACAATGTGCAAATACCCCTTTGTCTTAGTCATGTTTTCGTATTTATTGTGGATGGATGTAAAATATGAATCCTATCATAAACTATACCGGCTAGTCGATTTAGTCATAAAAAGTAATCCGGCAAGGCTTAGTAAAGATGAGCTTCGGTTGCTTAAGGGTGAATTCTTGCTCCTTACGTCGTTTACCATATATAACGATTTTAAGAAGGTAAAAGAGGTGCAAAAGGCGGCCTATGAGTTATTAGGCGGATCCAGTAGGTTTCGATTGAACGAGATACCAATTACACTGGGCGGAACCTCTGTTCTAAGCATGGTTTGGCGTGAGCCTGGAAGCTTGGATGAAGCACTGGTGGATATACAGAGAAATTTACCTTATCATTTTAAGCTTACCCATGGGCAGGGATTCGGAGTAGACAGCGCATTACATGCGGAAATGATGCTCATGAGAGGTGACGATATACAGGCCGAGATATTATGTCATAAAGCACTGTACCAGGCCCGCAGCAAACAGGAAACTTGTATTTGTCTGTGTGCTGAGCAGGTTCTTGCCCGGATAGCAATCCTGCGTGGAGATGTGGAGGGCTTTTTTACCGCATTAGAGAATATTAAGGGCTATGCTAAAGAAAGCTCCAATCTGTATGTACTGCGCATGGTTGACATATGCTTATCGGTTATAAGTGTCGCACTGGATATAACGGATATGGTTGACAAATGGTTTTATGATACAGAGAGTATAAGTGAAAAAGTGTATGTCCGGGCTGCCCCATATGTTAATATTCTTTATTCACATCTCTTGGTCAAAGAAAAACGGCATGCTGAGTTATTAGGCCTGGTTGATAATGCTAATAACATGGCAAAAGAGATGAATTATATATTTCCTCAGGTTTACAACTTCATATTCAAGGCAAGGGTATATTACACTAGCGGCCGTGAACGTGAAGCGCTGAAGAGTCTGGAAGAAGCATTCGCACTAGCGTTTCCAGACAAAATTTATCTGCCATTTGCTCAATCTATATGTATGGGCGACATGCTTTCTAGAGCGCATATTTGCCCCTTAACATGCAGTGACACTTTCTTTGTATCTCCTGATTCGGATGAGACAGAGAATACCGTACAATCCTCAGAGATATTAGGGACAATTCCAGGATGGAAAGCGGACATTGATAAAATTATGACGCTTTTTAATAGGTACCATAAAGGCCGAAATATAATCTTAAATGCTCTTAATCAGGCAAAATCACCGCTAACCCCACGAGAAAGGGAAGTCGCCATTCTTGTCAAGGACCGCTTGAGTCATAAAGAAATTGCCGAGAAGTTGTACATATCCAGAGCAACAGTAAGAACCATCTTATATAATGCATACAGTAAGCTGGGTATTCATTCAAAAGCTGAACTATATAATATTGATTTCTAACAAGCAAAAAAATAAATATAGGAAAAAAACTCGTATGAAATAAAGAACAATCCCCCCTGCCTCTTTACGTATTTTCAGCCTTCAGGTTGAAAAACGCTTGATAATTTTTCCTTGAACGATGCGTTATAAAGATGCCTGATTGCTTAAATAAACAGAAAGGAAGATAGGATATGGCGCAAATTGATGTGTTGATTCCCACAAAACAGGAAAAAGATATATTCAAAGGGTAATACCTCATTTCCTCGATGGGCAAAGAGCTATATGGAATGGATATCCGGTAGCTGCTGATCGATTGTGAAAAACTTTTGTCTGATGATGAAGTAGAAATGTTCAGTTCCATGGTTTGATTTTTTGTGATAGAGGTAATTTCATTTGGAATCTGGTTCAGATAGGAAATAAAAATACGAAAAAAGTTCGTATGAAAAATAACGAGTACTCTTCTATAATTGTCGATGTTGCAGTGCAGCCGGGAGAAGGCTTTTTGAAAGCGTACTTTTGGTTTTGGAAAACTCCGTTATGAGGAGATGTTTACATGTGCATACACAGATGGGCTTAATCTGATTTTCAGTAAGAAAGGTAAGGTGCATGTAAAAATTGCCCCAAAGGAGTTTATGGATCTTGTGCTTGTTGACCGGACAAGATCAACACATATGATTCCCAGATGATATATGTTGCCGGGCAATCATCGAAATAGCCACATTATATGCAATTAAAAGCGTATAGGTGAAATATTAATAGCATCCAAATTTAGGAGGTAAGAAAAATTATGAAAAACTTATCCATCAGTGGAAAACTTATTCTAGGTTTCGGTATAGTGCTGGTACTGATGAGCTTGATTATCACCGTCTCAATTATTAGCATATCAAACATGACGAACGTTACAGAGCAGTATTCCAGCTTAATAGTGCCGACTACGAGAAACATCGTCGAGATCAAAAATGATGCTTCTAGCATCCAACTGCATATTGCACGCGTATTCATGCGTAAGGACATTGCTGGTATGGAAGAAGAATTTGCTTTAGCAAGCGAAAATTTTGCTAACATGAAAGCGCGGGTTGATGAACTGAGTGAAAAAGTTCAAAATGAATCAACACAAGTATCTATAAATAATATTTTATCCACTGCTGATAACGGTTCAGTTATCAGACAGAAATTGTATGATCAAGTTATGCTAGGTACAGAAGAAGGCACGATAGCAGCAAAATTGATATTCACAACTGAGTATCTGTCGTTCTTCGAAGAGCTGGAAGAACACATCATACAGCTTTCCAATGCGATAGCTGTGGCAGCTGAGACTCAGGATGAGAAGGCTGCAGAGGCTTCCAGACAGGCATGGATTATACTTATTGTCGCTGGAGCTGTAGCGATAGTCGCAACGTTTATCATAATTTTTGCTATCCGCCGATCTATTATGAAGCCTGTAACAGAAATAGTTAACGTTTATGACGAGATGTCCAAGGGCAATATGCAGGCGAAAATCAGCTACGAAAGCAAGGATGAGATGGGCAAAATGGCACAGAGCATCCGAAAGACAAATGAGCTCCTTACCTCGTATATAAACGATATTTCAAAAAAACTTGAATTAATGTCACAGGGCGATATGCGAATTAATATGGAAATGGATTATATAGGTGATTTCGCAGCAATCAAAAATGCTATAGAAAATACCGTTTTGTCTTTAAATCGTACATTGCTAACAATTAACACAGCGGCAGAGCAGGTCAGTACAGGGGCTTCACAAGTGTCAAGCGGAGCCCAGGCTCTTGCATCAGGATCGACCGAGCAGGCTTCTTCTGTAGAAGAATTAAGTGTTACTGTGACAAAGGTCGCCGAGCAGGCCGCGGCGAACTCTGAAAATGTTAAGGTAGCAACACAGTATGTGGAGCAGGCTGGTATGGGTGTAGAAACCGGAAATGAACACATGGGGCAGCTTACGGAAGCTATGATGGAGATTAATTCCGCGTCCGGCCAAATTGCTAATATTACTAAGGTTATTGAAGATATCGCTTTCCAGACCAATATACTCGCATTGAATGCTGCTATTGAAGCCGCTCGTGCGGGTAATGCCGGAAAAGGCTTTGCGGTTGTGGCTGACGAAGTGCGAAATCTTGCCGCTAAATCAGCAGAAGCCGCAAAGCAAACGTCTGATTTAATAAAGGCCTCTGTCGATACTGTTTCTAAGGGAACGCAGATAACGACACAGACAGCACAGATACTATTGGATATACAAGAAAAGACTAAATTGGTAATAGAAAGTATCATCAAAATTGATGATGCATCTACCGAACAGGCAGCAGCTATAGAACAAATCAAGCAGGGACTTAATCAGGTATCCTCTGTTGTGCAGACAAATGCTGCAACTGCGGAGGAAAACTCGGCGACCAGCGAAGAAATGTCTGCCCAGGCTGCCACACTGCATGAGGAAGTTGGCAATTTCAAGCTCAAAAATGGATATGAGAAGGACAGTTTTGCGTCTATCGCTCCCTTAAAAGAACCTGTAAAAGAGAGCCCGGCTTTATTGGAGGTAGCGGCGTCTCTTGGAAAATATTGAGCTGGCGTTGATTTGAAAGTCATCGAAATTATTCCTTAGTAACAGAAGCAAAGAACCCTGGCAGTCTTGGAGGAGGTAGAGGATTGGACGATTTTTCAAGTAATTCCATGCTGGATGTTTTTATATATGAGACCACTCAAAATATAGAGCAACTTGAAGCAGCGATACTAGCCAGTGAAAAAGCAGGCTCTTTTGCACCGCAGGCAGTTAACGAAATATTCAGGGTTATGCATACGATTAAGGGGTCTTCCACCGTGATGATGTACAATAATATTTCGTCGCTTTCTCATGTCATAGAGGATCTCTTCTACTTTATACGAGAAGAAAAACCTGAAAACATTGACTGTGAGCTCCTTTCGGATTTGGTTCTGGAGTGTGTCGATTTTATTAAGCTGGAGATGGAGAAGGTCAAAAATTCCGATAGCCTCGACGGAGATCCAACAGACCTGATTGAAAACATCAAGGATTTTCTGTCCTCCATTAAGGGGGAACCACAAAGCACAAATACTCCTAAGAAAACGAAAAAAGAAGTCGAGCAGCAGTATTGCTTGGCCATCAACAAAAAAGGTAAAAATACAGAACAAAAATGCTACGAAGCGGTCATTTATTTTGAAGAAGGCTGCGAAATGGAGAATATCCGGGCTTTTAATATCGTTCATAATTTAAAAGATATTGTGGCGGATTTCAAGTACTTTCCAGAGCAAATCATCGAAAATCCTGACAGTGTGCAGATTATTCGGGAACAAGGCTTCAGAATAACGCTCATTAGCGATAAAAGCATTAAGGAATTACACGACTTTTTTACAAGTATCGCCTTTGTCCGAAATCTTGAGGTCACTGCGCTTCTGGACAGTCAGACCTCCGAGCAGGATTGCGTCGATCAGGAAAGCACCATTCAGGAATCTCCCATCAAGCTACAGGCTGAGGATTTAGGACAAGTTGAAAACAGAAGTTTCCATCAAAGTATTATTAGCGTCGATGTTATGAAGCTGGATAAGATGATGGATCTGATGGGGGAAATGGTAATTGCCGAGGCGATGGTCACACAAAACCCTGAACTGCAGGTACTTAAGCTTAATAGCTTCTATAAAGCCGCCCGTCAGCTTCATAAAATAACAAGCGAAATGCAGGACATGGTTATGTCCATACGAATGGTTCCGTTGGCGGCGACCTTTCATAAAATGCATCGTATTGTGCGGGATATGAGCCGGAAGCTCAATAAAGAAGTAGGACTGATGTTAATCGGAGAAAATACTGAGGTTGATAAGAATATCATTGAGCATATTTCCGACCCGCTGATGCATCTTGTCCGCAATGCAGTCGATCATGGAATTGAAAATTCAGATGAAAGAACAATCGCAGGCAAGCAGAAATTAGGACAGGTAATACTTGAAGCAAAAAATGTCGGAAGCGATGTTCTTTTAACTGTCCGTGATGACGGTAAGGGTCTCAGTAAGGAAAAAATACTAAAAAAAGCCCGGGAAAATGGCTTGCTGAGCAAACCGGAAAATGAGATGACGGACAAGGAAATCTACAACCTGATCTTTCTACCCGGTTTTTCCACTAACGACAACGTGACGGAATTCTCCGGTCGAGGTGTTGGCATGGACGTAGTGGTAAAAAACCTGGAAGCAGTGGGTGGTTCGGTATCCATAGATAGCATCGAAGGCTCCGGAACGGTAACAACAATGAAAATACCTCTCACACTGGCAATCATAGACGGAATGAACATCCGGGTAGGTGTTGCCAAGTATACACTCCCAACAACATCCATTATGGAAACTTTTCAAGTTAAGGAAAATGATATTATTAAGGACCCTAACGGTTATGAGATGATTATGGTTCGCGGAGAGTGCTATCCTATCGTCCGCATCCATGAAATATTCGCAGTTGAAACGGAAATCACCGACCTGACCAAAGGAATTATGCTCATGATTGAGCAGGATGACAAAAGAATCTGTGTTTTCGCCGACGAGCTTTTAGGCCAGCAGCAGGTAGTCGTTAAAGCCCTTCCATCTTACATGAAAAACATACGAAAAGTGGAAGGACTGGCAGGCTGTACGCTCCTGGGGGATGGCAGCATCAGCCTGATTCTCAATATCGGCGGGTTGATCAGCATGGAGCCATAAACAATGATTTATATACAATATATACATAAAAGGAGGCTGTAAAAGATGGCACAGACCGACTTGCTGGACTTTACGGAACAAGAAGATATGCTGGAAGGAAAGTATCTTATCTTCTCCATGGGGAACGAGCTATACGGGATCGAAATACGTTACATTACCGAAATTATTGGTATTCAGCCCATTACGGTAGTCCCTGGGATGCCGAAGTATGTAAAAGGAATCACCAACCTCCGGGGTAAAATTATTCCTGTCATGGATGCCCGGCTGCGTTTTAATAAAGCAGCCAGAGAATATGACGACAGAACCTGCATTATTGTCCTTGATACGAATAGTATTTCAACCGGGTTGATTGTAGACAGCGTTTCAGAGGTAATCGCTATAGCCGACGAGGATATTGCGCCTCCTCCGGATATCAATAAAGGTGGTCTCAAATACATCAAGGGTGTAGGCAAGGCTAATGGAAACGTCAAACTGCTTCTGGATTGTCAGAAAATACTGACAGACGATGAGGTCGAGTTCCTCAGCTCTGTGACTTGATATGAAAACTTTCAATTAAAAGCGACAAGGTTTGAAGGAGTGCCTTTTGACCCTTCTTTCACTTGTGAAGGGGGGAGTTTGTGAAAGCTGTAAGTGAACAGGAATTCAGGCAATTTGCGGATTATATAAAAGCTAATTATGGCATCCAATTTAAGGATGAGAAAAAGACTCTTGTCGAGGGAAGGCTCGGACATACACTGTCAAGCATGAACTTTTCCAGTCTGACTGAGTATATGAGCTATGTAACATCGGATAAAACCGGGAAAGCCGCTTCCGATATGTTGGACAGGATCACAACCAACCATACCTTTTTCATGAGAGAACCCGCACATTTCCAATATTTTAGGGATATCGTGCTGCCTTATCTGACAAAGACGGTGCTGAACCGGGATCTGCGTATTTGGAGCGCGGCATGCTCCACGGGAGAAGAACCATATACGCTGGCAATGATTATTGATGAATTCTTAGGTCCGAATAAAGTGGAATGGGAAACAAAGATACTGGCAACAGATATATCGAAGGGTGTCATTGCTGCCGCACGGGAAGGTGTTTACAGCCGTGAGAAGATGAAAGACCTGCCAGAGTACTGGAAAAAGAAATATTTCAAGGAACATGACTCAGGACACTTTATTCTGTCTGAGAAGATCAGAAATGAAGTAATTTTCAGCAATATTAACCTAATAGACGCCACATACCCTTTTCGAAAGAAAATGCATGTCATTTTTTGCAGGAATGTCATGATTTATTTTGATAATAAAACCAAGGACAGACTTGCTGAACATTTTTATGATATTACGGAACCAGGAGGCTTCCTGTTCATCGGACATTCAGAAGGGCTGAACCGTGAAAAAACGCGCTACAGGTATGTAATGCCTGCAGTTTACAGGAAGGAGTAGGTACCGTGGATACAGGTAAAATAATTCGGGTTTTGGTTATTGACGATAGCATAGTATCCCGTGAAATGATCGTTATGGGTATATCATCCGATCCGCAGATAGAGGTGGCGGCTATTGCAGCCGACCCTTTCGAGGCAAGAGATAAAATAGTTGAGGTTCGTCCTGATGTGATCACCTGTGATGTGGAAATGCCTAAAATGAACGGAATAGAATTTGCACGCTGGTTGCTGCCTCAGTGTTTTATTCCCATTGTCATGGTAAGCGCGGTCAGTAGTGTAGTTTTTGAAGCGATGGAGGCAGGTGTTGTAGATTTTGTTGCCAAGCCTGATAGCAGTTCATTTAAAGGTATGGAAGCTTTCATTAGAGATTTAATTCTAAGGATAAAAACAGCTTCCATTGCATCAAAAACCGCATGGCTGGAACGTAAAAAATCGACGCAGAGTGTTACAAGCAATATGGTACAGGACTCAGGCGGGATTATCGCTATTGGAGCTTCTACTGGTGGAACTGAAGCTATTTACAATATACTTCGACTCCTTCGTCCCGCTGTTCCGGGCATCGTAATTGTACAGCATATCCCTCCTGTTTTTTCAAGGATGCTTGCTGAAAGACTGGACAACCAAACCTCTCTTAAAGTTAAGGAAGCTGTAAGCGGTGATTATGTGGATACGGGTAGAGTTCTGATAGCACCGGGAGATCAGCATATGAGGGTTAAGAAAGTCGGTAAAAGGTATCAGGTTGAATGTTTTCATGGAGATAAGGTAAACGGGCATTGCCCGTCAGTGGATGTTTTATTTGATTCGGTTGCTAAGGAAGCAGGTAGAAATGCGGTTGGGATTCTCCTGACAGGAATGGGCTATGACGGGGCTAAAGGACTTCTCAACATACGGCGTAAGGGCGGCCGAACTATCGGCCAGGACAAAGCTTCATCCGTCGTGTACGGAATGCCGAAAGTAGCCTTTGATATTGGAGCTGTGGAAATGCAAACGGCATTGGAAAATATACCTCAAGCATTGTCGCAGTTGTTCGAGTAGGTGATTACGGTGGATTTGATAGTAGGAATGGGAGAATACATCGTAACCGATAACGAAGATGATGTTATTAGAACATTTGCGCTAGCCTCCTGTGTGGCAGTCACTGTCTACAGTCCTCTGAAAAAGGTTGCAGGAATGATCCATGTAGTTCTCCCCACACCATTGTATGACAGGGATATGAAAAATCGCCCCGGTTATTTTGCTGAAACAGGGGTTGCTTTGCTTATTAATGCAGTGTTCAGCCAGTACGGCTGCAGTAAGGATGAACTTCAGGTTCAAATGTATGGTGGAGCGGAGTCGATGCTGAGCTTGGATATTTACAACATAGGAAAGAAAAACATTGATGCCGTAAAGAGAACATTATCAAAAATAGGATTGACAATCCAAAAGAGTGACCTTCGGGGATATGATAGCAGAAGTATATCGATGGAAGCAAAAACCGGATTGGTGGTGGTCCACCGTCAACCGATTATCAATCGTTCAATATAATGAGACTGATTTGGGGTTTAGGTATTTGGAATCTTCTGAGCAGAGATAAGGAAAACGATAAAGAAAGGAATTTGCGCATGAATGAATATTCTAACAAAAAAATTGAGAGCCTTCCCCTGTTAGGCATCGGGTTTTTACAATTGATTGTTAACGACTGCGGAAAGGCAACCGACTATATATTTCTGGATGTCAGTGCTGGTCTCCAAAAAATGGTAGGCTTGCATCAGGATAATATCATTGGGAAAAAGGCCTCCGAGGTCTTTTTAGGCAATAAGCGCAAATTCGATTGGATCGAATACTTCAGAGGTGCTCTCATTTCAAAGAAAATACATGAAATATCAAGGTATGTCGAAGTGCTAGACAGAGAATGCAATGTCATTGTTGTTCCGTCCGGTGGTGAGTGCTTTGCTTTCATTATAAGAGATACAAAGGATGACCTCGAGGTAAATACATGCCAAAACACTACCATCAATATGCTGCTGGAAGCTTTGCACGATCAATGCTTAGAGACAAAAGAGCACGCAAGTAGATTAGAGGCACACTGCAATCTCCTAGGTCTTCATTTTCAGTTTACATCTGAAGAAATGGAGGAGCTTTCATTATTGGCGGTTCTTCACGATATTGGTAAGATTGGAATCAATCCAACTATACTGAAAAAACCTGCGCCACTGACAACTGAAGACTGGGTTGAAATGAAACGTCACTCGGAGATAGGATGGCGAATTGTCAAAGAATTTCCCGATCTTGGGGCTGTGGCGAATTACATCCTATTCCATCATGAGCGTTGGGATGGAAAAGGTTATCCATCGGGGCTGAAGGCTGATAATATCCCCCTTCCCAGCCGCATCCTTGCAGTTGCAGACGCTTATGACGCAATGACCAGTGACCGGATTTATCGAAAGAGCATGGGGATGGAAGAAGCTATCGCGGAATTAACGAAAAACGCCGGTATGCAGTTTGATCCGCAGGTTGTAAGTCTTTTTATAGAAACAATTATGTCATAAATATTTATATCATACATGAGGGTATGTCACTTTATGCCTGTGAGGAGCAAATAGTCCTAATCGAAATTAATTCAGTTGGAAAGTAGTATTTGAATACTATATAATGGAGGGTACATGTAGTATTCCATAAACTATTTACACAATGTTAATCAAGTGAGGGATAGGAGTAATGCACACAGTAATATTCGATATAAATGATGGATTATTTGACACATTAGCATTTAAAGACGAAATAATTGAAGTCAATGCAAAAAATATTACTGCTCCATGTCAGGGATGTTTCAAGTGCTGGTTGAAAAATGCCGGATATTGCTTTATGAAAGATTCATTGCAGCATATAGGAGCAGCAATCGGTACAAGTGATAAGATAACAATTATAAGTGAATTATGTTATGGTGGGTACAGCAGTTCAATTAAAAGGGTTATGGATCGCAGTATCGGCTTATCTATTCCATTTTTCACATATCGGGAAAGGAAAACCCATCATATAAAGAGATACAACCATAGTCATCAGATGCTAAGGGTGTATTTTTACGGAAAAGGTAGTAAACTTGAAAAAGAGACTGCAAAAGAGTTAGTAAAAATGAACAGTATCAATATGGGAGTTGAAGAAACTGAGATTACCTTTGCCGATATAGCAGATGAGCTTAGGGGGAGAGTGCTGTGAAAGTCTTAATTCTTAATGGAAGTCCAAAGAAAAAAGGTGGAGCCTCCCATTTCTTTGCAAATGTTTTTAGATTGATGCTTTGTGGTTGCATTACAAGCTATGAATCTTTACTGAGTAAAAACAATTACTCAAGGATTTTGGAGCAATTGAGAGATATCGATGCTCTTATTATCTCAGCTCCTCTCTATGTGGATGCAATGCCATCCCATGTGCTGGAGTTTTTAACGCTGGCAGAATGCTATTGCAAGGAAAATGACTGCCGCTTTACACTTTATGTGATTTCAAACAACGGTTTCATAGAGGGTATTCAAAATAAAGTACATCTTCAGATGTACCAATGTTGGTGTGAACGCACTTCTGTAAAATGGGGCGGTGGCATAGGCATCGGCGGTGGAGTTATGCTCCATGTACTTTCTATTGTATATCCGATTATTTTTGCAGTCTATATTCTGAATATCGTACTGAACCTAATAAGTGGTAATGAAATATCCGGCGCTATGTGGCTGCCGCTGCTTCAGAATGTGTTAATATATTTATTTCTTAACAGCGGCATGGTATACAGTATGATTAGGCTTTCAAGTCATGTGCGCAAAAAGGAAAACACAAAAAACAGATTTACCCGTGCAATGATTCCTTCATTGTTGTTTATTTTAGTTGCGGATATTTTTATGTTTCTATCGTCCCTTTTCAATGGGCGATTTATTTTCTCGCTCCTAAAAAGGGACAATTATGAGGATTACTATGTAAAGCGATAAGATATATTTAAGTAGAGCTGCAGAACTCATTTGGTCATATTAACAGGATTGACAGTTGGAAAGCTTTAATGGAGCCATGAAAGGAGCAACCATGATAAACAGTGCTATTAAAATAAGAAATATTGTTTTGAAAAATCGTATAGCTATTCCGCCGATGGTATGTTTTCACTGGACAGATGATAACGGCTATGTGACAGAGAAAAATATCAAGCACTATACTGACCTGGCAGAGGGTGGTGCGGGTCTCATTATTGTTGAAGCAACTGCGATTACCAAAAGATCCCGCCTCCATAATACCGAACTGGGGCTTTGGGAGGATGGGCAGATTGACGGTTTTAAAAAGATTGTAGATATTATTCATGCAAATGGAGCTAAAGCCTTTATCCAACTGGTTCATGCAGGTGGAAACGGAATCGATAAACAGGCGGATGCACCCAGTAGTATGAAATACAGAGATGAAATAAATGGATTTGAAATGAGCAAGGCTAGAATAGCTGAAACAACGGAGGATTTTGTTAAGGCCGCACTTAGAGCACAGAGAGCAGGATTTGATGGAGTTGAACTGCACGGTTGTCATGGCTATCTAATTTCATGTTTCTTCAACAGAAGAACTAATATAAGGACTGACGAATATGGACAGGATAAAGCTCTTTTTGCCAAAGAGGTGTTGCATGCTGTAAAAAAAGCTTGTGGTGGGGATTTTATAGTAGGCATCCGTCTTGGTGCTTTTGAACCGCTATTAGAAGATGGTCTGAACCATGCAAGAGCCATCGCAAATCTTACAGACTTTCTTGATGTGTCATATGGAGGTGACTGCGATGCATATGCTCCGGATGATTTTCCATGTTCACCAGCAGTATACGGCGCTATGTGCATTAAAAAAGAACTACCTGATATGCCTGTCCTCGGAGTTCATAATATCAATAGCAAAGAAGATGCCATCAATGCGTTGAACACCGGTATAGATATTATAGATGTTGGAAAGGCAAGCCTGGTAGATCCAGGCTTTGCCGGACACATTATAAATGATGAGCCATATGGACAGTGCCTGCACTGCAAGAATTACTGCAGATGGAATCCAAACGAAATGGCCAACCCAGATCTTAAATGTCCCGGACATGTCAGATTTCGAAAATAACATGCTTTGGCTTGGGCTGGATTGATTCACTAAAACAAAAGCATACGCTGAACATAAAAGAATTGGTCTGCTCAGACATATGTCTGAAATTACCTTCCCGCTAAAGGTATTACTAGAGGATCCGATGCTAAGTATTGACAGCTATACAGGTATCAGATTATGCAACAAATTGAATTTATGAGTCGTCTAATACATTGTAATGCAAGCAATTGTTTAATTATTTCCATTCATAATTACAGTTGCTATAAAGTAGAAAAATACAAAAGTGTTGGAGGCTCAAATGACAAGAAATATTCTTTTAGCAGTGTTAGTAGTAGCATTACTTGCTTTTTCAGCATGCCAGAGCAAGGTGGATTCAGATCCTGCAGTCCCGCCTGAGGACAATGTGGTTGCCGGTACGCCTGAGGACAATGTGGTTGCCGGTCCGTCCGAAGATGGTAAAGACGTTGAAACGCCGGAGGGAACGGGTACAGATGTACAGACGCCACAAAGCGAGCTGTCTTCAATTATAAAACAGATTTATGAAATAAAGAATCCTGATCTGGCTTTGGGAGATATTCCGGTTGATTTAGCAAACGGTGATTCGATCAAGTATTACACCGGCCTTGGTGATATCTCCAAGGTTAAGGATGTTGCCGTTTCGGAGGCTATGATAGGTTCCCAGGCCTATTCGCTTGTTCTGGTACAGGTAAATCAGCCGGAGGATTCAGAAACAGTGGCCGAAGAAATGCTAAATGGTATAGATCAAAGAAAATGGGTCTGTGTAGAGGCCGATGATCTTCAGATCGTAGCACAGGATGATGTAATTATGCTGTTTATGGTATCCTCACAATTGAGTGATACAGTTACATCGCAGGAAATCGTTGATGCATTTAAAGAAGTTCGTGGCGGCAAGCTTGATATCGAATTGGAAGGGTGATTTCGGATCGTCGGTTCTTATTCCGCAACAGCATGTCTCATTCGCTTTAGCGGATAAGAACCGGCAGATACCGTAGTATAGGACGATATGCTTTTTTCCAGTATCACATTTTTATACTACTTCTTACCGATTGTGCTAATCATATACTATATAGCACCATTAAAAGGGAAGAACCTGGTGCTTCTTATATCATCCCTAATATTTTATGGGTGGGGTGAGCCGAGGTATATAGTTCTAATGGTATTAACTATAGCTGTTCAGTATTTATTGGGGCTTCTTATTGAAAGGCATCTCGATACGGAGTTGGCTAAATTATGGATGATTATATCTGTTTGTTTTTCATTAGGGTTACTAGGTTATTTTAAGTATAGTGATTTTTTTATCGCTAATTTTAATGCTGCCACAGGTTTATCCATGCCCTTGCTGAGGATCGCGCTACCGGTTGGCATCAGTTTCTATACCTTTCAGATATTGAGTTATACAATAGATGTTTATCGGAAACAAACGAAGGCGCAGAAAAGTATCATAGATCTGGCAACGTATATTGTGCTGTTTCCCCAACTGGTCGCAGGGCCTATTGTACGATATACAGATGTGGCCGCAGCGCTGGAAAATCGGGCACATAGCATGGAGAAATTCAGTTATGGCTTACGGCGGTTTGTCTTTGGCCTTTCTAAAAAAGTATTGATCGCGAACTCTCTTGGTGAATTATGCAATATATTCATCAATGCCCAGGATCGATCTGTTTTGTTTAGTTGGATGTATGCTTTGGCGTTTTCACTGCAGATATACTTTGATTTTTCGGGATACAGTGATATGGCTATAGGACTCGGACACCTGTTTGGTTTTGATTTCATGGAGAACTTTAACTATCCTTATATATCAACAAGTATAACCGAATTTTGGCGGAGATGGCATATGTCGCTCAGTACGTGGTTCAGGGATTATCTATATATCCCTTTGGGAGGCAACAGGGTTGGAAAAGGCCGTTGGTTATTCAATATCATGATTGTTTGGCTGCTTACCGGTTTCTGGCATGGAGCTGCCTGGAACTTTATTCTCTGGGGACTGCTATTTGCCATTATACTGATCATTGAGAAATTATGGATAAACACGCTCCTGCGGAAAATCCCAAAATGGCTTTCTCATATATATGTTCTGTTTATTATATTGATTAGCTTTGTCATATTTGATGCGCCTGATATTTCAACGGCAATTGTACGAATAGCCTCTATGTTTGGAGTTTTTAATAACAAAATGATAGATGTGCAATCGCTGTATTACTTGCGAAGCTATGGATTTATATTGGTATTGGCAATTATCGGCTGTACACCTTTACCGAGAAAACTTATTGGGCGTCTTAGAAAGAATAGGATTTGTAAAGCTATAGCAGATGTTATGGAGCCTATTGCCTACACCATACTATTGCTTGCTGTTACAGCTTATTTGGTCGATTCTTCCTTTAATCCGTTCTTATATTTTAGATTTTAACTGTTTTAGAAAGGTATTTCTAGAATTGAGGGTGCTATGAAAAAGAAATGTTTTAACATAAATAAATACAAGAACTTGATTATTGTTAGCATCGTGTGCTTGTTTTGGTTTTTGCTTACTATTATTAGCTGGATCAATCCTGCAAAGGATATTTCGGAAAGCGAGCGCAGAAAGCTTGAACAGTTTCCTCGGCTTGAACTTCAATCCATGCTGTCCGGTAAATTCATGAAAAATTTTGAGGAGTATGCAAAGGATCAATTTCCCGGCCGTTTTGGACTGCGGAAATTGAAGGCCTTTACGAGATTTTATCTATTATCTCAAAAAGATAACAACGGTATATATATCGAAGATGATTACGCAGCGAAGCTGGAATATCCATTGAATGAGAGTTCAATCCGTACAGCTAACGGCAAATTCCGATACCTGTATGAGAAGTATATGCTAGGCAAGGATGTAAAACTGTATTTTTCAGTTATACCGGACAAAAACTATTACTCAGGTGCTCAAAAAGGATATCCGTCAATGGACTATGATCAGTTGTTCCGGATGGTAAGGGACGGAACCGATTACGCAAGATATATTGATATTACAGATGTACTTTCTCTAGAGGACTATTATAGAACAGATATCCATTGGAGGCAGGAAAATATTGATAAAGTAGCTAAAAAGATTGGTTCGGAATTGGGGATTGCTGATTATCTGTCGCTGGATTTCGAAACAGTCAAAGTTGATGACCCGTTTTACGGTGTTTATTATGGACAATCTGCATTGCCGCTAAAACCGGATCAAATTATTTACTTAACAAATGACACGATCAAAAACTGCACAGTGTACAATGTGGAAAGTGATAGTATAACTCCCGTTTATGATTTGGAAAAACTGGAAGGGAGAGACCCCTATGATGTATACTTATCAGGTGCGTCTCCCTTGCTGATTATTGAAAACCCTGCTGCAAAAACGGACAGAGAACTTGTTGTATTTCGTGACTCTTTTGGAAGCAGTCTTATCCCGTTGTTGCTAGAGGGGTATTCCAGGGTGACGATGGTCGATATACGGTATATAACCAGTGATTCGCTTGGCGGCTATATTGAGTTCAACAATCAGGATGTTTTATTTTTATACAGTACAACGATACTGAACTCTGCAACTATGTTGAGGTAATGTCAAGGTCAGTAAAATAGAGCTAGCCTTTCGACAGAAAAAGAATAATGATATGAAAGAAATTGGAAATGATTTATTTACTTTGTCGATTCTCGTGATATACTTAGTATAGTGCGCTCTGCTGCGGGTTACTCCGATTTTCTATTAACAACTTGATTTATTATTACCAAATAAGGAGAAGATGAATGGGAGAATTTAATATCGGCGAGATAATATCATTTGGCGGATATAACTGGCGGATTCTCGACATAAAAAATAATGCGGCTTTGATTATTACCGATAAAATCATTGAACAGCGTTCGTATCATAATAAATATGTCCCAATCACTTGGGCGGATTGTTCACTTAGAGAGTATCTGAACAACGAGTTTTATGACAGATTCTCACAGGGAGATAAGGCGCGAATTGCTCCTGTTATAAACACAAATCCCGATAATCCATGGTTTGACACGATTGGTGGGCCTGATACAGAGGACAAGATATTTATACTCAGTCTTGATGAACTCGCCTGTAAATACTTCGGTGACAGCAGCGCGTTATTATACAACCCGCGGAAAAACCAAAGATACTGGTATGAACGTAAGGACGCAAACAATAGCAAACGAATAGCGATAGATGAAGGCAAGAATTTTTGGTGGTATTGGATTCGCACGCCCGGTCGCTTTAGTGTGAAAGCGGTATACGTTTTCCCTGACGGCAATATCGGTATTCACGGCAACAACATAAAGATAGGCAATGTCGCCGACGGATTTTGCGCAGGCGGTGTTCGTCCCGCTTTGTGGCTTAAGCTTGAATCGCATTAGATAGATTGTTTTCTAAGTACAAATCCAGCCGCTTACGGCTGCGATTTATACCCTCTGGAAAGCGAAATGAGCTGGCTAAATGAGAGGTGCTATTTATTCGAAACGAACAGGAAATAATGAACTTGATTTTAGGCGTGGCTAAGGCTGATGAGCGTATTCGTGCAGTATTGCTGGTTGGTTCGCGAGCGAACCCCACCGTGCCAAAGGACATCTACCAGGATTACGATATTACCTATTTTGTCGAAGATATCGCGCCGTTCTATAATAATCCTGCTTGGGTTGAAGAACGCTTTGGAAACCCATTGATTATGCAGATGCCGGAAGCTATGCGTTATCCTGCCGGAGATGGCAACTTTAACTATATGATTATTTATCCTGATGGAATCCGTATTGACCTCTCTTTTGTGTTTACTAAGTACATAGATTACGGAGAGCCTGCGGTGGTTCTGCTTGATAAAGATAACGGCAGCGGTTTTGTGCCTATATTGCCGCCCCCAAGCGATAAGCATTGGCATATTAAGCCGCCGACGCCGCTCTTCTTCTACTCCTGCTGCAATAACTTTTGGTGGTGCCTCAATAACGTGGCGAAGGGCATCGCTCGGGATGAGCTCTCCTATGTCATGCATATGCTCAATAGCTACGTTAGGGCTGAATTACACGATATGATTAATTGGTACATAGGCATACGGCGCGGATTTGATATTTCTACAGGCAAGGACGGCAAGTATTTCAAAAAATATCTCTCGTCTGAGCTATATTCGCAATACGCCGCCACTTATTCCGGCAGCGGTTACGCTGACATATGGGCATCAATCGATACGATGTGCGACTTGTTCCATACTCTCGCTGTCTCGGTAGCAGCGCATTTTGGGCTCAATTATCGACAGAACGAGGAAGCCGGAATTAGAGAGTATTTGAGGATGGTGAGAGAAGATGAATGGAGTAGATGAATTGGACGGTATTTCATTTGATACCGATAAACGCACTTTGTCTGCTGCCAACATACCCGAGCGAAAGAATGGGCTGATTGGTTCTCCTTGGCTTAAATAAAAAATATTATATCAGGCAATAAAAAGGAGGTATCAGTATGGAAAGCAAAACAAGAGAGTTATCATCAGAAAAACGTGAAGAATTAATTAACACATTAAGAGAGCGCTTTACGAATAATATGAAGCGTCATCAAGGCTTTTCATGGGATAAAATACAATCAAAGCTGGAAGCAAATCCGGAAAAATTATGGTCGCTAAGTGAAATGGAAAGAACAGGTGGGGAGCCGGATGTTATTAGTTTTGATAACAACATAAGTGAATACGTTTTTATCGATTGTTCAGATGAAACTCCCAAAGGACGAAGAAGTGTATGTTATGACCGCGAAGCGCTGGAGTCTAGAAAAGAACATAAGCTGAAAGACAGTGCAATTAATATGGCATTTGAAATGGGTATTGAGATCTTAACGGAAGAACAATATAGGAAACTGCAGAAATTTGGGAAGTTCGACTTAAAAACATCAAGTTGGGTAAAAACACCTGATAACATAAGAAGCCTCGGTGGAGCTATCTTTTGTGATCGTCGCTATGAAACGGTTTTTGTCTATCATAACGGAGCAGAATCCTATTATGCTTCCAGAGGATTCCGCGGACTGCTTAAGGTTTAAACATGCTTCGAAATGAAAGGGAGAGAGACGTCCCCTCTGGCATTTAGTCAAAACCTATAGACTAATATGCCAGAGATGGGACGTCACAAATGGTTACATATAAGGTATATAACTGTGATTATAGTTTAATATTATCAGAAGTTGATGCGAACGGACCTGGGATAACCTGAATACCGCGATGATTTCCGAAGTAGTCCGTGTCAAAGCGTATCGGCGTTCCATCAGCGTTTTCAAAGTATTGTTCCGGTTCGAAGGCCTTGCCGAGAATTTCGGTGTGAATCATTCGATCACTGAAATCCTTGAGGTAATCAAATACATTTGTGTTCAGATAATATTGACCGTCCTTTTCCACCAGTTCTACCTTTATATCATTGCTATTTACGGACAGGCCGTTCACTTCATTTTTCCATGGCTTGGCGCCATTCAGATATACATTACCTTCGCTCCAGACCGGCAGATGGCCGAAATGAGCAGACTCTAAAGCTTTCATGCCTGGACGCTTTGTGAAATCGAACTGCGCAATCCATTCATCATAGGTTGGGTATTCATCGAAAACGTGCGTGCCTACTTGTCTGTTTTCATGTCTGGGCTCATGGGTTTGATCATGGTAGGTTACATAGTCATCCGAAGGCCATTTCTGAACAAAAATATTGTTGTAGAAACGGTTGTCACCGTGCAGGAAGGTCATAAAGCCCATCACTTCCGTACGGTGTGGCATGTGATAGGGTGTATAGCGCCAGGTTGTTCCTCCTCCGACGTCGGTTAACGCACCACAGATGAGGTTGTGAACCATAGCCACGCCCTGTGTCGCAAAACGAAGGCTGGCGTCTGAGAGCAGAATATTGTTATCGATCAATGTCGGACCGTGGCTGACTTCTACGAATATATCCTGGGACATCATGCCTCCCGGAAGAACTTTAGCATATGATGGCTTCTGGTTATCATGCATCAGATTCTGGGTAATGCGTGTGCCCTGTGCTTCCCAGTCACACCAGATTCCCATTGTACAATGGTGGATATGGTTGCGGCGGAAGACCACATCAATGGCCGCATGCATTTTGATCCCGGCAATTTCTGCTCCGCCAAG
>JAEYON010000110.1 GCA_023411645.1 Bacillota bacterium | reverse complement strand
GTGCTCAGCACCATGACGATCAGAAAAATCACGCTGAAATACAGAATTGTCTTAAGGAAAGCCATTGAAGAGAAGATGAAGCGGTAGCCGGTCATATCTGCTTCAAACAGCTTTGCTGTAATAACTGAAAGTCCCTGAGACAGGAAGATACCCGCCAATAGTCCGGTTCCTAGGGAGATAATGCCGATTGTGAATGTTTCCGCTACAAGGAGCCTTGCAACCCTCCCCTTCTTCATACCCAGTGTCATATAGACGCCCAGTTCCTTCTTTCTGCGCCGGATGAGAAAGTTGTTGGCGTACACGATCAAAAAGCCCAGAACAAAGGACACAAATACGGAGATATAACCGATGAGCATTGTGATGGTTTTCATCATCTGCACCGCTGATTCCGAGATGTGCATCATAGCCTTTTGTGCCTCAATGGAGTTAAATACATAAAAGATGCATACACTGAAGGTGAGCGTTAAGAAATACAGTGTATAGTCTTTAAAGCTTCTTCTTACATTTTTCATGGATAGTTTAAAGAACATTGCCTGCGTCACCTCCAAGCAGTGTAATAACCTCGATGATCTTGCTGAAAAATTCCTTCCGGCTGCTTTCGCCCTTGATCAGCTCATTGAAAAGCCTGCCGTCCTTAATGAACAGGATCCTGCTGCAATAGCTTGCGGTAAAGGCATCATGGGTGACCATGAGGATAGTCGCACTCATATTTTTATTCAGACGGTCAAGACACTCAAGAAGCATGCGGGCAGATTTTGAATCCAGCGATCCTGTCGGCTCATCTGCCAGAATCATTGCCGGATTGGTGATGATGGCACGGGCCGCTGCCACTCGCTGTCTCTCACCGCCGGACATCTCATAGGGATACTTGGAGAGTATATCTGTGATATTAAGTCTTTCTGCGATCTCCTCAACCCTTCTTCCGGCCTTCTTGTGCGGGACATTTGATATGCTTAGCGGAAGTATGATGTTTTCATAGCCGGTCAGCGTATCAAGCAGATTAAATTCCTGGAAGACAAATCCCAGCTCTTCCCGCCTGAAACGGGCCAGTTGGGCGCTTTTCATTTCAGTGATGTCCTGCTCCCGGATCAATATGTGTCCGCTGGTGACCCTGTCGACAGTTGAGATACAATTTAGCAGGGTTGTTTTACCGCTGCCGGACGCGCCCATGATCCCGACAAATTCCCCCTCTTCAGCGGAAAAGGTTACATGATCCAGTGCTTTTGTAAGGTTGCTCTTGTTCCCGTAATATTTTTCAACATTTTGAACCTTTAATATTTCAGCCATTTATATTCCTCCGTATTATTTCATTCGTGCACGACTATATTATAGTAGCAGGCTTGATCGGCTTCCATAACTATGCCTTACAGTTTTCTTACATTTTTGTCATATAGGCTGAATTTCTGGTGTGATTCAAAACGCATGCATATGGCCAGCTAATCGTATCATGATATCACGTCGTACATTGAGCTTTTGGGAAGCATAATAATTATCTCGGTACCTTTGCCTATCTCTGAAGAAGCTTTGATATCAAGACCCAGCTTGTCACATAGCTTTTTGCAGATATACAGACCGATCCCGGTTGACCTCTCGTTTTTTCTTCCGTTGGAACCTGTAAATCCCTTGTCGAATATCCTTGGCAGTTCGCTTTTACCGATGCCTACGCCGTTATCCTGGACAGACAGCAACACGCTGTTCTCCAGCTCCTGTGCGACGATCTTTACATATGCGTCCGTCTTGTCCGAATACTTGACTGAGTTGGTCAGGAGTTGATTCAATATGAACTGCAGCCACTTTTCATCAGAATAGACCGTTACGTCAAGATTCTCTGTAATGACAGAGATCCCGTTCTGTATGAAAAGGCTGGCATTTCGTTTCAGCGAATCAAAGCAAAGCTTTTGGAGATTGATCTCCTTGATAATATAGTCCTTTTCCACGGTATTGCTTCTGGAATAGAACAAAACCTGCTCCACATAGCTCTCAATTTTCCGAAGCTCTTCAGAAAGGCAATCCATAGCCTCACTTTTGTTGTTATCCGCGATCAGCCTTGAGGAAGCGATTGGAGTTTTTACTTCATGAATCCAGAGTTCTATGTACTCTCGATACTCCTCCTGCATGTACCGGTATTTGTTGATTTCCTCCAGCATGGCCTTATTGGAGCCTCTGACGATCTCGTACAGGATCATGCCCTCTTTAAATCCGGGAGGTGAAATGACTTCTGCTATTAGGTTCTTCTTGTCCAGTGAATCAAATATATGCACCAGGCTATCATAGAAGCTCTTCTTTTTGATATATTCCGATATCAGAGGAACAAACGCCCCCAGAAAATATAAAATGATGATCAGAAGCGACAGAGCTGCTCCGCCGCCGGGCTCCAGGACCAGCAGTAGAGAGGTGGTTAAAATGACCGCCAGAAGGGTCGATACTATATATGCAATTTTTTCTTTTAAAAAATCTGAGAGCTTCAATTTACCATATACCCCCGGCCTCTTTTCGTTTCGATAACCTGGCCGAGGCCGGCTTCTTCCAGCTTGCCGCGAAGTCTGTTAACATTGACGGTGAGCGTGTTGTCGTCAATGAACAGGTCGCTGTTCCACAGCTGTGTCATGAGCTCGTCCCGGCTGACTATCGTGCCCTGTCGCTCATAAAGGAGTGTCAGGATCTTTAACTCGTTTTTCGTGAGTTCGTATTCTTTATCCCGATACATGAAAGTGCTTCGCGACAGATTGATCACAAAGTCGCCGCAATCCATCAGGGTAGAGGGCGCTTCTCTGGAGGCTCTCTTGAGCACGGTTGAAATATGGGCCAGCAGGATCTGTGTATTAAATGGCTTTGTAATGAAGTCGTCAGCGCCGCAGTTCAATGCCGTCAGCTCATCAAGCTCGGTATCCCGGCTGGTAACTACGATAATGGGTATTTCGAATTGTCGTCTTAATTCGCGGCAGATGTAATAGCCATCCAGAGTCGGCAGGTTGATATCCAGAAGCACCAGATCGGGGTCTGTTGAAATGATCGTATTCATAATGTGTTCAAAGTCGTCCGGAGCCTCGCATTCATAGCCGTTCTTCGACAGGAAGACCGACAGTTCTCTGCGGATGATCGGGTCATCCTCAACAATAAATATTTTTTTCGTAAAAATCACCTCATTGCATTTAAGATCGGCTCTATTATATGATACTATAATGAAGAAATTATGTCTTATGAATGTGGAAAAATGAGACAATGAAGCGGCGGGACGATATCACTGCCAATCAACCATTTGGAGGAATCGGCTATGAGCTTTGACGGATTTACAAAGGAAGCGTTGGCGTTTCTTTTGGAAAACAGAATGAATAACAGCAAGCTGTGGTATGACAGCAACAAAGATGTGTATAAAAAACTTGTGTACAACCCATTTGCGGAATTGGTTATCGAACTGGCTCCCACGATGACGGGAATTGACGACAGGATTATTACCATTCCGTCAAAGATTATTTCCAGGGTGCGCAGAGATACCCGTTTTACCAAGGACAAGACCTTATACCGGGATCATATTTGGATCGTTTTTTTAAGGGACAAGTCGCAGATGTCCTCTTCGCCATGCTACTGGTTTGAGCTGGGGCAGGAAGGCATCAGCTATGGAGTTGGCTACTATGGAGTGCAGAAGGAATCCATGGATCATATGAGAGAAATGATCCTGGACGGACATCCGGCGTTTATTAATGCTCTTTCGTGCTATGAGTCCCAGAGCGAGTTTGTAATCGGAGGCGAGATGTACAAACGCAGTAAATTTCCCAACCAGCCGGAAAAACTCAGGCTGTGGCTGGATAGAAAAAACATTTTCTTTGAAAATGCTCAAAAAGGATTCGGACCCGCTTTCTCGAAAGCATTGCCCGAACACTTAATAAATAGCTTCCTTAAGCTGAAGCCAATCTATGATTTCTTTTGCATGGTGGAGTTTCGATGATGGCTGGAGTAAAATCGAAGACAGGACAGAAATCAAAAGCAGGGATAAAATCAAAGACCTTAAGTAAATCGGTGCTTCAGGTGGAGGAAATCACTATTGATGTAGAGTGGAAGAAAATAAAGAATATCCACCTTAGGGTGTTTCCTCCCGACGGCAGGGTCAGGATCTCCGCACCGATGCGATCGGATACCGGTGTGCTGATTAAATTTGCGCAATCCAAGCTTGACTGGATCCGAAAACAGCAAGCAAGGATACGTATGCGCGAACCTTCCGAGATTATAGAATTTGTATCTGGGGAGATTCATTATTTTGGCGGAAAGCGCTATATGCTGGAGCTGGAAGAGCGTGCCGCAAAGCCGGAAGTAATCCTTGAAGGCGATACCTTGAGGCTTTATATTCGCTCCGGTGCGACAGCCGAAAAAAGGCAGTCCGTTGTGGAGGAATTTTACCGTACACAGCTGCGGCAGGCGCTGCCCGCACTCATCGCCCGGTGGGAGCAGATTTTGAATGTCAGGGTCAATGATTTTGGTATCAAGAAAATGAAGACCAGATGGGGGACATGCAACAGGAAGGCCGGACGCATCTGGATCAATCTGGAACTGGCAAAAAGGCCGCCGGAATGTCTGGAGTACATCGTAGTGCATGAGATGGTACATATGCTCGAAAGAGGGCACAATGCAATCTTTTACGGATATATGGACCGGTTCCTGCCCCAGTGGCGGCTTAATAAAAAGAAATTGAACGCACCGCTATAAGGTGTATAACGCCCGGAGTGTTAGATTGACTAAACCTTGATCTGTTCGAGAGCCTTGAGCAGTCTGAACAGAATATCGTTCACCGGAGTCGCAACGCCGTATTTGCGGCCAAGCTCAATGACCGCGCCGGAGAAGATTTCAACCTCGGTCTTTCTGCCCGCTTCTACGTCCTGCAGCATGGAAGGCTTGCCCTCCGGGGATAAAGAGGCAATGATACCGGCGTATTTTTGTATATCTTCTTCAGAGAGCTGGATACCGGCCTTTCTGGCTATTTCAACTACCTCTCGGGAGGCGTCGAACATGAGCTCTCTGGTGTATTCTTCGCCAATAAGTTCGCCATATGGCGCCCGCAGCACCGCAGAGACCTGATTGACGCCTACATTAAGCATAAACTTCCACCAAAGCTCCCTCATTATGTCGGCAGGTATCTCATATGGTATTCCGGCTCTATCGAAATATTCACGTACCGCAGAGACTTTGGCAGAGGACTCGGCGTGATCCCTGTCACCAAATACAATTCTTCCAATCCTTGAGAACCTGATATCTGTTCCGACTCTGACAGCATCCGTACCGACGCAGAAAGAATGCAGCATTTTATCCATACCAAATTCCTCTGCCAGAATCTCTTCGCTGGAAATTCCGTTCAACAGTGACAGAATGATCGTATCAGTACCCACCAGCCGTCTTATATTTTCTATCGTCTGATCCAGATGATGCTGCTTTACAGCTATGAGAATAAGATCTGCTTTTTCATTTACCTGCTCAGGCGTGATATATCTAAAAGGAACAAGCTGTCCATTGACAGTTACTCCGGATTTGCCGTATCTTTCCGCTCTGCCGGTGTCCGCCACAATTTGCAGACTCCCCGGGCAGTTATCTATTATCCTGCTTCCATAAGCGCCGCCAATAGCGCCAAGTCCAATTAAATACACATTTTTTATCTGTTCCACTATGCCCACATCTCCTTTTCACCCATTATGCCATGTTCCGAGCGTTCTATCAACCACTTGCATGGTAATTAAAGTGTGGCAGTGCTCTTTGTGAAGGCTGCTGAATAAAAGGCACTGTCGGCATCAGCAAAATCACTTGATTACAAATGCAATCTTTGCTATTCTTGTTATGTTCAGCTGATATTGAAAGTTATTAACTTGAGCAATAAGGGTTTTCAATATAAAGTTAAATTTTGCATGAATGCGGAAAAAGGAGTGTATACGATGGATTACAGAAAAGAGTCACTGAGGCTGCATGGCGAATGGAAGGGGAAGATTGAGGTCATCAGTTCGGTTCCCGTCACAAATAAGCAGGAGCTATCGCTGGCATATACACCAGGCGTTGCAGAGCCTTGCCTGGCTATTGAGAAGGACGTTGATCTATCCTATCAGCTGACCAGAAGAGGGAATCTGGTTGCTGTTGTCACAGATGGCACTGCAGTGCTGGGGCTTGGGGATATTGGACCTGAAGCAGGAATGCCTGTTATGGAGGGTAAATGCGTCCTGTTCAAGACCTTTGGAAATGTTGATGCATTTCCTCTTTGCATACGCTCCAAAAGTGTGGATGAGATCGTCCAGACAGTGAAGCTGCTGGCCGGCAGCTTTGGCGGCGTCAATCTTGAAGATATATCCGCACCCAGATGCTTTGAGATAGAAAAGAGGCTAAAAGAAGAATGTGATATACCAATTTTTCATGACGACCAGCACGGAACTGCAGTAGTAACACTTGCTGCCATGCTGAATGCTTTGAAGCTTGCGAAGAAGGAACTCGGCAGCATAGAGGTGGTAATCAACGGTTCAGGTGCGGCAGGGATCGCCATTACCAAGCTGCTTATGGCAGTGGGATTGAAAAAGGTTATTCTTTGCGATACGAAAGGCGCCATCTATGAGGGAAGAGACAATCTAAATGCGGTAAAGGCAGAAATGGCTCAGATTTCCAACCTTGAGAAGAAAAAAGGCCAGCTGAAGGATGTCATCGCCGGCGCCGACGTGTTTATAGGAGTATCCGCTGCAGGAAGCCTCACAAAAGAAATGGTCAGGACTATGGCGAAAGACCCTATAATCTTTGCAATGGCGAATCCAACGCCGGAGATCATGCCGGACGAAGCGAAAGCTGCCGGAGCCAGGGTAATGGGAACAGGCCGTTCGGATTTCCCGAACCAGATCAATAACGTTTTGGCATTCCCGGGCATATTCAGAGGTGCATTGGATGTAAGGGCCAGCGATATCAATGACGAGATGAAGATCGCTGCGGCAAAGGCGATAGCAGAGCTGATCTCCGATGACGAGTTAAATGAAGAATATGTCATTCCGGCCCCTTTTGATCCGAGAGTTGCGGGAAGCGTTGCCAAAGCTGTTGCCGAGGCCGCAATTAAATCGGGTGTGAACAGAATATAACCGCTTGGTAATGAAATTTTTCTACAGACGAAAAATTTCATTTTGACCCAAGGTGTTATAATTGAACGAAAAAAGTTCGGTTTGGCGCATGACGCGGAACCGAACTTTTTTGTGTGGTGATTTATGGAATTGATAGCGTTCAATACGGCGTCTAATTCTTGTATTGTAAATGTTGAGGAAAGGGGATATAATTTTTTCACGGATAACCTGCATAGATAGGAGGAATTCCTTATGAATGAGCTTAAGTTACCGGTATTTATGAGCTGTGATGCCAGCAGAGAGGATGCTCAGGTCATTATTTTCGGAGCGGGCTTTGACGGCACAGCCTCATATCGTCCCGGTTCCCGCTTTGGCCCTGCAGCAATGCGCTCGGAATTTTACGGACTTGAGACGTATTCTCCTGTGCTTGACCGTGATCTGACGGATATCGCCGTTTGTGACGGTGGAGATCTGGAAATCCCGTTTGGGAATACAGAGACAGCCTTGGAGATGATTCGGCGGACAACAGCTGATATTGTCAACGCTGGGAAAAAGCCATTTATGACAGGCGGAGAGCATCTTATCACATTACCGGCTTTCAAAGCGGTTTACGAGAGAACTCCGGAGCTTTGTCTGGTACATCTGGATGCCCACACGGATTTGCGTGAGGAATATCTCGGAGAGCACCTTACACACTCCGGTGTAATCAGGCAGATATGGGACATCGTCGGAGACGGACGTATCTGGCAAATGGGCATCCGTAGCGGAATGAAGCAGGAGTTTGAATGGGCGGCACAAGGACATACAACATTGCACCGATTCGACCTGTCCTGCGCACAGGAGGTAGTTTCGGCACTGTCCGGAAAGCCGGTATACCTTTCGATTGACCTGGATGTGCTTGATCCGTCCATAATGCCCGGTACAGGTACGCCGGAACCGGGTGGAGTCAGCTTTAAGGAACTGCAGGCTGCCCTCTACAGCTTTAGGGAGTTAAATATTGTGGCGGCCGATGTGGTTGAATTGGCGCCGGGGCTGGATATTTCGGGGGTATCAACCGCAGTGGCCTGCAAGGTCATGCGGGAGGTCCTGCTATTGATGGGTTAGGTCTCAGGTTAGCTTTCTAAAATTCGCAAAAAAATAAAATCTTGACATTACAATAGTGATAAAATATGATAACAAGTAAAATAGAAAAAAAAGTATATAATAAGTTGACAAAAAATTCGTTAATAGACGCAGATGCAAAGCCACAAGTCAAAAATTCTCAAATGCAATGATTTTTAGACTAACAAAGTGCTTAAATATGAGGTTGAGTAAATAGAATTTATAATACCAAGCTCGTTTGTAAATGTAAACTATATAACAATTTAAAGTAGGCAGCTTATACTGCTTATTTTTTTCGCAGGTGTATTTATATGTTAGTTACCGATAAAAAAACCTATAGATTAAACAACAAGAGTTCATTTTCAGAGAATGGATTGAGAATAAAACTTAGTTTTGTCTATACAGTCATTTGTATTATTATCATAGCCCATCTATGTGGTTTTTATTTGCGTTTTGCATGGAACAGATACACAAAGACAGCCTCATCAGAGGCTGTTATGTACGCACAATCATTGGAATCCTTTATGAATGCTGGGTATATTGAAGAATTTATTGAAGGAACTCAGGATTTAGACAACTCGATTTACACAATGCTTAAAAGTTATCTAATGAAGCTTGCCGAGACAACGAATCAAACTAGCATTGCGTACTTCCTGGGGGAGCGAGACGGCAATATTGTTTTATTATTAGATTCGCAACCGCACGATACAGCAGATTATTTACCACCCGGTCAGGTATTTGAGGAAACAAATGATGATTACCGGGAGGCCTTCCAGTCGGGCAACACCATTCTGACCGAAAGAATATCTGGGCAAGGGAGTTCCTGGAACAGTGTGCTCGTTCCGATAAAAGATCAGAAAACCGGTAATATTATTGCTGTTTTAGGGATTGATTATTCAGCTTCAGAATGGCAATCACGTCTGTGGAAGCAGATGATTCCCGATATAATTGTTATCTTAAGTATCCTTGTGCTTTTGGGAGCCTTTCTTGTTATTCGCAGACAGCATTTTTTCCTTGAGAAGCTTAATAAAAAATTGGCTAGAAGTGAAGCACTGTACCGAAGTGTGTTTGATCAGGCCCCTATAGGAATCGCAATCGGAGACAACGAAAGCCATGTAGTACAGCCGGAATGCGGGCAGCGAAACATTAATCCAATGCTGGGGGAAATTCTGGGGCGCAATTGCAAGGAGTTGGAAAATTTAAAATGGACAGTAATTACACATCCCGAAGACCTGAAAGAAGACCTTGAAAAATTTGAGCAGTTTAAAGCAGGCAAGATTCAAGACTATTCATTAGAAAAGCGTTATTTAAGACCTGACGGATCAAGCGTATGGACTAAAACTACAATTTCTCATTTATTAGGAGGTCCGGAGAGGAAATTTAAGCATTTATGCTTAATAGAAGACATATCAAATAGAAAAAAGATGGAGGAATCTTTAAGAGAGAGCGAGCGCAGCAAATCCGTTCTTCTCTCCCATCTTCCGGGGATGGCTTACAGATGCAAATATGATAGAAAATGGACAATGCAGTTTGTTTCTGAAGGTTGTTTCCAGTTGACGGGATATACTGCGGAGAGCCTTTTGCATAACAAAGAGTTATCTTTTAATGATTTGATTGCTCCTGAATATTGTGATTCTCTCTGGGCAGAGTGGGAGCGTATTATTGTCGGAAGACTGCCATTTAAATACGAATATGAGATCATAACGGCAAAGAAGGAGCGAAAGTGGGTTCTGGAAATGGGGCAGGGGATTTACAACGAACAAAATGAAGTAGACTCCCTTGAAGGAATCATCCTTGATATCTCTGACCGTAAAGAAATTGAGAACAATCTTAGATACAACAATGAACATGATTTGTGGACAGGATTATATAATCACAGGTATCTGGAAAGCCTTTTAGACTGCGATGCAAAGATAGGAATAACGAAGAAAAGAGCGCTTGTGGGTATCAATTTAAGCCCTGTTCAAATGTTAAGTCTGAACTATGGATTTCACTACAGTCAAGAATTGATTAAGAAAGCAGCTGAAGCCCTATCATTGCTTTGTAACGATAAGCGCCAATTATACAATACTTATGAAAATAGATTTGTGTTCTATGTTAAAGATTATGAAGACAAGAATGAATTGACATTGCTTTGCGAAAGTGTTGTCAGCACATTGGAATCTGTTGTAGCATCTGAGAGAATTGGCGGCGGTATTGGTATTGTCGAAATAGACGAAGATAATAAGCATCAAATAGATCTGCTATTTAAAAATCTTTTGATAGCGTCCGAAAAAGCGCTTCGAATTTATGACAAAGATCTGGGAGTATGTTATTTTGACAGAGATATGGAAGCACAAATCAAGCGCGAAGAAGCTATTAAGTATGAGCTTTTAGAGATTGAATCAGATGCTGATGATGGTGGGCTTTTTCTGCAGTATCAGCCAATCCTGGATCTTAAGTCCAATCAAATATGCTGTTTTGAGGCATTAGCAAGGATTAAAAGCGACAAGATGGGAGTTATATCACCTTTTGAATTTATTCCACTTGCTGAAAAAACAAAGCTAATAATTGCTGTTGGTAAAAAAGTCATTTTAAAAGCATTCAAATTCGTAAATAAATTAAAGGCTTATGGTTATGACAAAATAGGTGTTTCAATTAATATATCCGCAATTCAGCTGTTAAGAAATGATTTTGTAGAATTCTTATTTTCCATGATGGATGAAATGCAGATTAACCCGTCGAATGTCGGGATTGAGATTACGGAATCATTATTTGCTGACAACTACCAGGAAATAAACCGGATTCTTGGTGTGCTTAAGGATTCCGGAATCCAAATCGCAATAGATGATTTTGGTACAGGGTATTCTTCTCTTGCAAGAGAAAGGGAGCTTAACGTCAGCTGCCTTAAAATTGACAAATATTTTATTGACAAGTTGGTATCACTGAAGGATGAGGAGGCCATCACCGGCGATATTATATCGATGGCACATAAGCTGGGCCACTATGTTATTGCGGAAGGAGTAGAGCATGAAAGGCAGAGGAAATATCTCGAAAATAATGAATGTGACAAAATTCAGGGGTATATGATCAGTAAACCGCTTGATGAAGATGCGGCAATTGAGATGCTAAAGAAGTAAGCCGCCACATAATGACAGTCTCTGCGAGGTTCTGCTGTGAAGCTTTCAGCGAGAATTTTCAGTATGGAAACCTAAATTTCTATATGATATAATACATAAATTAACTCAGAAGAATATAAATTATCACATTCCCGGAAAGGCGGAGAGCGGATGCCCATTAAAATACCCGATAGTTTACCGGCGGCAGAAGTGCTGTCACGTGAAAATATATTTGTGATGACCCAAGCCAGAGCCGAAACTCAGGATATCAGGCCTCTGAGCATTGTCCTGCTCAATCTGATGCCTACCAAGATCGATACGGAGACACAGCTGCTCAGGATGATCGGTAATACGCCCATTCAGGTGGATGTCACCTTTTTGCATCCTGATTCACACAAATCAAAGAACACCCCGGAGGAGCACCTGCTTAAATTTTACAACACATTCAACGAGATTAGAGATAGAAAGTTTGACGGACTGATTATAACAGGCGCTCCGGTGGAACATATGGGCTTTGAGGAGGTCAACTACTGGGATGAATTGAAGGAAATCATGCAATGGAGTATGCACAATGTCTACTCTACATTCCATATCTGCTGGGGGGCACAGGCCGGCCTGTACTACCATTTCGGTATTCCCAAGCATCCGATTCCTGAAAAAATGTCAGGTATTTTTGAGCACAGGGTCATTAAACCCAATGTCATGCTACTCAGAGGCTTTGACGAACATTTCTATGCGCCTCATTCCAGACATACGGAAATCAGACGCGAAGATATCGAGAAGGTCGATGGTCTGGATATTATTGCAGAATCGGATGAGGCCGGTATTTACATCGTTTCTGCTCTAAACGGCCGGCAGATTTATGTTACCGGACATTCCGAATATGATCCGCTGACCCTGAAGAACGAATATGAAAGGGATCTTAGCAAGGGACTCAATCCACAGGTGCCAAAAAACTACTTCCCCGGAGATGATCCTGACAAGCAGCCCATTGTGAAGTGGAGAGCCCACGGCAACCTGTTGTTTGCCAATTGGCTGAACTATTACGTATATCAGGAAACTCCGTTCAATCTGGATGAATTAAGATAGAATTTCTTGCTTTCCGTATTTTCTCCTGTATAATTATTGATGTACAACTATTATGGGAAATAATATCAGGAGGCGGATATGAAATACGGTTATTTTGATGAAGGCGCGAATGAATACGTCATAACCAGACCGGATACGCCGACGCCATGGATTAATTACATCGGCAGCGGCAAATACGGAGGAATCGTATCCAACACAGGCGGCGGATACAGCTTTCACAAGGATCCCCAGAACCGAAGGATAACCAGATACCGCTACAACAGCATTCCTGTGGATAGGCCCGGAAGGTATGTCTATGTAAGAGACGCAGTAACGGGAGAGTATTGGAACCCCGGCTTCCAGCCATCCGGCACAAAGCTGGACAGCTACAGCTGCAGGCACGGTATGGGCTATACGACACTGGAGGGCGAATATAAGGGTATTACAGCAAGTCTTACATATTTTGTTCCTGACGACAGAGACTTTGAAATATGGCTTCTGAAGGTGACCAACACCTTGAAGGTGGCCAAAAAGCTGCAAATATTCAGCTATACGGAATTCTGCTTCTGGGATGCCATACTGGATCAGCAGAATGTGGACTGGGCACAGCAGATCAACCAGGGCCGCTATGAAAACGGCATCATCACCTGGTATCCCCATTATATCGAAAATAACGCATCATTTTTTGCCACCGGAGGAGAGGTCTCAAGCTATGACACCAATCTGGAGGCCTTTATCGGACGCTACCGCTCGGAAGCAAACCCGATCGCCGTCGAGCAGGGAGCTTGTTCCAATTCTATATCGTACAGGACAAATGGTGTAGGAGCCTTCTGCAATGAAGTTGATCTGCAGGGTGGGGAATCTAAGGAGCTTGTTTTCATATTGGGCTATACTGAGAACAGAAATGATTTCAGAAATGATATCAAAGCTTATCTGGATCCGGCCGAAGCGCGTGCTGCGCTGGGACGCCTGAGTACGGACTGGGCAGACTTCATAGGCAAACTGCGAGTTGATACACCCGATCGTGATATGAATCTCTTTGTAAACATGTGGAATCAGTACCAATGTAAAACGACATTCAATTGGTCAAGATTCGTTTCTCTATATCAGCTTGGCCTTGGCAGGGGTATGGGCATCAGGGACAGCGCGCAGGATACGCTTGGCGTGATGCATACAATTCCGGAACAGGCGAAGGAGCTGATAGTGAAACTGCTCCAGTGCCAGTACACTGACGGGCGTGCATACCATTTATTTTTTCCGCTGACCGGCGAAGGCGGCGTGGGCGACGCTCCGGTCAAGAAATTTGACTGGTATTCCGACGATCATCTTTGGCTGATCCTGGCAGTAAATGCTTATGTGAAGGAAACGGGCGATTTTGAGTTCCTTGATTCGATAGTGCCCTATAACGACAAAAAGACAGAGGCCACGGTCTGGGAGCATTTGGACAAGGCACTTGATTTTACTGATACAAACAAGGGACCCCACAACATTGCGTTGGCGGGCCGTGCTGACTGGAATGACACGTTGAATCTGGACACCGGAAAAGGTGTCGCGGAAAGTGTTTTCACATCTATGCTCTTCTGCAGGGCAGCAATGGAAATGATTGAGCTGTCCCGCTACCTCGGCCGCAAGGAGAATGAGATCAAATACAACGGCATGAATGAACTTATGAAGAATGCCATAAATGAGACCTGCTGGGATGGCGAATGGTATAAGAGGGCATTTGACGACGATAGTAAGCCGCTTGGCTCAAAAGAGAATAACTTCGGAAAGATATTCATCAACTCGCAGTCATGGGCGGTAATGGGCGGAGTTTCAGACTCCGAGCGTTCACGGATGTGTCTGGACTCGGTAAACAAATATCTCAATTCTAAGTATGGTATTGTCGCCATGTATCCCGCCTATACAAAATATGATCACACAAAGGGCGGAATAACCACATATCCGCCGGGAGCCAAAGAAAACGGAGGTATATTCTGCCATACCAACCCCTGGGTGATGATCGCTGAGGTGATGATGGGCAACGGAAATCAAGCCTTTGAGTATTACAGACAGATACTGCCGGCCAGACGCAACAATGAAGCTGATCATTTGGAAGTGGAGCCGTACGTTTATCCTCAGAATATTTTGGGCAAGGAACATCCGCAATTCGGTATAGGCAGAAACTCGTGGCTTAGCGGCACAGCTGCATGGAATATGGTTGCGTCAAGCCAGTATATACTTGGAATCAGAGCAGGATATGACTGTCTTATTGTTGATCCGTGCATTCCGACCGCCTGGGATGGATTCAGGGCGGTGCGGGAATTTCGCGGAGCTGTCTACAGGATCGAAGTCAGGAATCCGGAGCATGTAAGCAGCGGTGTGAGGAGGATGCTTCTCAACGGCATTCAGGTTGATAAAATACCCGTTCAACCGGCTGGAAGCATTTCTGAGATCGTTGTAGAGCTGGGTGCGGCGCTGTAATATTGACTGTGCTCAGCCTGCGTAAAAATCATTGACGGCTTTAAAAAAGGCATCAATATTTTCCCATTTACTTGCGGGAGGGATATCGCATCCGGAGGAAATCACGAAGTTTGGATACTCATTGCAGCATTCTGCCATGAGTCTGTGTGTATGCGCTGCTATTGACTGTGGCGTGCCATTTAAAAATTGTGAGGACGGATCTACATTTCCCATTACCACAATACTTTTGGGTATTTTGCCAAGCATCTCTTTCATATTTATAGAATTTCCAAAGTGATAAGCAGATGCGCCTGTATTCAGAATCGAGTCGATCATGAATATCGTATTGTTTCCGCAATTGTGGTATATTACGATGAACTCATCGTCCTGAACAGCTTCAACAATTCTCTTTATATATGGCTCGGAGAACTCACTTGCCAATTCGGGCGATAGCAGGCCTGTTAAGGGCTCGGCAATTACAACTCCGTTAGCTCCTATTTCTTTGTAGGCTTTTACATACTCAATCAGGAAAGTTGTTGTTTTTTCCAGTGTTTTGTGAACACAATTCGGTTCAGTATAACATTTTACCAATGCTTCGGTAACATCAAGCAGCCTTCCAGCTAGTGAAAAGGATCCGATCACTCCAGCAAATACAGGTCTGTCTGTGACCTTTGCACAGGTTTTTTCGATGGCTTTAATATATTCGCCCGTACGGCCTGCACCGACAGAGGGTATCTGCAAGGCATCAGCGTCTTCTTCATTATTAACGATAGAACCTATCACAGTCGGTACTTCAAAATCAGAAACTCTTATTGTTGAACCAAAGGCTTCTGCCTCGACGGATAGATCCATCATACTCAAGGATGCTGCGGAGTCAACCCTGTCGGCAACCATTTTCATCCCTTTTGCCTGAAGATCGCTATTTGCTATTAAGTCTTTTACCGTAATTCCCATCAGGCTGACGCAGGGGAATGAAAGTACCGGCATTGCTTTTTTTACTCTGGAATCTTTCAGGTTTTCCAGCCAAACACGCATATTCATAGATTCATGTCTCCTTTAGATGAAAGATTGTTTATATTTTAACAATACCACTCATTGCAAGCTCATTCTTGTAATAACTTCAGAATTTTTGCATTTTCATCAGCGAATGATCTTAGTCGGATTTAAATCTTCTGATTACGGTATTTTGACGGTGTTGTGCCCATATAACGCTTGAAGGTGCCGATGAAATAGCTGAGATTGTCAAAGCCAACTTCCAATGCGACTTCAAGTATTTTTTGCTGTGTTTCCTCCAGCAATCTTGCCGCCCGGGTAATTCTGTAATAATTCAGGTATTCCATTGGCGTTCTTTTGAAGTATTGCTTGAAGAGTCTGCAAAAATGGCCTTCACTCATGTTAAGATATGTGGATATATCCATTGTACTAAGTTTTTGAGAGTAGTTGTCCTGAATATACTTTAATGCGTTTTTTAACCGTTCCAGCCTGAAATGCTCCGGCGTTTTTTCAACAGGCGCAGCAACGAGGGTACTGTTCCTAATTAGAAGAGCCAGTATTGCCAGCAGTTCTGATTTGGCCGACAATTCATAAGCAGCCGTCCTGCTCAGAACATGCTCCGAGGCTCTCAAGCACCTTTGCAGCAGCTCATTTTCCCATATTTCATTGCCTGTAAAATGCCTTTTGAAAGTTAGACGGTTTTTAATGATTGGATCTATGTATCTGAACAGAATTGAATCAAAGGAGCCGTTGTGGAGAAGGGAGGGATTAAAAACAATGGCCTCATAGCTGCAGGGTGAATTATCAAGAGGGTATCCGGCATGCAGTTCGCCGGCGTTTACAAAGAACCCTTCTCCAGCATGCACGGGGAAATAGTCGGCTTCTATCTGGAAGATCGCCTTCCCGCTCGTAACCACCAGGAATTCCAACTCTTCATGCCAATGACAATCCAGTACATTCCCTCCGGGTAAGATGTTCATATGATAGGCATCTAGCGGGAAAGAAACGTCTCCGTGCACTCTGTCTTCCTTTAGTAATTCTTTATCCATATCAAAATCCTGTTATGTTTTATCAAGATAATATAAGATTTCTATTAAAATTGTTAATATAATTATATTGGTTAAACAGGAAGACTGCAATGGAAATTGTGAAAGTTATGATGAACGAAGATTGTTTAAGGCCATTTCATGAAAGCCGCCTAATCTAATATCTGTAAATGAGCAGGAGGAAATGATTATGAAGTTTACCAATGGTTACTGGATGCCGAAGGATGGGGTGACAGTTGCCTCGCCGACTGATATCAGGGATATTGTGATCGATGATGGAAAGCTCACGCTGTATGTGGCGACAAGACCGGTCAGGCACAGGGGGGATACGCTGGAAGGCCCCCTGCTTACATTTGAATATTCCGCGCCTTTTGCGGATGTCATCCGTGTAAAAGTTACTCATTTCATGGGCGCAATTGAAAAGGGCCCGGCATTTGAGCTTTACTCACAGGACGGTTATTTGCCTGAGATATGCCAGGATGATGAAACGGTCATGTTTACCTCAGGCAAGCTTAGTTTGAGAATCAAGCGTTCGGTGGGCTGGGCTGCGGAATTTCTGTATGACGGAAGACATATTACGGGAAATGCGCAAAGAGATACAGCGTGTCTTACGGTTGCGGGCGAAGGTCCATATATGCGTGAAAGGCTGGAGCTTGGTGTTGGGGAGTATGTATATGGCCTCGGTGAACGTTTTACTCCATTTGTTAAAAACGGTCAGGTTGTAGATATATGGAATGAAGATGGCGGTACGGCCAGTGAACAGTCTTATAAGAATATCCCGTTCTATATGTCCAACAGAGGCTACGGAGTATTTGTTAACCATCCTGAGAGGGTATCATATGAGGTAGGTTCGGAAGTCGTATCCAAGGTACAGTTCAGTGTACCCGGAGAGTATCTGGAGTATTTTGTCATAGGAGGAGGCTCTCCCAAGGCGGCACTGAGCAACTATACGCTGCTGACAGGCAGACCGGCGCTGCCTCCGGCATGGTCATTCGGTTTGTGGCTGACAACCTCGTTTACTACCAGCTATGATGAGAAAACAGTAACGGGATTTATAGAAGGAATGGAACAGCGGGATTTGCCGCTTCATGTCTTCCACTTTGACTGCTTCTGGATGAAGGAGAGCCAATGGTGTGATTTTGATTGGGACAAAGATGTATTCCCCGAGCCGGAGGCCATGCTCAAGCGTCTCAAAGACAGGGGACTGAAAATATGTGTCTGGATTAATCCCTACATTGCGCAGAAGTCCAGGCTGTTTGCCGAAGGAAAGGCAAACGGATATCTGGTGAAACGGCCTGATGGCAGCGTATGGCAATGGGATAGATGGCAGGCCGGCATGGGTCTGGTGGACTTCACAAATCCGGCGGCTGTCAAATGGTACAAGGCAGAATTGAAAAGGCTTATGGATATGGGGGTTGACTGCTTTAAGACAGATTTCGGCGAAAGGATACCAACGGAAGTGGTCTGGTTCGACGGCTCCGATCCTGTCAAAATGCACAATTATTATACTCAATTATATAACAGGGCTGTATTCGAGGTGCTTGAAGAAAACCGCGGGAAGAATGAAGCCATGCTATTTGCACGTTCAGCGACGGCCGGCGGTCAGAAGTTCCCCGTGCATTGGGGCGGTGACTGCTCAGCTAACTATGATTCAATGGCTGAAAGCCTCAGGGGAGGATTGTCGCTGTGCAGCTCGGGCTTTGGCTTCTGGAGCCATGATATAAGCGGCTTTGAGCGGACTGCACCGCCAGATATATACAAGCGCTGGAGTGCATTTGGATTGCTCTCTTCCCACAGCCGCCTGCATGGAAACGAGTCGTACCGGGTGCCTTGGCTGTTCGACGAGGAATCGGTCGATGTTTTGAGATACTTTACAAAGCTAAAATGCAGCCTGATGCCGTATATATTTGCAGCCGCCTGCGAGGCAGCGCAAAAGGGAATCCCAACAATGCGTGCAATGGTTCTTGAATTTCCCGGAGATCCCGGATGCTGGACGTTGGATAGGCAATACATGCTTGGCGGTTCGCTGCTTGTTGCGCCAATTTTCAACAACGAGAGTCGGGCTCAGTATTATCTGCCCGCAGGTGTCTGGACTCATTTCGTCACCGATGAAAAAGTACAGGGCGGAGGTTGGAAAGAAGAGTACCACGATTATATGAGCCTTCCGCTGATGGTCAGAGAAAATTCAATTATAGCTGTTGGAAGCTTAAACAACAGACCGGATTACGATTATACTGACAATGTGGAACTGCACATATTTGAATTACAGGACGGTGCTTATGCAGGGTGTACGGTATGTAATGCAAAGGGAGAGACGGTTATGGAATGCAGGACAGTGCGAATCGGTAAAACTGTGAGAGTTGAAGTGAAAGGCACAGAGAAACCGTGGAAGGTGGTACTCAGAGGCATAGACAAGGTGGCCTCAGTTGAGGGTGCGACAGCGCAGCAGGGCAGCCGGAGAGTCAGACTTATTCCGCAAAAAGGTGCTGACGTGATACATATAATTTTGGAATAGCTCTCATTCGGGCACAGGGAAATGACTGGGAACTGACAGAATTACAAAAATATCGCGAAATAGCTTGATTAGTTAATTTTTGTGTAATATAATGTAAATGCTTGGCTCTTAAGTGTGATACTTACGGCAGGCAAATAAAAAGTACTTGCTGCGTAGGCAAGAAAATACTAATCTTTCTAAAGCGAGGGGACTATAAATGTTCGAAGACAAGACGTTAGTGTGCAAGGACTGTGGGCAGGATTTTGTTTTTACCGCAGGTGAACAAGAGTTTTATTCGACCAGGGGCTTCCAGAATGAGCCCGGAAGGTGCAAAGATTGCAGGTCAACCAGAAAGTCCCAGTATGGCAGAGACGGTTCTGCAAAGAGAGAAAGAGAGATGTATGACGCTGTCTGCGCGCAGTGTGGCCAAAATACGAAGGTTCCCTTCAAACCACGTTTGGATAAGCCTGTATATTGCAGCGAGTGTTTCTCAAACCGCTGATAGCATTTCTGTAATTTGATTAACTTAATTTATATATAAGCTACAAGCCCTGTGTATAATATATGCAGGGCTATACTTGTATTGTCCTGCGACCTGATAAAGTATGGTACTTGAGGGCTTGCCGAGCGTGGTATGTTTTCCACAGCCTCAAACGCGTAAATTACTGTTATTCACAGGTTTATCCACATGATCAACAGGGTAATATACACAAAACACCTGTTTTGTGTATATTTTTTATTTTATTATGCGATAATTCTGGAAGGATTTAAAGTGATGGTTGTTGAATACAAATATATATAGAAAGGGGCAATGAATTATGAAATTCATTATTAGCGGAAAGAATTTTGACGTAACAGAGGCATTAAAAGAGAGAGTGAACAAAAAACTTGGGAAGCTTGAGAAGTTTTTCAATTCAGGGACTGAGGCACACGTCACAATGAGTGTACAGAAGAACCGACATATTCTTGAAGTAACCGTACCGTCCAATGGCATCACACTCAGGGCTGAGGTAGCCGGAGATGACATGTATGGATGTATTGACAAGGCTGAGGATATTCTTGAAAGGCAAATCAGGAAGAATAAGACTCGTCTTGAGAAGAGGCTTCATTCAGGGGCATTCAGGCCCGAGAATTTTAATGCGGATGTCCATGTTGAAGAGGAAACAGACTTCCATGTGATGCGTACAAAGAGATTTGCCGTCAAGCCCATGCCGGTCGATGAAGCGATACTGCAAATGAATTTACTTGGACATGAGTTTTTTATGTTTTCCAATGCGCAGACCAATCAGGTGAACGTGGTCTACAAGCGCAAAAACGGCGGATATGGATTGATTGAGCCCGAGTTTTAGTATCCGTGCAGGTCTGGGATGTTTTCGCCGGCCGGGGTCGTTTTTGGAGGTATTTTGAAAGTGAACAGACTGATAAAGATCATTGCAGTGACGCTTTCAGCGTCACTGCTCCTTTTTGGGTGCAGCATGAGCGAACGGCAGATTTCAGATAAAGAATCCACAGATATGAAAACAACAGAACAGCAGAAAGGTTCCTCGGTTATGAGCGCGGAGGAATTAACCGCCGAAAGTAATGTACAACCTTCTGAAGCAGAGGATGTGGTCGAGCTGACAGATAATAATATTCATATAAATCAGATTGGATATCGTACTGCGGACAGAAAGCAGATAATAGTGAGTGGGGAGGCTGCTCAGTTTACTGTCGTTGACAAGATAACCGGAGCACAGGCTTTTGTCGGACCCTTTACGAAAGGCAGCCTGGACAACGATAGTGGTGATATGCTTTACTATGGCGATTTTACTGAGGTCAAAACGGCGGGAACTTATTTCATAGAAGTTCCGGGCATTGGACAGACCGATAGCTTCGTAATCGGTGACAAAGTATATGATGAGCTGAAGGCCGGTCTTTTAAAGTCATTTTACTACCAGCGCTGCGGAATGGAACTGAAAGAAGAATTTGCCGGCGTATGGTCGCATCCGGCATGTCATACCGGCAAGGGAAAGATTTATGGCGATGAAAGCGCTGAAATTGACGGAAACGGCGGATGGCACGATGCGGGAGACTATGGAAAGTATGTGGTGCCCGGTGCGGTTGCCGCAGCTGATCTTCTAATGACATGGGAGCTTTTCCCGGACAGCTATGGAGATAGCATCAATACTCCTGAAAGCGGCAACGGTATCCCGGATATTCTTGATGAGGCGAGAGTTGAACTTGAATGGCTGCTCAAAATGCAGGATCAAAATACGGGTGGCGTTTATCACAAGCTAACTTCCAAAGGATTTCCACCGCTTGTCATGATGCCTCAGAACGACCTGAGCGAATTATTTTATGCACCTGTCTCCGCTGCGGCAACAGGTGACTTTGCTGCAGTAACAGCTATGGCATCCAGGATTTATAAAGACTTTGACGGCAAATTTGCTAAGGCTTGTTTGGATGCGTCTATATATGCATGGAGCTGGCTGGAAAATAACGGTCTCACGTCCGGCTTCACTAATCCGCGTGATATCAACACCGGCGAGTATGGCGACGGCAATGACTCAGATGAGCGCATCTGGGCGGCTGCAGAACTGTACAGAGCTACAGGCAATGCGGTTTACGATGAATATATAAAATCGAGCTATAAAAATTCCGGAATTGAATATTTCGGCTTCGGCTGGCAAAGTGTCGGCGGGTACGCCGCAGTTGCCTATATGTTTACAGATAAGCAGAAGGTGGATCAGACTGTATATGATTATTTTAAAAAATGCCTTATTAACGAAGCCGGGTATAAGCAGGAGAAAAGCAGGTCATCAGGATATCACATCACACTCGGACCGGATGATTATTATTGGGGCAGCAACTCAGTCGTTCTCAATGATGCGAGACTGCTTATAATTGCTGATATGTTTGAGCCGTCCGTGGATTATATTGAGATCGCGATGAACAATTTCAACTATATACTCGGATTAAATACGTTGGATCAGTGCTATGTAACAGGTTTTGGTCATAAGCCGGTCATGAATCCACATCACAGACCCTCCAAAGGTGACGATGAAGAGCTTCCTGTGCCCGGTATGATTGCAGGGGGCCCAAACTCAGATCTCCAGGACGATATTGCATTGATGAATCTGAAAGGTCTGCCTCCGGCAAAATGTTATATTGACCACAGCGGCTCATATTCCACCAATGAGGTGGCGGTCTATTGGAACTCGCCGGCCGTATTTGTTGCGGCGTATTTTGATAAATAGTTAAATATTTGTTTGCGGAGGATTTTATGAATCGACTGGTTTTCCCGGATAATTTTTTATGGGGTGCTGCAACAGCGTCATACCAGATTGAAGGAGCATATCGCGAGGATGGCAAGGGAGAATCGATCTGGGATCGCTTCAGCCATATTCCCGGTAAAACTTATGAAGGAGATACGGGAGATATAGCCTGCGACCATTATCACAGGGTGGATGAAGATATTCAGCTCATGAAGCAGATAGGCCTTAAGACATACAGATTCTCAATTTCGTGGGCGAGAATTTTTCCGGATGGAAAGGGAAAGCCAAATCAGAAGGGGATGCATTTCTACAAGGATTTGGTCAGGAAGCTGATTGATAATGAGATTATACCTGCGGCGACTCTTTATCACTGGGATCTGCCCCAAGCACTGCAGGATCAGGGTGGTTGGGCCAACAGAGATACAGTAGAGCATTTTGTGAATTATGCCAGGTATGTTTTTGAGAATTTAGGTGAGCAGGTTCCTATCTGGATTACTCATAATGAACCCTGGGTGGTTTCATTTATAGGTAATTGGTTTGGAAGCCATGCACCAGGAATCACGGATTTTCAAACGGCGCTTCGGGTATCACACCATTTGCTGATATCTCATGGTATGACTGTAAAAGCATACAGAGAGATGGGCTTCAAGGGCGAAATCGGTATTACGCTGAATATGAATCCGGTATATCCAGCTTCTGATAAAGCAGAGGATATCAGTGCCGCCGAAATCTTTAATGAGTATTTGAACAGGTGGTTTTCCGATCCGGTTCTGAAGGGGAGCTATCCGGAGAAGCTTTTGAAATGGTATCAGAAATATGGCCTTTTTCCGGAGATCCCTGCTTGGGAGATGGAGATCATTCATCAACCTGTGGATTTTCTGGGTATCAACAATTATTACAGCAGCTTTATCAAATATGACGGTTCAAAATGGCCTATCTTCGCAGTAGAGACCACTACCGGCAGGGACAGGACACAGATGGGTTGGGAGATCAACCCGGAAGGACTTTATGATCTGCTTGTTTATTTGAATAAGGAGTATAACGGCATAAAAATAATTATTACGGAAAACGGCGCCGCATTTAATGATATGGTGAATCATAACGGAAGGGTAGAAGATGACAATCGGCTTTCCTATTTGTACAGATACCTTGAGCAGGCACATCGTGCAATTGAATCAGGCGTAAATCTTGCGGGATATTATGCTTGGTCCCTGATGGACAATTTTGAATGGGGATTTGGCTACAGCAAGCGATTTGGTTTAATTTATGTCGATTTCAGTAATCAGAAAAGGATCTTGAAAAAGAGTGCGTATTGGTATCGTGATGTCATCAGAAATAACGGTTTTTAGTAAGGAGGTTATATGCAATACCGGCAGATGGGGAAAACTGGCGACAGTGTATCGATTTTGGGATATGGCTGCATGCGTTTCCCTCATAAAAATGGAAAAATTGATGTGGAACGTACTGAGCGGCAGATCATACAAGCAATTGAGCAAGGTGTGAACTACTTTGATACAGCCTGGATATATCATGCCGGAAGGAGTGAAAGTATTCTTGGCAATATCCTGGCAAAGGGATACCGTGAGAGAGTTTTAATCGCAACAAAGCTGCCCCTTTACAGAATTCATTCTATGAAGGATATGAACAACATATTGGAGAGCCAGCTTCAGAAACTGAGGACTGATCGGATTGACTATTATCTGCTTCATGCTCTCAGTGATATTGTCGGCTGGGAAAGACTCAAAGGAGCGGGGATCCTGGAGTTTGCGGAGCAAGCCAAAAGGGAAGGGAAAATACGTCATTTCGGGTTTTCCTTTCATGGGAATAAGGAAGATTTTAAGGCAATCATTGATGATTATCCGTGGGATTTTTGCCAAATACAGTACAATTATATTGACGAAGACTTCCAGGCCGGACGGGAGGGGCTGGAGTATGCCGCTGCCAAAGGTATGGGAGTCGTGATCATGGAACCCCTCAGAGGCGGTTCACTGGTTGGGAAAATGCCCAAAGAGATTCAAAAAATTTGGGATTCAGCTCCGATGAAGCGAACAGCAGCAGATTGGGCATTCCGCTGGCTTTGGAACCAACCTGCGGTAACAACAGTGCTCTCAGGAATGAACGAAGAGGCCCATATCGACGAAAACACAAAGCTAGCTGACGAAGTGCAGCCTGATGATCTCAGCGAGAAGGAACTGGCCATATATGAGAAGGTCAGGGAGCAGTATTTCAAGATGATGAGAGTTGGATGCACCGGATGCGGCTACTGCATGCCCTGTCCCGCAGGGGTAGATATTCCTTTTTGTTTCAGCTATTACAATGCCCGGCACTTTTTCAAGACCAGAAATGCACGCTGGCAATACATCGCCTTTGCGGGCGGCTTGATGGGCGGCAAATCATCCTATGCTTCACAGTGCAAGGATTGCGGCAAGTGTGAAAAGGTGTGCCCGCAGCAATTGCCCATCAGGGAAAGACTCAGGGACGTCGTGACCGACATGGAGCCAAGGACGCTAAGACCGGCATTTTGGCTGGTCAGGAAGTATTATTCAATACGCAGTAAAAAAGGTTCGTCACGCACTAAGAAATAGTTTTACTTCCCCCACCCATAATTCGCTTCAGGGGGTGAGCGTTTGAACGTAGAGGCAAAAGAGAAAGCAATATGTGGCACGACTTTGATTAATTAGGAGAAAACCGGGAATGGAACAACAGCCGAAAGCAGTACTGCTTGGTGTGAATGTAAACAATCAGATCAACTTCGAGGAATCCATGAAGGAACTGGAGAGCCTTGTGAATGCCTGTGAAATGGAGGTAGTCGGGCGAGCGGATCAGAATTTAAAAGCGATCAATAAGGCTACATACATTGGCTCCGGAAAGGTGAAGGAAATACAGCTTCTTATTGATGATCTTGGGGCAGATGTATTGGTCTTCAATAACGAGCTTTCCCCCTCCCAACTGAGAAATCTGGAAAGGGCACTGGAGCATAAAATTCTTGACAGGACATCGCTTATTCTCGAAATATTCGCTCAGCGCGCTCAAACAAAAGAGGCGAAGCTTCAGGTAGAGGTGGCTACCCTCAAATATATGTTACCCAGGCTGGTTGGCCTGAATGAAGCCATGGATCGCCAATACGGCGGAGTTGGGACCATCAGCAGAGGTGGCGGTGAGAAAAAGCTGGTACTGGACAGAAGGAGAATTGAGGAAAAAATCACGGAGCTGAGCAGGGAACTGGAACAAATTAGCCTTGAGCGCCGGACCCAGCGAAAAAAACGAAGCAATTCAGGGTTGCCGTCAGTTGCACTTGTGGGTTACACGAACGCGGGCAAGTCGACCCTGATGAACGCCCTGATGGACTTGTCGCAAAGGCCGGAAAATAAAAAAGTATTTGAAAAGGATATGTTGTTTGCGACGCTGGAAACCTCCGTAAGGAAGATCACATTGCCGGACAATAAAGCTTTTTTACTATCTGATACTGTCGGCTTTGTAAGCAAATTACCTCATGAACTGATAAAAGCGTTTCGTTCAACGCTGGAGGAAGTGAGAAACGCAGATCTGCTTGTTCATGTGGTGGATGCGTCGAATCCGGATAACAGACTGCAGACCGAGATCACCGAGGAGACACTCAAACAAATCGGCGCAGACGGGCTGCCAATGATTCATGTATACAATAAAGCGGATCTGACCGATATGAAGATCCCAACTGTAAGGGGAAACGACATCTACATCTCTGCCAGGGAGCAAATCGGTATTCAGGAACTGGTCTTGCTTATCTGTGAAAAAATATTCAACCGATACATTGAATGCAGGATGTTGATTCCCTATGATCAGGCGAAAATTTCAGCTTACTTTAATGAAAATGCGCATGTGAAGCATACAGACTATCAAAGCAGCGGTGTGCTGCTGACCATGGCGTGTGCAGAGAGTGATTACAGGAAATATGAAAAGTACGTTTACTCTGATGAGCCATAGAATTGCCATGGACAAATACTCTCAAAAATATAGTCATCTTTAATATTGGATGATATAATCATTGTGGTATGGAGGAATAAAAACAAGGATGGAAGCGATATATAAAAACAGTTATGTGATCGGATATAGCGACGTCGATTTCATGAAAGAGCTAAAAATGAGCTCCGTCTTCAATTATTTCCAGGATACCGCCAGCAAAGCTGTTGAGCATCTTGGCATCGGAATGGATGTTCTGACGGAAATGTACTCCGTTGTGTGGGTACTTCTTCGGATGAGGGTTGAGATTGAAAGAATACCTTCTCTTTATGAAGCAATAACGGTGGAAACCTGGCCTCATCCGCCTGGGAAGCTTGAGTTTAAAAGGGACTACACAGTCAATGCCGCTGATGGAAGCACTATTCTATCTGCAACCTCAAACTGGGTGATTATGGACGTAAATACCAGAGAACTTAAGAGAAGCGAACTGATAAGCGAATTGTATAAGTTCCCGGAATTCACAAAGGAGCATTCAATTGATCACAAGTTTGCTAAGCTGAAGCCTTTTGGACAGTTGGATGTGGCATATAAAAAGGTAATTGGATATAGTGACGTGGACTTTATAGGACATATAAACAACACCAGATATATCGATTACATAATGGATTGCTTTCCGGTCGCGAGCCACAGACAGTATTGTATTAAGGCCATTGAGGTAAATTATATAAAGGAAGCCTTTCCGGGTGATACTTTAGTGATGTACAAAGATGTTTCCGCTCTTGATTCAAATACGGTTTATATCGAAGGTATCAATGAAACGGACGGAAAGCCTGCATTTAAAGCTCTGGTAGAGATCACTCCAAGGCAGCGATGAGATATGTGAGATTTGAAATATGATATCTGAGAAAGCACAATGAATGTGCATACAGGTTAAATATAAGAAACACATTACTAAAATTGGAGGTAACTATGAACAAAATTGAGAATTTAACAGTCAACACAATCCGCATTTTGTCCGCCGAAGCGGTACAGAAAGCCAACTCAGGGCACCCCGGTTTGCCGATGGGCTCGGCGCCAATGGCATATACGCTCTGGGCAAAAAATATGAAGCATAACCCATCCAATCCGGACTGGGATGATAGAGACCGTTTCATATTGTCTGCCGGACATGGTTCTATGCTTCTTTATTCCTTATTACATTTATTTGGATATGGGCTGACCATGGATGATTTGAAAAGCTTCAGGCAGCTTGGCAGTCTGACGCCGGGTCACCCCGAATACGGTCATACCAGAGGTGTTGAAATCACAACAGGCCCGCTGGGACAAGGACTGGCTAATGGCGTCGGAATGGCTATGTCAGAAGCGTATCTTGCGTCGAAATTCAACCGTCCTGACTATACGGTCGTGGACCATTATACATATGTATTGGCCGGCGACGGCTGCATGATGGAAGGTGTTGCATCTGAGGCTGCTTCACTTGCGGGAACCCTTGGACTTGGAAAGCTCATTGTACTCTATGACTCAAACAATATTACGATTGAGGGCTGTACGGATATTGCCTTCCGCGAGGATGTAGCCAAGCGTTTCGAAGCATATGGCTGGCACACGCTTCGGGTGGAGGACGGTACCAATATTGCTGATATCGACGCCGCAATAAAAGCTGCAAAGGCCGAGGCCGGAAAGCCTACGTTAATCGAAATAAAGACTCAGATCGGCTATGGATGCCCTGCCAAGCAGGGAAAGGCATCCGCCCACGGCGAGCCTCTGGGAGCTGACAATATCAAGGCGGCAAAGGAAAACCTTGGATGGAGCTACAACGAAGAATTCCATATTCCCGCAGAAGTTGCCGAGCATATTGCGGAGATCGTAGAAAATGGCGCAAAACAGGAAAAGGCCTGGGAAGAGATGCTTAAAGCGTATCAAGTAGAATTTCCTGAATTATATGCCGAATGGCAGGACTGGAAATCGAAGGATTATTCCTCCGGGCTACTTGATGATAAAGATTTCTGGACCTTCGACTCTAAGGCAAATGCCACCAGATCCTCGTCCGGAGATGTGCTGAACAGACTTGCAAAGATCGTACCAAATTTAATCGGCGGTTCAGCGGATCTGGCTCCATCCAACAAATCCGATATGAAGGGCAGAGGAGACTTTTCGGCTGAGGATCGCAGCGGTTCAAATCTGCATTTTGGCGTTCGTGAACATGCTATGGCTGCTATTGCTAATGGCATGGCGGCACATGGCCGGATGCAGCCTTATGTTTCCACCTTCTTTGTTTTTTCTGATTACATGAAACCTTCCATGAGACTGTCGGCACTGATGAAGCTGCCGGTTACTTATGTGCTGACACATGACAGCATAGGAGTCGGAGAGGATGGACCTACACATGAGCCCATCGAGCAGCTGGCTTCACTCAGGAGCATTCCGGGGTTTGTTGTCTTCCGTCCGTGTGATTCGAAGGAAACAGCCGCTGGCTGGTACGCTGCAATGTCCAGAAAGCAGTCGCCCATTGCGCTGGTGCTTACCAGGCAGAATCTGCCTCAGTATGATATGACCGGTGTCAATGCTTTGAAGGGTGCTTATACTATACTTGATTCCGGAAAGAAACCGGAGCTTCTGATGATGGCATCCGGCTCTGAAGTTCAGCTTGTGTATGAGGCAGGGAAACAGCTGTTGGAGAGCGGTGTGGCTGTACGTGTAATCAGTATGCCCTCCTGGGAGCTTTTTGAGGAACAGGACGCTGCGTACAGGGAATCCGTTATGCCGTCAGATGTGACAAAGCGTTTGGCAGTGGAAGCGGCATCTTCTTTCGGCTGGCACAAATATGTCGGTTTAAATGGGGAGATCATATCCATCGATCAGTTCGGTGAATCTGCACCTGCGGAGCTGTTATTCAAAAAGTACGGTTTTAGTGTGGAAAATGTATTGGACAAAGCCGCGAAGCTATTAAAGAAATAATGAACAGATAAAAAAGTTCGGCGCTTGGCGCCGAACTTTTTTAATATTAACTTGTGCATACAAGTATGATATAATATCATCAGAGTATCAGTCAAAGATTTTTATGTGACGAGGCAACAAATATTCCAAGCCTCGTTGAAAAGTCGCTGAGGTAATGGAATTTTTTATATAAACGAAAAGTTCATTTTGAACCGAGGCGTTATAAAAAGGAGGGTATGTATATGATTGATTTGAAAAAATTTGAATTTTGGTTTGTTACGGGTAGCCAGCATCTGTATGGCCCGGAAACACTCAAGCAAGCCGCGGAGCATTCCAGAATAATGGCCGAGTCATTGAACAAAGATTCTTCCCTGCCCGGAAGTGTAGTTTTTAAGCCGATCGTAACAACGCCGGCAGAGATTGCGAAGGTTTGCGAGGAAGCCAATCACAGCGAGAGCTGCGCGGGGATCATCACATGGATGCATACATTTTCACCGTCAAAGATGTGGATCGCGGGTCTATCCGTTTTACGCAAGCCGCTTTTACACTTACATACCCAATTTAACAGAAATATTCCATGGGACGGCATTGACATGGATTTTATGAACCTGAACCAGTCAGCGCACGGAGATCGCGAACATGGTTTTATTGGTGCTCGTATGCGTTTGCAGCGCAAGGTAGTTGTGGGCTTCTGGGAGGATCAGGATGTCCGAGGACATATTAATGCCTGGATGCGCGCTGCAATAGGCTATTCAGAGTCCAAAAAGCTCAAGGTGGCACGTTTCGGTGACAATATGAGGGATGTTGCCGTAACAGAAGGGGATAAGGTAGAAGCACAAATCAAGCTGGGATGGTCTGTCAATGGATATGGTATCGGTGATCTGGTGAAGCTTGTCAATGAAGTAACAGACCAGGAAGCGAACGCGTTATTAAAGGAATATGCAGAACTGTATGAAATAGCTTCGGATGCCCGCAGTGAAGGAAAGGGCATGGACTCCATCCGTGAGCAGGCGAAAATCGAAATCGCAATGAAGGCTTTCCTGAAAGAGGGAGGATTCGGCGCATTTACCACGACGTTTGAAGATCTTCACGGCCTCAAACAGCTGCCGGGTCTTGCGGTGCAGCGTTTGATGGAAGCAGGCTACGGATTTGGCGGCGAAGGAGACTGGAAGACATCCTCGATGGTCAGAATAATGAAGATTATGGGCTCAGGTCTGCCGAAGGGAACATCCTTTATGGAGGACTATACCTACCATCTGGAATCCGGAAATGAGTTGATCCTTGGCGCACACATGCTGGAAGTATGTCCTACTATAGCGCAAGGCAAGGTAAAAATTGAAGTTCACCCTCTGGGGATCGGAAATAAGGAAGACCCCGCGCGTATGGTATTCGACGGGAAAGAGGGTCCTGCAATAGCAGCATCTCTTATAGATATGGGGGATCGGTTCCGTTTGATCGTCAATGATGTAGAATGTGTTAAGCAGCCTCAGGATATGCCAAAGCTGCCGGTGGCCCGCATACTGTGGAAACCGCTGCCTTCTCTGAAGGAAGCGGCTGCGGCCTGGATACTGGCGGGTGGCGCACATCACACTTCCTTCTCCTTCGATCTGACTGCCGAGCATATGGAGGATTGGGCGGAGATGATGAATATCGAATATCTTCCGATCAACAAGGATACCAACCTGCATGCATTCAGAAACGAACTGAGAATGAATGACGTGATCTGGCGTTTTCGCTAAGATTGTATAACTTTGAGTATCTCTAATTGAATGTACCTATAAGAAAAAGGCCGATGCACAGTGTGTATCGGCCTTTTTCCTTAACTGTTCAACCTTTCTCCTGCTGATATTTCCAAAGCCTTAAGAATTGTTTGCCCAGGAAAGGATGTTTATGTTAGAGTATATACAAAAGATTTAGTTAGATATGGAGGGCTGGAATGCTCAAAAGGACTATGCGATCAACCGCAGCGAGTTTTGCTTTTATTTTTATCATTGCAGTATTGTTGACTGCCTGTGGCAGGACAGAAAATAATAATCTTGAGGACACATCCAATACCGGTCTGAATGTGGTTACGTCCTTTTATCCCGTGTATCTGGCGACGCTCAATGTAACAAAAGACATACCGGGGGTTAACGTGACAAACATGACGGAGCCTCAGACCGGCTGCCTGCATGATTATGCCCTGAGACCGGCGGATCTGAAGACGCTTGAGAATGCGGATGTTTTCATAATAAACGGCGCAGGGATGGAAGCATTTTTGGAAGATGTCTTAAGCCGGCAGAAGAACATGAAGGTAATTGAGGCCAGTGAAGGAATTACAATGCTCAAGGATGCCAATGGAGAAGAAAATGCGCATGTATGGGTCAGTGTTACTAATGCGACAACATATGTAAATAATATCGCTGAGCAACTATCTGCAGTCGATCCAGGTAATAAGGAAAAATACCGTGCAAATGCAGCTGCCTATGTCCAAAAGCTAACAGACCTGAAGGAAGAGATGCACAGCGTATTGGACGGCCTGGAGAACAGGGACATCATAACATTCCATGAGGCATTTCCCTACTTTGCACAGGAATTTGACCTGAATATTATTGCGGTCGTGGAGAGAGAGCCAGGTTCTGAGCCTACGCCAAAGGAGCTGGCGGATATCATTGATACAATAAAACAAACCGGGATAAAAGCATTGTTTGCAGAGCCGCAATATTCCTCAAAAGCGGCTGAGGCGATTGCCCGCGATACAGGAGCAAAGGTATTTATACTGGACCCTGTAGTCACCGGAGAAGCGGTACCCGATGCGGCTGATGCATATATAGAGACGATGAGAAAGAATGGGGAGACACTGGCGGAGGCGTTGGAAGGAGTTTGAAGCGAATCATGGCGGAGCACAGGAACCAAACGAAATGTGAAGGCGAATGCTGTGGCTTGTGTTGCACAAAGATAGAGAACTTTGGGGTTACAAAAGGGTCCATATGCATTCTTGAAAATGTCAATATCCATATACACTGCGGGGAGCTTACAGCTATCATCGGTCCAAACGGCGCAGGCAAGAGCACGCTTCTCAAAGCCCTGCTCGGAGATGTGCCTCATACGGGTGAATTGAGGTACCTTAACTCTAAAGGCGACAGGAGCAGCCAACCATTAATTGGATATGTCCCTCAGAAACTCAGCTTTGATTCCGGCACGCCAACAAGCGTGTTGGATCTGTTCATTGCAGGCGGTTCAAATATACCTGCCTGGCTGTTCAGGCCTAGAAATGCAAAAAAAAGAGCTATTGAAGGCCTCAAAAAGGTAAAGGCGGAGCACCTGATTGACAGAAAGCTAGGGGCGCTTTCGGGTGGTGAGCTTCAAAGAGTTCTTCTTGCGCTGGCGCTGGATCCGATACCAAATCTTCTGTTGCTTGATGAACCTGAATCAGGGATAGATCAGGGCGGGCTTGAATTGTTCTATAACACTGTATCGGAACTCAGACGGAATTATGACCTCTCTATCATTCTGGTATCTCATGACCTGGAGTTGGTTTCAAAATATGCCGACCGGGTGGTTATGCTTAACAGGACGGTTATTAGCAGCGGAACACCGCAGCAGGTATTTAGTGATGAACGGACCCGGAAAGCCTTCGGTGTCGTACGTTCGCTGATAAATGAAAATGTGGACGGCAAAGGGGGCGATAATTAATGCTTGAATTCTGGTACGGCATTGTGGACTTCTTGCTTCCATTTGAGTGGACGGACCACAATTTCATGAAAAATGCATTGCTTGCGGTGCTGTTACTGACACCCGTTTTAGGACTGCTTGGAACGATGGTGGTCAGCAACAGGATGGCGTTTTTTTCTGACTCGATCGGTCACGGCGCCTTTACAGGTGTGGCTGTGGGAGCTTTGCTGGGAGGAATACAGCCTATTTGGGGAGCGATTGTTTTTTCGGTCGTCTTTGCCGTCATCATAACTGTTATAAAAAACAAGAGCAGTACGTCCACGGATACAATCATTGGTGTGTTTTCTTCTACCGCAGTAGCAATCGGACTTGTGCTCCTGTCCTTTGGCGGGAGCTTCAACAAGTATTCCTCCTATCTGGTGGGAGATCTTCTGAGCATTGCACCGTTTGAGATCCTGCTGCTTTTGACAGCATTTATTCTGGTCATCGTACTATGGCTTTTTATATTTAATAAAATGCTGCTGATTAGCATCAATCAATCGCTTGCTGCAAGCCGCGGTATAAACACACTGCTTGTTGAAACGCTGTTTACAGCAGCCATTGCAGTAGTTGTAACCATCACGATCCAATGGGTTGGATTGCTTATAATTAACTCATTAATCGTACTGCCTGCGGCTGCGTCCCGCAATGTGACGCAAAATGTACGTCAGTATCATGCAGTATCTGTCGGTGTATCCATGTTCTCAGGCATTGTCGGGCTGATCCTGTCCTATTATTGCAATACTGCTACTGGCGCGACAATTGTATTGGTAGCGGCCGCAATGTTCTTTATTCTTTTTCTGTTCAGAAAAAAATTTGCAGGGTAAAAGGGGGAATAAGCGATGAGTGATTATGTTCCGGAGATACACGGCGTACTGAGAAGGCATATGGTAAAGGTTCCTGAGGTCATATCACAAGTCAGCGGCATCAAAATCTTTGGGAAGCTTATCAAGTCCATCTTGTTTTCAACAGATGTCGCTGTTATTAAAAATTGTAATGCCAATGCGATCATTGCCGTATATCCGTTCACACCGCAGCCTATAATCACGCACACGATTATTTCAGCATCCGACGTTCCTGTGTTCTGTGGTGTCGGAGGCGGTACCACCACAGGAAAGAGAGTAGTGAATCTTGCCATGGACGCAGAGTTCCAGGGGGCAATAGGCGTAGTCGTCAATGCACCGACTCCAAATGAAATCGTTAAGCAGGTCGTCAGCAGAATCGATATTCCGCTGGTGGTAACTGTGGTGTCGGAAAGAACGGATATTGCTAAAAGGATTGCTTCAGGAGCAGCCATCTTGAATGTTTCGGGTGCGTCTAAAACAATTGAGATCGTAAAAAGCATCAGAGACCGTTTCCCGGAGGTGCCAATCATAGCTACCGGCGGCCCGACAGATGAATCCATCCTGAGAACCATCGAGGCCGGCGCAAACGCGATTACATATACCCCTCCGACATCGGCGGAGATTTTCAAGAGTCTGATGAACAAATACAGAAATGCGGATGATGTGATTTAATTAAATTTGACATCCACTGCCTTAAGCAGCTAAATAAGCTGCGGAATAGGCGAGTAGAATTATGTATTATTCTGGAATGGATTTATTTGCTAATCTATTGATGTTATTATATAATATTTTCATACATAAGATTTATGGAGAATGATCACAGGCTTCGAGCGGGGCTCGGTCCATCAACATTTATTATCTGAAGGGAGAATAGAATATGTTTTGTGAGAAATGTGGAACCCAAATGCCAGATGACTCTAAATTCTGTCTCAGCTGCGGGGCACCAACCGAGAGCTCAGAGGCTGTTCATGAAGCAACACAGGAAGCAGCCGTCACTGTTGACGCCGTTGCTGATGCTGTAACTGAAGTCGTGGAACAACCCGAGCCGGCAGTTGAACAACCAGTCGCACCGCCGCAGCTCGCGCCACAACCAGCACCACAGCAGGCAGCACAGCCCGCGCCACAGCCCGCGCCACAGCCCATACCTGATCGGCCGTCGCCCCAGGCAGCACCACAGCAAGCTCCTGTCCAGCCAATATCGAACCAGTATTATCAGCAGCCTGTAGCGCTGCAGAAGCCTGAAAAGGTAGCTCCTCTGAAGACGTGGAAGTTTATTGGAATGTTTATAATTACCGGCATACCGCTTATAGGCTTGATTATGATCCTTGTTTGGAGCTTCAGCAGCGCTTTTAACAAGAACACAAAAAGCTTTGCAAGAGCAATCCTTATATTCTGGATCATTGGATTAGTCCTTACGATAGCGGCTGTCATTTTAAATTGGGCCGCCATTCAGTATCTGTTTGATTTATTTAGCTCCGGAATAAGTATTACTTACTGATGCTGCAGGATATTCCGGGATAGAACCTAAGGTTCAAAGCAGGTCATATCACAAAAAGATGTGGCCTGTTTTTTGTTTTGGGCATTTGCGCGGCCTTCTAGAGATTTTATTTCAACTCACAGAAGCAATATGGTATGATAAAATGAATTAGATTTCTTTAACAAAAAAATAAAAGTACGGACAGGTGTGCAACGGATGATAATAGATAAGGACAAAAGAGAATTCATCGAACTGAGAAAAAAGCTGCTGGAGAAGGAATACGGCAGGCTGAATCTACAACAGAAGCAGGCGGTTTTTCAAATAGAGGGGCCTTTGCTCGTGCTGGCCGGCGCCGGTTCGGGTAAAACCTCCGTTTTGGTAAATCGTATCTCATATATGATCAAATATGGCAACGCATATCACAGTGATTTTGTACCTGAAGAGCTGACAACGGATGAACTGCGACTGATGAGGGAGGCGGCAGGTTCGTCAGAAAAGGAGGGCGCTACAGCTTCTGTGCGGGAAGCTTCTGTTGCCCCGGAAAGGGTTTCCGGTCTTCTGAGGGAGAACCCGGTTCATCCTGCTTCCATCCTGGCGATTACTTTTACCAACAAAGCGGCTAAGGAAATGAAGCAAAGGTTGGAGAGCATGCTGGGCGAAAATATCGGCAGTCTCTGGGTAAGTACCTTTCATGCCGCATGTGTCAGGATCCTCAGACGGGATATAGAAAAGCTGGGATACGGCAAGAGCTTTGTCATTTTTGACACCGCCGACCAGCAGACACTTATAAAGGACAGTATTCGGGAGCTTAACCTGAATGAAAAGAATTTTCCGGTAAGAGAGGTGCTTTCCAAAATCGGAAGGGCTAAGGATGAATTGAAGGAGCCTGCCGAATTTGCTGCAGAGGCCGGCTCGGATTATAGGCTTGGTAAGATAGCGCGTATTTATGAGCTTTATCAGAAAAAGCTCAGGAACAATAACGCTCTTGATTTTGACGATATTATCATGATGACAATCAAGCTCTTTCTGGATCACCCGCCCGTGATGGAATATTATCAAAGGAAATTCAAGTACATCATGGTCGATGAGTATCAGGATACCAACAAGGCGCAGTATACCCTGATCAGCCTGCTGGCAAATCATTATAAGAACCTCTGTGTAGTTGGCGATGACGATCAGTGCATCGTTAAAGGTTCGCAAATTCAAACTCCAACAGGGCTGCGTTTTATAGAAGATATACAAGATGGACAAAAGGTAATATGTGCCGCAGGTTGTGGTGAAACAATGGTTGGTCAGGTCGAGAAAGTAATTAGAAAAAACTATAAAGGGACAATAGTTAATATTTGTACAAAGTCAGGAAAAGTAATCAAAGGCACTCCCAATCATGTTGGATTTGCTAAAATTAATGCACAACAAGGTATCTATTATGTTTATCTTATGTATAAAAAAGGTGTTGGCTATCGTATAGGTCAAACACAAGGTGTACGCAGTAGAAAGAATGAAGTTGTTAACGGGCTGTTTGTTAGATTGAACCAGGAGCATAGTGATAAAATGTGGATTTTGCATATAACACAGGATAAAGAGCAGGCTGCTTTTTATGAACAGTTTTATGCATTTAAGTATGGAATACCTACTACGGTTTTTCATTGCTGTTCTAGAGGAATTACTTTAACACAACCATCAATTGATGCTATTTTCAATCAAATAGATACAGAAACTGCCGCTGAGAAACTTTTAAATGATCTATGTATGTTTTTTGAATATCCTCACCATGTTTGCAATGCTGTTATTCGTGGTCAGACATATAGACAAATAATTAATGTTACTTCATTTGGCGGAAAAAAAACTGGTATTGAGTCAGGCTGGCATAGCCATAGGATATGCTTAAATACATCAGGTAATGAACTAAAGAAAAGCGCTGACAATGCTTCTTTCCCAGTAAGAAACGGTAATCGAAATACATGGCGGATAGAAACAGAAAGAAAGGAATATGATGAAGCTGATAGCTATGCAATAAAAATATCTCAGATAAGTGAAAGTCTTGAGATTATCAAAAAGGCAAAGCTTACTGAGAATCAAAGTTTTTCATATATGCCATTTTCTCATATGAAGCCATCAATGAGCATAGCTGTACTTGAAAACGGGATGATAAAAGAGGATATTATTGAATCTGTCGAATTTGAAGACTATGTTGGTGAAGTATTTGATATTTCTGTACCTCATCTCAGACAGTATATTTGTAATGATATAGTTATACATAATTCCATATATGGATGGAGGGGCGCTGATATCCGTAATATCCTTGACTTTGAAAAAGAATTCAAAGACACAAGGGTCATAAAGCTGGAGCAAAATTACCGGTCCACCAAAACCATACTGGACGCAGCAAATCATGTAATCAAAAACAATTTGGGAAGAAAGAGCAAGACTCTCTGGACGGAAAATGGCCGTGGAGAGGGAATCTTGTATTTTGAAGCGGACAATGAACGTGAGGAAGCCGCATTTATTGTTGGAGAGATCGAAAGAAGCATCAGGAGCGGGAATAGGAGATACATGGACTTTGCTTTGCTGTACAGGATCAATGCCCAGTCCCGTGTGCTTGAGGAAGCCTTTATGAAATCAGGTATACCCTATCGTATTTTTGGCGGTCTGCGCTTTTATGACAGGAAGGAAATCAAGGATATTATTGCTTATCTTCGGCTTATACAAAATCCCGCCGACGATGTAGCGTTAAAGAGAATTATTAACGTTCCCAGGCGCGGAATTGGCAACACTACATTAGAGACTGCCGAGGGGATTGCATTGCAGAGAAGCTGCAGCATTTATTCCGTCATTTCGTCCGCCCATGAGGTTCCCGAGCTAAAAAGGTCCGCATCAAAGCTGGCTGAGTTTGTTGACATGATCAACAGCTTCAAGGCTCAAGCTGAAAGCCTCAGCGTACAGGAGCTGATCGATGTGGTAATCAACAAATCAGGAATACTCACTGAACTTAAGGCGGAAGAAACCGATGAAGCCAGGACAAGAATCGAGAATATACAAGAATTGATTTCCGGAGCTATCGAGTTTGAGACACAGAGTGAGGAAAAGGGATTGGAGGCCTACCTTGCAAATGTTATGCTGGTGTCTGATATTGATGACCTTGAAGGGGAGAGGGATCATGTAGTGCTTATGACGCTCCACAGCGCCAAAGGCCTTGAGTTTCCTGTCGTCTTTATTCCGGGTTTTGAGGAAGGTGTTTTCCCCGGAATGCGTTCAATGGAAAGTGAGGATAAGCTGGAGGAGGAACGCAGACTTTGCTATGTCGGTATCACGCGTGCAAGAGAAAATTTGTATCTGACCAGCACCTGCAGCAGAACTCTTTTCGGGAATACCACTTACAACAGAGGATCCAGGTTCATGAAGGAGATACCCTGTGAGCTGCTTGAGGTCAGAGGAAGACGTGAAAGACAGGCAGAGAGCTTCGTCGGCAGAAACGGCAACAGTAACAGCAGCGGAGAGGGAAGCTATGGGAGCCTTGGCTTTGGCGCAGGCAGATCGGCGTTTGGCATAGGTGGATCGGTCTATAGCACAGGTGAACCTACTTTTGGCGCGTCGTCAAGAAATGTATTTCCAGGTGTCAGTGCCGCCGGCAATGATACAACCGGGAACGGACCGTTTACTGATTACAAAGCCGGGGATAAGGTGGTTCATAAAAAATTCGGTATCGGAAGAATCAAGTCCGTTACACTGGATAATGGTGAGTATGTGCTGGAGATTGAATTTAAGAATACAGGTATGAAAAGGTTGATGGCCGCATTTGCCAATTTAGTGAAGCTGTGACACGTGGCTGTCATACATCTTAGAAGCTGCAAACAACTGGGAGGATAATTAAAATCCGGTATATTGCGCAGGTGAAATGCGAATAATAAGCCTGCATGATATACTGGATTTATCATTTTTGAACAGTTTGCCGGAGGGATCCAATGGATATTTATGATTGTAATGAGGACAACCTTTCAACAATTGCAAGATCCTGCAATTACTCTAAATATGGTCACAGCAGCCGAGTTAACTATTCAGGGGATTTAACCTGCAGTTCCTGCAGTTATTGGAACGGAAAAGGCTGCTCCAAAAAGCATCTTCAAGGTATTGCGTCTGAACTGCGGCTCGATTAATCCGGTCATACCGTGTTAGAACTGCATGACCGAACTGATGGCTGTATGTTACAATAGTTTTAAAATATCGGCAGGTTCTGCGGCCAATACTCTGGCCCCGTTTTCCAGCAGTTCATCTTCCTTACGAAATCCCCAGAGCACACCAACAGCAAACATACCGGCTGCATTGCCAGTCTTCATATCTACGCCGGTATCGCCGATATAAAGGCACTCTTCAGGTCGAACCTCCAGAATCTGCGCAATCTCCAGTGCACTGGCAGGATTCGGTTTTTTGGGTACGCCCTGCCGTTCTCCGAATACAGGAAAAAAGGTCCAGTCGGACAGTAATTTTTCAATGATTTGCTTTGTGAATGTATCCGGTTTATTTGAGAGAACCGCACACCTAAGCCCCTTTTTCGCCAGGCCGTCCAGTAAACCGGCCATTCCGGGGTAAAGGACAGTCTTGTCCGCCCATCTTACGGCATACTCCGCCTGCATTGCAGACACAGACCGGTCGATCTCCTCTGCGGTGCGTTTATTTTCGGGCAGCGCTCTTTGAACAAGAGCTCTGACTCCGTCTCCGACAAAATACTTATAGGCTTCAGTGTCATGTACAGGATAACCATTTCTTGCAAGCACGCTATTCATCGAATCGCCGAGATCCTCGATAGTGTCGAGCAGCGTACCGTCCAGATCAAATATTACTGCTTTGAATGACATGTTTGTCTCCCTCTTATAAAAAGTGTTTAGTCTAGTTAATTATTATACCTGATATTAAAGCAAATAAAATAACAAACACCAAATAAAAGATAAACTGCTTAATTCCAAGGACAGCCTTCAAAGCTCCGAGATTTGTTATTTTTGTCGCAGGCCCGGTTATCATAAATGCTGCAGCAGCACCCATGCTCATACCGGATTGCAGCCACTCAGCCAGCAGCGGAACAGTTCCCCCACCGCAAACATACAACGGAACGCCTATGGTAGCAGCCATTAGCACCCCGAATCGATGCTGGCTTCCAAACAGACCGGCAAAGGAAGCTGCCGGTACATAGCGCTGAAAAAGTACAGAAAGAATGACGCCTGCCAGAAAATAGCCGCCGGTTGCCTTTATATTCCTTCCGATGTTCTTTATCAGCCTAAAAAGAATATTAGGGTCGGTATCTCTAGTTGACACTGACTCAAATCGAGAGAAAGCAAAAAACTTCTTGTTCCTGTAGAAAATACTTATACAGATTCCTGCGGCAATTCCGCATAAAAGGCATGATAAAAAACGGATAGCCAGTGCAGTTTTCCCAAGAGCCGCACTGATGATCAGCAGCTGAGGATTTAACAGGATGGAACCCATCATAAACGCCGCCAGCCAGTCATCCCGCATGCCTTTTTTTGAGAAAGAAGCTGCGATGGGAATCGTTCCGTACATGCAAAGCGGTGAGGCAATGCCCAAAAGGCTTGCAGGTATGATGCCGAATATGCCCCAGCGGCTGTTTTGCATCCTGAAGAACAAAGCACTTATCTTATCCTTGCCAAAAACCGAAATAACGGATCCCAGTACTATGCCTGCCAGCCAATATTTGAAGATCTGTTCGAACTGTATCGTGAAGTAATACCAGAGATATATCAATTCTCGTTCGACTGCATCAATCATCGATCATCACCAGTTCATATTTTTGGCTTCCGACGCCCAGCTCCTCTGCATAATCGAGTGTATGTGTTCCTTGTCTTGCCTTTATCCTCATCCTCAGGGTATTGCTTTCCTTTTCATCAGCTGAATGAATCAGATCTACGCAAGCTTTGTCAAGCGCAACAGGATCAAGTGATGCAAGGATCCCGATGTCTGCCAGCGAGGGTGCGGCTGGGCTGGAGTCACAATCACAGTCAACAGACAGATTATTCATAACATTTATGTACAGGATATTATCACCTGCATCATCAACAATGGCTTTTGCAGCTTCAGCCATAGACTCCAGAAAATCCAGCTGGCTGTAATTACCGCTCAACCATTTGTTTGTTTCGTATAAACCGGCGGTGTGTATCAAATTCTTTCCTCTGGTTGAAGCAAATCCAATGGACATGTTTTTAATCGCTCCACCAAAGCCGCCCATAGAGTGACCCTTAAAATGTGAAAGAACAATTATGAAATCATAATTTTCGTAATGTGAGCCAACAACATCTTCTTTCAGATGCTTGCCATTTTTAATTGGAAGATTAATTTCACCCTCTGAGTCCAGGATATCTACCGAAGTATAAGCAGTAAAGCCGTGATCCTCAGCTGCCTGCATATGCGCGGCTGTATTGGCCCTAAGGCCTCCATAAGCGGTATTGCTGTCTACAAATGTACCATCGACGGATAGAACCAAATCCTTGACAAGATCCGGATTAAGATAATTATTTCCGCCAGGCTCGCCCATATGTACCTTTACTGCGACCTTGCCCGACGCTTCTCTGCCAAGAGCCTTGTATATCGACATAAGTCCTTCAGGGCTGATGTCTTTGGTCATATAAACTATGGACGCATCCGCTTCCGTAGTATCAGAAACGGGCTCGGTCGATAATTCTGAGCTTTGGTTATCTTGTTTTTCAGATGTCTTTTCAGTATTGATTTCCTGAGTTGCCGGTTCAGGAATGTCATTTTGAGAATTATTTGCTCCGCATCCTGTAAAACTAATAAGAACTGTCATTAAAATAAAGATTATCAGCCAATTACGCCTCATATGAGATTTCCCCCTTATATCTTGAAGTAGAAATATGTCTTTGAATCATTTGCGATTTAATATATGTCTTTTTGACACATTATAATCCAGCGAAACAATTAATGTCAATATTATTATTTTCTGACTTTGAGAATAAAAGATTAAGCAAATTATCTTTTCGCTTTATCCAATAAGTGCAGAATACCTGTAACTTCGTTGCACCAGTCGATATATGCGTTACTAAGCAACTGACCGAACCTTAGTGTAAAATAACTGTAATAATCACGTGTTTCGCTGATGGTTGACAGGTTAAAGATATTCGCTATATTGTTATATGTCTCAAGATGACTTTCTTTTTTCTTCTTAATATCATTAATCAACTCCAAGTTTTTGGAGATTGGCAAATTACTGCCGAAAAATAATCTAAGCAACAGTTCGCTGCCAGTGTCATTTTCCAGCCATTCCTTTAATACGGCCAAGCCTTGCTCAGTTATTGTATAAACCTTCCTATCCGGCCTTCCATCGCCTTTTTCCGTAACACAAGTAGCATTTTTCTGCAGAACAAGTTTTTTCAACACCGGATATATCTGGCCATTGCTAACCTTATAAAAATGTCCTATTTCGTTTTCTATCCTTCGTTTAATATCATATCCCGAGAACTCTCCAAAGCTTAAAATCCCAAGGATTACATAATAACTCGTACTCTCTTTCATCAAATTCTCCTATATTGATATATGTTATTTTGACATAACCATATTATATAAATCATAAAAAATTGTCAATAGCGCTAAGCAAGTAATCATGAGTTAAAAGCTTTTATCACAAAATGCATTCGGGTAAATCTTCTTGCTTTAAGACATTCTGATTGATACAATTGTGTAAATAATCAATAAATGGCAAGGGGGATACTCTAATGTATTGTGCGAAGTGTGGTAATCAGACCGCCGAAGGGGCGAAGTTCTGTAATTCGTGCGGAGCGGCTATGCCGCAGGGCACAGTGAATGAACCGCAAGGTCTGGGGAGCTCGGAACAAAGTACGAAGGGAGCTTCACTTGATACCGGGAAAGGTTCAGCATATCGAAAGAAAGGCAATAAGAAGCTGATTATTATTGTTTCATCTGTAGCTGCAGTCATTTTAATAGGTATTTTGGTAATTAGTAACTTGTGGGCGATTTCGCCAAAAACATGGTATGGATATCTGGAATCACGCAATAACAATATCAAGCTGAACGATTCATATAAAAAAATCATGAAGGCTGCTGATGTAAAGCCCTTCAGCAAGAATATCGGAGTTACTGTCTCAGAAGTCGGCGGCCTTGACATAGGAAGTGCTATTCTGAATGATTTTGAGTTACAGGTTCAGGTTGATTACAGCAAGGGAAAATCGGCGCTTTATGCAAGCTGCAAATACTTAAACAACCTGCTGGCAGATGCTATCCTATATAATGATAAAGATTTACTGGGCGTGGGGCTGCCCACACTGTACGATAGAAACTTCTATGTAAGAAAAGACGAAATCACGCAAGCTATCAGTAACTTTACCGGCTCTGAGCTGGATATAGAATTAAAAACATTTGCTGAAGTCACAGATCAACTGGATAAAGATACGAAGCTGCTTGATAAGGCAATCAACAAGTATATGAAAATTGCATATAAAAATTTACCGTCAGATTGTATATCAGTTACCAGCCCCGATGATCCGATAGACATTTACACATGGCAGAGCGGAAGAGCCAGGTCTGCTGTTAAGCTTGATAAATACAAGCTTGTTGAAATTAAGCTGCTAGAAAAGAATATGTATATTATTTTTGATAAAATAATGATGGAATTAAGGAATGATGATGAATTACTAAACAGAATTGTTGATTACGCACAGTATAGAAACATGCCGGCAGGTCTATTCGGTATTGCCAGCTATAATATGGATATAGATGAAAAGGCTGATCTGCTGGAGGAATTAAAGTCGAATTTGGATATGAGCAGGGAAAACCTGGAGTATTCGTTTGATCCTGAAGGCGAACAAACCGTTGCGACCATGACAATCGTCGCAGATTCGAACAATCAGATTGTCAGCAGAGAAATCGTTGCAGATGATTCAGTATATGCAATGATGAATTATGTGAACGATGAAAAGGAGCAAATTGTAGAGTTCAATATGAGCGAGGGAAGGTTTGGCACCGGTGATCAGATAGGTAATCTGTATGTTTATAAAGGGGAAGAGGGAA
>JAEYON010000150.1 GCA_023411645.1 Bacillota bacterium | reverse complement strand
GGGAGAAACGTCCCCTCTGGGAGAAACGTCCCCCTCTTCACCTTCTTTTGAGGTGATTGTGAATGGGGAGCCGGTTATAATGGACGCAAACAGAACTCACTATATTTTTGTAGATATCTTCAATTATATCAACTTTGATCTGTCGAAGCCACAAGGAACCATAGTACTGCAGTTAAATGGCCGACCAGCCGCATTTACAGATAATATCCTACCTGGTGATAATATAGAGATATACTGGAAATGAAAACACTGGGGGACAGTTCTCACTTGAGTTCACGCCTGAGTTATCTCTTAAGACTGGATACGGCCTGGAGAGGACAGTTCTCACTTAGAAGGGGTCACACTAACAGAAGCATCAGTTAACTTATGTTATATTGATGTTCATATGACTTTCAGCGATTTTGCCATTTTCCAAAATTGCCTGGAATGTTTGTCATCCCAATTATCTTCGGGAAGATAGTAACCCATTCGATACATACGTCCATCTTTCGTTAAAAATATCTCCATTCCTTTATAATATTGATCGCCGACAGCAACAGAATAATCCCATGAATACCCTTTCAAATCATTAATCTCAATGTGCTTTGAAATGAAGTATTTATATATATTTTGGGATGTATCCTTTGATTTTTTGAGAAATGTCCCCAAGTCTTCAGAAAGAGTCCAGATCTGCACAAAGCCATGGACGATGTTTTGATTATCGTTAAAATCAATATGATATTGGATTTCGCTGCCTGAAAAAGTCTTTTCGCTTATAACAAAGGCTGAAGGGTAATCAAAACTGATATTTCCGTCAATTGATTTATATTTAATGAATTGTGCGGTGCGAGTGCGCGATGGGGAAAAAGAGCAAATAACATTTTGATCTCCAACATTGTTTTGTACGAATACATTTTTCACAGTAATGTTATATGGGTATGAGAACTCAAATGAAGAGCCGATTGTGATATGCAGCAGCAATTCATTTTCGATAATGTAGCTTCCAAGATTGAAAAGCAGCAGCCAGAATAACGTTATGACAGCCAGCTGCTTTAATTTATTTCTGCAATTTGTCAAAATTATTATCCTCATTGCTACCACAACCTTCAGAATAGTTATATATATATTTATTCAGTGAGAATGGGGTTAATACGGTTTTATGGTCATGCACCAATAATTCGGTAAAGAATAGTATAATATTATCAGTCCTTTTTAAGGGGGAATCTGTCGATGAGAATTATGGTGGTGAAGATGCCAAGATTTTTTGGTAATCTGATAAAGAAAGTACTCAGAATGAAGTAGCCAGTATCATGGTTCTGAAAAAGCAATACAAGCAGGGACGTTTCTTTCTCGCCAATATGTATTTACTATCTTGGGGACGGTTCTTAATTTGGCTGACTCTGGAATAGAGGGACAGTTCTCACGGCTTATCCGTCCCCACAATTCATCCTAATGCTTCATGGGACAATTTTAACGTGCAAAAAAAGAACAAGCGAAAGGTTCTCTTACATCTCCCCATATTATCTGTGGGGAAATACAGGAGAACCGTCCGCTTATGTCTGTTCTGTTAATTTTAATTTTATTCAATCAGACTGCTCTTGTAACCTTATTGGAACGCAAACATCTTGAACATACATTAACTGTCTTTGGAGTTCCTTTATCAAGAACCCTGACCCTTTTTACATTGGGTTTCCAGCATCTGTTTGTCCTTCTGACCGAGTGGCTGACATTATTGCCGTAAACGGTATCCTTGCTGCATACATCGCATTTTGCCATATATCACACCTCCTTTAAATTGGAGCTAAAAATCTCACAAAGCAATGATTATTCTAACACACAAATGCCAACAATCGCAAGGTTTTTTACAAATTATTTTTTTAAATCAAGTCGAAATATGATATGGATGAGTCGAGGTTCGATATAAATTAAAGTTGTGATATTATATAAATTAAAGTTGTGGTACTATATAAATTAAAGAATTGAGAGACATTAAATATATATCCACACCTATGAATGTGGTTGTACGAACAGGAGGCAGAATCAATGTTAAAGGGTATCCCCAGAATAATTTCCCCCGAATTATTGAAGATCATTATGGAAATGGGTCATGGTGATGAGTTGGTGATAAGCGACGGTAATTTCCCAGCCGAAAGCCATGGTAAAAGAGTGGTGAGGTGCGATGGACACAATGTACCTGATGTACTTGATGCAATACTGAAGTTTTACCCACTGGATTCTTATGTGGAGGCTCCGGTTGCGCTAATGCAGGTGGTTCCCGGGGATACGGTTGAGACGCCAATATGGGATATTTATAGGGGAATTATTAATAGTCACGAACCTGTCAACAACAAAATTGAGAACATTGAGAGATTTGCTTTTTATGAAAGAGCGAAGCAAGCATATGCAATAGTTGCTACAGGAGAAAAAGCTCTCTACGCGAATATAATACTTAAAAAAGGTGTAGTTGTCGAAAAGTAAGAGCATATTACATGAAAGTGACAGTACGAAGGTGACAGCACAAATGGGACAGTACTAAGGTGACGGCATGAAGGTTACAGTACTAAGGTGACGGCACGAAGGTTACAGCACAAAGGGGACAGTACGAAGGTTACAGCACGAAGGTGACAAATAAAGCTAAGCTGCTCAATTGAGGCACAAAAGCCTATATATAATAGGTTTTTAGAAAATGTTACTCCGGCTTTTTTATGTATGCTCCTAAAACATTGTATTTTGCTTCTCCAAGAAGCATGCTAATATAGCCATATTAAGATACTTTATTGAATGAAGGGACGATAAAATGACAACGGACAGTATACTTGACATCATAGGAAACACTCCTATGATCTGCATAAAAAAGCTTACCGGGCTTAATATATATGCAAAGGCGGAGTTTTTAAACCCGGGGGGAAGCATTAAAGATAGAGTCGCTAAATATATGATCGAGCAGGCTGAGGCTAAAGGAGTTTTGAAACCCGGTATGACGATCATGGAACCTACTTCAGGCAATACGGGCATCGGTATTGCATTAGTTGGGGTTCAAAAGGGGTATAAAGTGATCATTGTTATGCCTGAGAATATGAGCGAAGAAAGAAAAAAGATCATAAAGGCGTTGGGAGCGGAGTGTGTGCTGACTGAGGCTGAAAAAAGCATCGGCGGTTCGGTTGCAGAGGTTGAGAAAAGAAAATTAGAGGATCCCGAAATATTTATTCCCCAACAATTCGAGAACCCTGATAACCCTAGGATCCACTATCTTTCAACTGCGCCGGAGATTTGGGATCAGATGCAAGGAAAAGTAGATATCTTTGTTTCCGGTCTCGGAAGCGGAGGGACATTGGGCGGCGTCGGCAAGTTCCTGAGGGAGAACAATCCTGACGTCAGAATTGTTGCAGTTGAACCCAAAAATGTTTCCGCATTACTTGGGCATGAACCTGGCTTACATAAGATCCAGGGCATTGGTGATGGTTTTGTTCCTGCAGTGCTTGATGTAAGCCTTGTTGATGAAGTCATTGAGGTTACTGATGATGATGCGATTAGGACTGCAAGAGATCTGGCAAGAACCCAAGGTATACTGGTTGGCACCTCATCAGGCGCGAATATATGGGCTTCAATTATGGCTGCACAAAAATACGGCACTGACAAACATATCGTGACTGTACTACCTGACAGAGTAGAACGATACTTCAGTACTTCGCTGATATAAACACATATAAGAGTTGGAGAAATTCAATGAAACGTCGAAACGAACCGGCGCAAAAACCGGCGCACGAATCGGCGGAAAAGCCGACACAAATGCTGTCACAAAAACCACTTCAATATTTAAAAGGCGTAGGCGAAGCTAAAGCAGCGCTCTTTCACAAGCTGGACATTTTTACTGTGAGGGATGTCATAGCCCATTATCCACGGGACTATGAGGACAGAAGCAAGTTAAAAAAGCTGGCACAGCTTCAGGACGGAGAACAGTGCTCGTTTGAAGGTACCATTGCCTCCAAGGTCTTGGAATCCAGGCCGAGGAAGGGGCTTGTAGTCAGCCGTGTCAGCATTATAGATGAAACCGGTTTGATTAATGCGATCTGGTTTAACCAGCCTTATTTAAAGAACTTTTTCAAAACAGGAGAAAAGTATCTGTTCTATGGAACCATCACAAGGAAAAGAACCTTTGAAGTATTGAATCCTGTGTATGAGAGGCTTGACGAAGCGGGTCAGACAAATACCTGCAGAATCGTACCGATCTATCCTGCTACCGGCAAATTAACCCAAAACGCTATTAGAACAGTAATCCGGAATGCTCTGGATTATGTGGGTGACAGCTTAACAGAGTTTTTACCTGAGTGGATAAGGGACAATTACAATTTAGTCGATTCTAGATTTGCAATACATAATATTCATTACCCGGAAAGCGATGAGGCATTTCAAAAAGCCCGCCGCCGGTTAGTTTTTGAGGAACTGCTGTTATTGCAGCTGGGATTGATCAGCTTAAAATCTGCCAATGAATCGTTTGCGGCCGGAATACGCTTCGGTGCTCGCGACGAGGTGAGAAATTTTATCAAGCAGTTGCCTTTTAAGCTAACAAACGCGCAGATTCGGGTATTTACAGAAATTGAACGGGATATGGAAAGTAATAGGGCGATGAACCGCTTAATCCAGGGGGATGTTGGTTCAGGTAAAACTATTGTTGCGGTAATGTCTCTGGTGAAAGCTGTAAAAAGTGGATATCAGGGAGCATTCATGGCACCGACAGAAATTCTTGCGGAGCAGCATTATCACTCTGTGAAACCGCTGCTGGAGCCTTTTGGAATTAGAACAGCACTGCTTACCGGCAGCACAACGGCGAAGGCATCAAAAGAACTACTGCAAAGCGTCTTGGAAGGCAATGTGGATATTTTGATCGGAACCCATGCACTACTTGAAGATAAGGTCGTTTTTCGAAATCTGGGTCTGGTTGTGACAGATGAGCAGCATAGATTTGGTGTCAGGCAGAGAAACAGATTGTCCCAAAAAGGCGAAAATCCAGATATACTTGTCATGACTGCAACACCTATTCCCAGGACACTTGCATTGATATTGTACGGAGATTTGGAGATATCTATCATAGACGAGCTTCCGCCAGGCAGAAGAAAAGTTCTGACCTACGCTGTTGATGGAACGATGCGGGAAAGGATTAATAAATTCATCAGGAAGCAGGTGTCACAAGGACGGCAGGTATACATAGTCTGTCCGCTTGTGGAAGAATCTGAAGCCGTTGAGGCTAAAGCAGCAGCAGAATTGTCTGATGAGCTGAAAAACAGGACGTTCAGCGATCTTAGGGTCGAGCTTATCCATGGAAAGATGAAAGCTTCCGAAAAAAATAAGATCATGACCGGCTTTGTAAATGGTGAGACTGATATTTTAGTATCTACTACTGTTATTGAAGTGGGGGTAAACGTACCAAACGCATCTCTGATGGTGGTTGAAAATGCTGAAAGGTTCGGGCTCGCACAGCTTCATCAGCTAAGAGGAAGGGTCGGTCGCGGCGAACATCAGTCCTACTGTGTTTTGTTCAGCGACAGTAAATCTGAGGTGTCGCGGGAGAGAATGAAGGTAATGGAGAAAACCTCAGACGGATTCGTTATTTCAGAGAAGGATCTCGAACTTAGAGGACCTGGCGATTTCTTCGGAACAAGGCAGCATGGCATTCCGAATTTGAAAATTGCGAATCTCTACAAAGATATGGATATACTAAAGCTGGCTCAGGAAGCGGCGCTCAAACTTCTGGAACTGGACAGGCCGCTGAGCCTGCCTGAAAACCAATTGCTTGGAGCAGTAGTGAGGGAGAGGTTTATAGGAACAATGAACGAAATCAGTTTGAATTAAGCAGATATTTGGAACAATAAGGGAGGGAATGGTATACTTAGAGTAATATCGGGAGTCGCACGGGGACATAAGCTAAAAACAATAAAAGGAATGGCAACTCGTCCTACATCCGACAAGGTGAAAGGTTCAATTTTCAATATCATTGCCGGTCATATATCAGAAGGTGATGTTCTGGATATTTTTGCGGGTACAGGCAGTCTGGGCATTGAAGCGTTAAGCCGAGGAGCGGCCAATGCAGTATTTCTGGATAAAAGTCCAGAAAGCTGTGCTGTGATCAGAGACAACCTTTTACATACTAAATTGGCTGATCTTGCAGAGGTTTATTGTACGGATTATGGAAAAGGCATTGAAAAATTGAACCGTGATGGCCGTAAATTTGATCTGGTTTTGTTAGATCCTCCATATAATAAAAATTTTATTCAAGAAGCATTAAAAATAATGTCAAGAAATGATATAATGAAAGATAATAGTATCATTGTTGCGGAACACAGCGCTTTGGACATTCTTCCGGAATACTGCGGAAGCCTGAAAGCGGTTGACAGCAGGAAATACGGTGATACAATGATAACAATATATAAAGTTTCACAATTGTATCTTGAAGATACGATGTAAGTATATAACAAAGCGGGAGTACATTTGATAAGGCGGTAGACTATGGTTTTAGTGTATCCGGGAAGCTTTGATCCAATAACAAACGGCCACCTTGATGTTATCAACAGGGCTGAATGCATATGTGATCAGTTGATTGTTGCAGTTGGCAGCAATGAAAGCAAAAAGCCTGTTTTTACAGTAGAGGAACGTATTGATATGATCAAAAGCTCGATAGGGAGCGGCGAAAATATTATTGTGACAGGTTTCAACGGCCTTTTAGCCGATTTTCTTAAAAAAATGGGGGCAAAAACTGTTATAAAAGGCCTGCGGGCAATATCCGATTTTGAATATGAGTTCCAGATGGCACTTTTAAATAAGAAACTTGAGCCTGAAATGGAAACTCTTTTTATGATGACCAGTGTGAATTACTCTTATTTAAGCTCAAGTGCAGTTAGGGAAATTGCCAGGAATGGTGGGAATATTGACGGGCTTGTTCCGGATTGTATCAAGAACAGAATTATAAGTAAGCTCGCCTGCGGACAGGCATTTTAGGGGGTAAAATCATGGAAATACTTGCAATACTCGAAACGTTGGAGGATTTAGTCGAGAAAAGTGTCGGTGTTCCATTCTCGGGTAAATGTCTTGTGGACAAGGAAGAAATTCTTGAGATCGTTAAGGAACTCAGATTGAAGCTGCCTGATGATATCAAGCAAGCTAAATGGGTCAAAGAGGAACGGCAGCGTATATTGATGGATGCTCAGAAAGAAGCCGGCAATATGATTAAAGAAGCAGAAAACAATATTGCGTCCATGGTTGACGAACATGAAATAACGAAGAAGGCTTATGAACAGGCTAATGAAATCGTGGCAGCAGCTCAAAAAAATGCCAGAGAGATCAGGCTGGGAACGAAGGAGTACGCGGATAGCATCTTGAATAAGGTGGAGGAGATATTGACGGACACCATTGAAGTAATTAAAATTGACAGACAAGAGCTCAAATAGAGCTCTTTTTTTTGTATTTAGAAAACCCCGCGTTAGACGCGGGGTTCCGGAAAGCTTTAGCGGTGAGTAATAAAACTCCTTTTGATATAATGAGTGTTGCGGTCTGCTAACTGCAACATGAATATCAAAAGGA